>JAYTUG010000414.1:0-20150 GCA_043744695.1 Gemmataceae bacterium
GGCAACCGAGAACGCCTGGTTCTCAGTCTTGATCGTCAGCGGTGCGGTCAGGAGCGGCTTGTTCGGATTCTGGGCATCGTACACTTCCATCGCGATCGCCGGCGGCGCGTAAAACTCGCGCACCGATTCGCCCGGCAGCAATCGTACCGGCTTGCCCCGCCGCACCTGCCCATTCACCGTCAGCGCACTTTGTACGACGATCACGCCTTTGGTGTCGTTCTGAATCGTGACCCACGCGGCCCGCGCATCCGAAGCCTGACCCCACGAGGCGAACAGTGCCGCAGTGAGAACCAGCAACCGGATTCGCGGGAAACCGAACATCGGAAATCACCTCATCGCGGAATAATCCGTCGGTGGAACGCGAAACGAATCCGGGCTTGCGCGGAATTCTCGCCGGCGGCTTCGCGAGGGTTGAGAAAGCGATTTCCAGAAATCCGTGACGATGTCACTTGCATCGCGCCCGCAGAATTGTTACCTTCGGAATATTCCAATCGCTACCGGTATCTCTTCCCGGAAGACGCCCATCATGTCGATCATCGAGCTCGCTCGCCGGATGTTCCGCCGCTCCGTCATTCGGACGTGCGCCCCCCCCCCCCTATCGTTCTAATAATCGTCATATTAACCGCGCGCGTCTCATGCTCACCGCACTGGAAGATCGCTCCGTGCCAGCCGCGATTTCCGGCCTTGCGTTCTTCGACACCAACGCCGACGGCATCCAGAACAACAACGAGAGCACGGCTCCGGGCATCACCGTCACGATCACGCCGGATGGTGGGTCGCCGGTGACGGGAACGACGGACGACTCCGGACACTACGCATTCACCGACATGGCGCCTGGTTCTTACACGGTCGCCTTCACAGCACCTTCGGGCTACTCGATCGGGAACCCGGTGACCGTCCTGGTTGGCACGGATAATGTCAACGTCGGGACGGCACTCGTCGATACCTACCTGATTTATGTGTCCGCGGTCGGGAGCGCGGCGGCGCAATACACCTCGGACGCGGAGGCGGCGTACTCGCAATACACCTCCGATGCGGCGGCGGCGAATGCCGCGGCGCAGAGTCAAACCGACGACGCCTATGCGCTCTACCACTTCACCGAGAGTACCGCATTCGCGCTTTACTCAAGCCGCAATGCCCAAGCCTTCAGCAGGCTCCAAACGGCAGTCAGCAACGCGAACAGCGCCATTACGTCGGCGATCTCGGTCGCCGACACCGAACTGAATACGGCCCTGAGCACCGTGAGTGCAGCCTCGGGCGCCGCTTTTAATAGCGCCACTACGATTTTAGACGACGCCTACGCGGCGGCCGACGCACAGTACCAAGCGGATAGTCAGGCCGCCGCGGACGCGGGCGACATCGACGCCCTGGCCGCGGCCTACATCACCCACGTCGATTCCCGCGCCGCGGCTTTGGTTGCCTTCAATAGCGCGAACCTAGTCGCAAAGGCCGCGGCCGAGGTGGGCACCAATGCGGCACAGGGCGTGTGGGAAGCCTCGCTAACATCGGCGGAGGCGGCGTGGACCGCGACCGTACAAGCGGCTTTTGACAACTTCGTGGCGACGGACAACTCCGCCTGGAACCAGTACGTCGCCACCGAATCCACGGCGTGGGGCCAATATCAGACGGCACTCACCGGGATCGCGGTCCAGCAGCAGGCCGACCTCGACGTGGCATCGGGCCGGTTCCAAGTGGGCCTGGCGGTCGCGGCCGACGCGTTTGCCGGACGAGAATCAACCGCCTGGAATGCTTACCAGCAGTCCCTCCATCTGGGCCAACCGGCCGGGCCGCGGCTGCAAACGCTCCCGCCATCGGAGGCGATGACGGCCTTACCCGTTTTGCCGCCAAGCCCCGACTCCCCGACGGAGTGCGAAACGACGGCAGTCATCACACTGGATGACATTCTGCTGCTCTTCAAATCTGACCCGAAGTTCCGCAAGATGTTGAGGGACGCGCTGGACGCCGGGCTGATAATCGAGGTCGACCTGAATTACGCGCACGCGGGAGCTTACTTCATCGAGCAGAACACGATCCGCCTGAACCCGAACCTGTTAACGTCGAACCTCCAAGGGGCCGGCGTATTACTCTTCGAGCTACTCCGCTACCAGAATCGGGAGCGGCAAATCGAACTCGACGATCTGGCGCGGGACGGCCTGATCTCCGCCAACACCTACGCGAGAGAGTGTGAGCGGCTGACGTACCAACTGGCCCTCGAGGGTCGGCGTCTGATTATCGCCAGCAGAACGTTCCGCAACTCCGCGGCCGATGTGTTCTCGGACAGGGTCGGCGACTCGATTACCTTCAAAATGTTTTTGGCCGAAGATATAAGGAACAAGCACATTTTAGCGTTCTTGGACAATTACCGTGATTTCCGCCGAGAAGGGGTCTTTGTTAGAGCGGCTAACATGGCCATGCGCGCGTTGGCGGTGTTTCAAAGCCACCTTGGGAGTAACGATATCCCGCCGCCGCATCTCCCCTAACCAGATGGGTTGCTTCGCCTTGAACGTCTGTTATGATCGGATGAGACGACCGCCGTGCCGATGTTCGGTTCCCCAGGCTGGAGGATGACATGTACCGCGTGCTTTCAAACCACTTGCTCGTGGCCGTGCTGGTTCTCGCCGCCGCCACGGCGACCGGCGGCCAGGAGAAACAAAAGTCGCCCGACTACTACCCTCTCGTCAAAGGTAACAAGTGGGTCTACAGCCAACTCCGCGACGGCAAGGAGGGAGGCGAGCGCCGCTTCGATGTCTGGAAGATCGCGGTGAAGGGCGGGAAGACCACTGCGACCGTGACCAGCGGCTCGGGGATCGATCCCGCCACCTCATATATTTACTCAGACGAGAAGGGCGTCTCCCACGAGGCAATCGGCGGGGTGGTGCCGCTGCTTAAGTATCCGGTGAAGACTGGAGACAAGTGGTCGGTGACGTTTAAGGCCATACCGCCCCAAGCGGCGGACTACACTTTGACCGCCACTGTCGTCGGTGTTGAGGCCGAGGTCACAGTCCCGGCGGGCAAGTTCAAGGCCGTCGAAGTGCGGACCGTCGAATTGGGCGGCTTTTCCGGCAAGACTGAACGAATCAAGGAGTCAATTTGGTACGCCGCCGGGGTCGGCATCGTCAAGCGCGTGATCATCTGGGAGAACATCGCGACTGGCACGACCGAGTGGGAGCTCGCCTACGAGCTCAAAAAGTTCACTCCGGCGAAATGACGCACCACCAATTCTCGAGCGCGTCGAAAGCCTACGTCAACGAAGATGACGCGAAAAAGCAGATCAAAGCCCAGAAATTTGATCAGCTTGACGAGACTGTAATTCCAGTCGAGAAGTTTAAGGACACGTGAGTGTCCCCCCTGATCCGAAGTAATAGCAGCGGGCAACTGCCGCGCTGCATCCGGAGTTACTCGATCGCGTAGGCGAACGCGCCGTCCCCGCCCACGGCCACCTTCACGGTGGAGACGGTGCGGCCCTCGGAACGACGCGCCAGAATCTCGGATGCAATCGCCGGCAGCAGCGTCTTCGTCATAATGTGGTCCACGTTGCGGGCCCCGCTCTCCACTTCCTTGCACCGCGCCGCAATCGCCTCCACCACCTTCGGATCGTATTCGAACGCCGCCTTGTGGTTGGCCTTGAGCCGCGCTTGAATCTTCTTCAACTGCAACTCGATGATCGTCTTGAGAACCGCGTCGGAGAGCGGCAGGTACGGCACCACGCTCATGCGGCCGAGCAATGCGGGCTTGAACGCCTTCAAGAGATCGGGCCGCAATAGTTCCGTGAGCTTCGCCGCGTCCGGAGCGAGTTCCTTCCCCGAAAACGCCTTCTGAACCGTCGCCGTGCCGACGTTCGAGGTCAGCAAGATGATCGTGTTCTTGAAGTTCACCTCGATGCCGCGCGAGTCCGTGAGCATGCCCTTATCGAAGACCTGATAGAAGATTTCCTGAACGGACGGGTGCGCCTTCTCCACTTCATCGAGCAGCACGACCGAGTAGGGCTTGCGGCGAACGGCCTCAGTGAGGACGCCGCCTTCGGAAGAGCCTTCGTAGCCGCGAGGCGAGCCGATGAGTTGCGAGACCTTGTACTCTTCCTTGAACTCGGACATGTTGACGACGACCATGTTGCGGTCGCCGCCGTAGAGCAGGTCGGCGAGGGCGAGTGCGGTTTCGGTTTTGCCGACGCCGGAAGGCCCGACGAGGAGGAAGACGCCGACGGGCCGGCTGGGGTCGCCGAGTTCCGCGCGCGACGTGCGAATGCGTTCCGCGATTTCGCTCAGCGCGTGATCCTGACCGATGACGCGTTCGCCGAGCCTCTTGTCGAGTTGAAGCAGGAGGTCGATTTCGTTGCGAACCATCTTGCCGACGGGGATGCCGGTCCACCCGCCGATGATCTGGCTGATCGCGCTGCCGTCGACGACGGGCATGACCAGCGGATGCTCGCCCTGAAGGTCGGCGAGTTCCTTGCGGAGGCGGGTCAGTTCCCGGCTCCCGGCCTCGGCCGTATCGGCGTCGGGGCTCTCGGCTTCGGCTGCCGCCTTGTGAACCGCGGTCACCAGTGCGCGCTCCTTGTCCAACCGCACCTTCAGCACGTCGCGGTTCTCTTCCGCAGCCTTCTTTCGCTCGGAAAGTTCGACGAACCGCGTGTCGTGATTCTCCCAGCCGCGCCGTTCGCGCGTGATGCTCGCGATCTCGATGTCGAGGTGCTCGATCTCGCGGATCACGTCTTCGAGTGCCGGCGGGGTCGCGCCTTGGCTCAGCTTCACTCGGGCCGATGCCGTGTCGAGCAAGCTCACGGACTTGTCGGGCAGCTGGCGCTCGGGCAAGTACCGGATGCTCAGCCGCACGGCCTCGACCACGGCCTCGTCCAAGATGCGCACCTTGTGGTGCTTCTCCATCGGCTCGACGATGGCGCGCATCATGCGAATGGCCTTCGCCTCATCCGGTTCCTCGACGCGCACTTCCTGGAAGCGGCGCTTCAGAGCCGGATCGCTTTCAAAGTACTTCTTGTATTCGTCGAAGGTGGTGGCCGCGATGGTGCGGAGTTCGCCGCGGGCCAGGGCGGGTTTCAGCAGGTTCGCGGCGTCGTTCTGACCGGCCGCGCCCCCGGCCCCGATCATCGTGTGCGCTTCGTCGATGAACAGAATAATCGGCACGGCCGACGACTTCACTTCTTGAATCACGGACTTGAGGCGGTTTTCGAACTCGCCCTTCATCCCGGCCCCGGCCTGAAGCAGGCCCAGATCGAGCGTGCGAAGTTCGACGTTGCGGAGCGGCTCGGGCACGTCGCCGGCGACGATCCGCACCGCGAGCCCTTCCACGACCGCGGTCTTGCCGACGCCGGCTTCGCCGGTGAGGATCGGGTTGTTCTGCCGTCGCCGCGTAAGGATGTCGATCACCTGGCGAATCTCGGCATCGCGGCCGAGAATGCGGTCGATCTTCCCCTGCTTCACCTGCGCTGTGAGGTTGTGCGTGTACTGGTCGAGGCTCGGCGTCTTGGAATCGCCCGCGGCCCGAGGCGTGCCGTCTGGCAAGGTCGCGGGTTGAGCGGAAACCGCCGCTGCTTCCTGGGCATTCTCGTCTGTCGAGCCACCTTCCAAAATCGCCTTCAGCTCGGCGTGCAACCGGTCTGCGGGAATGCGACCGAGTTCCGCCGAGGAACCCTTCAAGTGCATGGCCAGGGTGCGTTCGGTGAGTGCCGCCACAAGCAGGTGCCCGCTGCGAACCTGCGGGCTGCCGTACTCCAGCGACGCGAGCACCCACGCTTCGCGCATCAGGTCGAACACTTCCACCGCGAGGCTCGGAGCCCGGCTATTCCCCGTCTTGAAGTGGCGAATGGTCGCTTCGAGTTGCTGCTTCACCTTGCTGGGGTCGATCTGGAAATGGCGAAAGATCGCGGCGAAGTCGCTGCCCGTGCCCTCGCACAGTTTGATGAACCAGTGTTCGATCTCGATGGAGAAGTGGGTTTGCGAGAGGCACAACCCCGCGGCCGAATCGAGCGTTCGGTGGCAGGTTTGGTTCAGTTTCTCGATCAGCGAGCGGGGGTTGATCGCGGGCATGGGCGGCTTCACGTGGAGGATTCGGGGTGATGGGGAAGAGTGTACCGGGAGAATTGGCGAGAAGCGAGAGGCGACTGCGAGTGTGAAGAAATGTCTTCACGAGGCACGATTTTTCGCACGTCGCACGCTCGCCTCGGAGTTCCTGCGTAAAATGCCGCCAAAGCGGAGCGGTTCCATGCGTGCGACTCTCGTCCTTGTTGCGTTCGGGCTTTTCGTTCACTCTTCGCGGGCGGACGATCCGCCTCGGGAAGTCGCGGCCAAGGCGCGTTCGCTCGCCGCGACGTTCGCGGCGAGGCCTACTGGAACCGCCGGGTTCAAAATCCTGCCCGAGAACGCGGATCTGTATTCTTCCGATCTCTTGGTCACTCTTCCCGGCGCGAGTCTCGAATCGAAGAACGGCGCGGTCGCGGTCAAGTCGCTGGCGGACTACGACGGCAAGTCGCCGTTGCCGGCCCTCGAAACGGCGCTCACGCTGAACGAAGCGAAGGACGCCGACCTCGATCTGACGCTCGACCGTGGCCGCGTGGACCTGACGAGCTTGAAGGCCACAGCCACCGTTCGCGTTCGGTTCTGGGATCAATCGTGGAAGATTTCGCTCGAGGGGAAGGGAACGCGAGTGGCGCTGGAACTGTGTGGCCGCTGGCCGGCGGGTTCGCGCTTCAAGGTCGCAATGAAGGGAACGGACAAGCCGCCCGAGCCGGTGGCGTCGCTCGTGATGCTGGTGTTGAACGGCTCCGCGGCCGCGGACCTGGGCGGGATCACGCTGGGTTTGAAGGCACCTCCAGGGCCAGCGCTGGTCGAGTGGGATAGCGTTGCGGGAACGCGGCCTCAGCCGCAAAAGCTCGACAAACTGCCGGACTGGGCCGACCCCGAGGCGTCGCTTTCCGCCGAGGCGAAGAAGACGGCGGCATGCGTGGAGAAGTTTCGCAGGGCCCGCGCCGAGAACGCCGCGACGGCCCTGAACGCCTTCCTGAATTCCGCCGACCCCGTCGAGCAGCGAATCGCGCTGGTCACGCTCGGAGCGACCGACGATCTCGACCCGCTCGGCAAAGCCCTGGCCTCGGCCCGAAATGCCGAACAGTGGGACTTCGGCATCACCATCGTTCGCCACTGGCTCGGCCGCTGTCCCGGCAACGATCAGAAGCTATACGCGGTGCTCACTTCACCGGCGCAAGGCTACTCCCCCGCAACGGCCCGAACCATCCTCCAGCTGCTGTTCGGGTTCGATCCCGAGGATCTCAAGCAGCCCGAAACCTTTGAAGTTCTCATTGAGTATTTGGCCCACGAGCAGTCGCCGATCCGCAATCTGGCCGCCTGGCACCTCGTGCGGCTCGTGCCACAGGGCAAGAGTATCGGCTTCAAACCGAACGGGACGAAAGAAGAATCCGACGCGACCTACCGCGCTTGGAAGAAGCTGATTCCGCCGGGAAAGCTTCCACCGGAACCGAAGAAAGGCTAAAATGGCCTTAGCCGCAATCTGCGGCTTCGCCACACGAGGGCATCCATGAAACAGTTCATTCGCCACGGGTTGCAGGGATGCGCCTCCGTGTTCTTCCTCGCCGCGCTCGCAGCACCAGCTTCGGCCCAGTTCGTGGGCGGTGGATTCGGAACGCCCGGGCCGCGCATACCCGGCGTGCAGTTCAACTACCTTCAGACTCGCCAATATTCCGTGGGCAGCGGCCTCGGGCCGGGCATTAGCTTCGGCTACACCCTCACCGGACCCGTCGGCTACGGCATCTACAATCGCAACAACTACCAGCAGTCGTCATTCCTTTCGACACCGAGTTATAGCGGCTACATGACGGGCGGCGCTCGGCCCAACGATGCCGCGGCCCGCGACTTCGCCCGAGCCCAACAGCAGGCGGCCTCGGCGGCGCGGTCCAGCCCCGTCGCGGCCCGCAACGCCATCTACGACCAGTGGGCCTACGAAAAGCTCGGTGTGGTCGGCCTGCCCGGCGTCAAGGCGGGTGAAGACGCACCGGCCGCGCTCCTCAAGGCGCTCAACGGCGCGAACGAAGTCGAGATCGCCTCGGGCGAGGCACTCAACCACATCGTGGTCGGCATCGTGGCTGCGGAGAAGAAAGGAAAGGCGGAGTCGGCTTATCTTCCACCGAACCTTCTGGCCGAGGTCCGTTTTGCAGGTCCGCCCGCGGCCGACGCCATCAACCTGATGCGACAAGTCGGCAAGCTCAACTTTCCGACGGCGTTCGACGATAGCGCCTTGGCCGAGATTCGTCCGGTTCTCGAAAAGGATTTCGCGGCCGCGGTCGCTCCCGTTCTCATCGGCAAGGCCGCCGACTTCACCAAGGTCGCGAAGTTGGAACAGGATGTCGCAAAGGCTCGCGCGATCCTCGACCCGATCACCAAGAACCTGGAATTCGCGGACGCAACGGCGGCCCGCCGCTTCCTCAATCAACTCGATGCGACCGTGGGCGTACTCAAGGGTGCCGGCACCTCGGGGCTGATCGACCCGCGCTGGGCCACGGAAGGAACGAGCGTCGCGGACCTGGTGAAGCATCTCGTCAAGAACAAGCTCCTCTTTGCACCGGTGTCCAAGGGCGAGGAAGACGCTTACGTCGCACTCCACCGCGGCCTCGCGGCCTATCTCTTCGTCTTGAACGAAAGCCAGAAGGCTCCGAAGAAGTGAGTCGTGCCGCTTTTGCCGCTTGGGACTTTGCGAGCATCTCGCGAATCCTCAAGCGGCTTGTTCATTTCTCGCGCCGGGAATAAACCAACCCCAATCGGGGTCAAACCCGCGAGATCGGTTCTCCCTCGCAACGGACCCCCACGTACAAAAAGGCGGACATGAAGCGGGCACTCATCACCGGCGTCACCGGCCAAGACGGAAGCTACCTCGCGGAACTGCTCCTCGAACAGGGCTACGAAGTTCACGGAATCGTGCGCCGATCCAGCACCGAATCTTTCGAACGCATTCACCACCTCACCGGCAAGATTCACCTCCACCAGGCCGACCTGCTTGACCAGCTTTCCATCATCGACGTGATGAAGGAATCGAAGCCGGAGGAAGTGTACAACCTCGCAGCGCAAAGCTTCGTGCCGACGAGTTGGAAGCAGCCGGTGCTCACCAGCGAGTTCACGGCCATCGGCGTCACCCGCGTGCTGGAAGCCATTCGCCTACTCGGGCCGGACACGATCCGCTTTTACCAGGCGTCTTCGAGCGAGATGTTCGGCAAGGTGGTCGAGGTGCCGCAGACCGAGACGACGCCGTTCTATCCGCGGAGCCCGTATGGCGTCGCCAAGGTTTACGGCCACTGGATCACCGTGAATTACCGCGAAAGCTACAACATGTACTGCTGCTCGGGCATCCTCTTCAACCACGAGAGCGAACGCCGCGGTCGCGAGTTCGTCACGCGGAAGGTCACGGACGGCGTGGCCCGCATCAAGCTCGGCATGGCCAAAGAACTCCGCCTCGGCAACCTCGACTCCAAGCGAGACTGGGGTTTTGCCGGCGATTACGTCCGCGCCATGTGGCTCATGTTGCAGCAACCCAAGCCCGACGATTACGTCGTCGCCACCGGTCAAACGCACACTGTGAAGAAGCTTGTGGAACTCGCGTTCCAGGCTGCTGATCTCGACTGGGAAAAGTACGTCGTCTGCGATCCGGCCCTGGTCCGCCCAGCGGAAGTGGACCTGCTCATCGGCGACCCCGCCAAGGCCAAAGCCAAGCTCGGCTGGGTGCCGGAAGTGACCTTCGAGAAGCTGATCGAACGCATGGTGAAGGCGGACCTGGCTCGCCTCCAGGGCCAACCGCTGCCAGACTTCAAGGCACGAGGGATTTGAACCCGCTTGCGGGTTCGCGATGCGTGTGATCGCTAACCCACGAGCGGCCAATCGGTATGCGAATCCTGATTACGGGCATCTCCGGGTTCGTTGGCGGGCACCTCGTCGAGGCGCTGGTAGGGTCGCACGCACTCGCCGGAATCGTGCGCAAACCCAACCCGACCATCCCAGCGGAACTCTTCCTCGGCGAACTGACGGACACGCCCCGCGTCGAAGAGATCGTCCGTAGCTTCCAACCCGAGTGGCTCATTCACCTCGCCGGTTATGCCAACACCGGCGGCTCGTTCAAGGAGCCCGATGCGTGCTGGCGCGACAACCTCGCCGCCACGCGATCGCTCTACGACGCCGTCGCTCGCACCGAACTTCGCCCGCGAATCCTGTTCGTTTCCACCGGCCTGATCTACGGCGATCCGGACGAACCCGGCCAACCGTGCGACGAACGCACGACGCTGAAACCCGCCAGCCCGTATGCCGCGAGCAAGGCCGCCGCCGACCTCCTCAGCTATCAATACACCCGCAACCCCGGCCTCGACATCGTCCGCATTCGGCTCTTCAACCAGATCGGCCCGAGGCAATCCCCGGACTACGCCGTAGGCAACTTTGCCCGACAGATCGCCGCCATCGAAGCGGGCAAGCAACCTCCGCGAATCGAGACCGGCGACCTCTCGGCTCAGCGCGACATCACCGACGTGCGCGATACCGTCGCCGCGTTCCCGCTTATGCTGGAAAAAGGAATCAAGGGCGAAGCCTACAATGCGGGCCGCGGCGAAACTTACTCCATGCAGGACATCCTCGACCGGCTGCTCGCCCTTTCCAAAGTGAAGGTTGAGGTGATTCAGAAAGTGGATCGAAAGGCGGATACGGCAATTACCCGCGCCGACCCGCGAAAACTGAGCCATACTACCGGCTGGAGTCCGAAGATTCCCCTCGACCAGACTCTGACGGATATTTTGAACTACTGGCGCTCCGCTTAGCCGCTCGCGGCTTCGCGATTGAGCATTACGACCCGCATCGCGAAGCCGCAAGCGGCGAGAGGCATCATGAAAGTGACCGTGATCGGAACCGGATACGTCGGGCTCGTGACGGGCACCTGCCTGGCCGAGTGCGGCAACGACGTGATCTGCGTGGACAACAATCCCGCCAAGATCGAGATGCTCAACGCCAACCGCATCCCGATCTACGAGCCGGGGCTACAGGAACTCGTGTTGCGGAACAAAGAAGACGGCCGGCTCCACTTCACGCAAGATTTGGCCACCGCCGTGAAGTCGGCGCGGCTCGTATTCATCGCCGTCGGCACGCCGCAATCGGAAGCCGGCGACGCGGACCTCACCGCGGTCTTCGCAGTTGCGGATGCCATCGGCGAAGCTTTGAAGGGCGTTCCGCACGGAGCGGTCGGTTCGCGCGTGGTCGTCACCAAGAGTACGGTGCCCGTCGGCACCAACGCCAAGGTCGCGGAGCGGCTCGCGGCCAAGGGCTGTACCCACGTCGATGTCGCCAGTAATCCCGAGTTTCTGAAGGAAGGCGCGGCCATCGACGACTTCATGAAGCCCGATCGCGTCGTGGTCGGCGTGCGCAGGCCCGAGGTCGCGGAAGCGCTGCGGGAACTCTACGGTCCGTTCCTCCGCACCGAACGGCCCTTCCTCGTGATGACGCCCGAGTCCGCGGAGATGACCAAGTATGCCGCCAACGCCATGCTCGCCACCAAGATCAGCTTCATCAACGAGATGGCGAACCTCTGCGACGCACTCGATGCGGACATCAACGACGTGCGGAAGGGCATCGGCCACGATCAGCGGATCGGCTTCCAGTTTCTCTTCCCCGGCCCCGGCTACGGCGGGTCGTGCTTCCCCAAGGACATCGAAGCGATCATCGCGATGGGCCGTCGCCGCGACTTGCCGTTGAAACTGATGCAGGCGGTGGACGAAGTGAACGACGCACAGAAGCGGGTGCTCGCAGACAAAATTCAGAAGCACTTCGGTGCCGCGCTCGCCGGGAAGACCATCGCGATCTGGGGCTTGGCGTTCAAGCCGCGGACCGACGACATCCGCGAGGCGCCGGCGCTCACGCTCATCGATTCGCTGCTGGCGGCGGGCGCGAGCATTCGCGTTCACGATCCCGAGGCCATGGAGAACGTGAAGGCCATCTACGGCAGCAAACTCCACTACGCCGATCGGCCTTACGGCGCGCTGGAAGGCGCGGATGGCGTAGCGATCGTGACCGAGTGGCCCGAGTTCCGCAACCCGGACTTCGAACTGATCCGCAAACTGCTAAAGGGTCCTGTGATCTTCGACGGCCGCAATATCTACGACGAACGTTCGATGGCCCAATTCGGCTTCACGTACTACGGCATCGGTCGGGGCAAGCGGTGAGTGGTGTCTGGCTACTCGAAGAACGCAGAGACGCGGACTGAGAACCCAGGCAGCAGGTCCGGCAGGGTCAATTCATCGTCGCTTCCGAGTTGAACCGGAAGTTCCTCATTGCGGAAGATCGTCGCCGATTGCGTCTCCGGGAAGAGCAGTACAACCACTGCGACGCCGGCTTCGAGATACTCGTACGCCTTACCCATCAGTCGGTTTAACCGATCGGTCGGCGACCGCACCTCGATGACCAGATCGGGTGACGGGACGGGACCGCTCGGCGTCTCCTGGTCTTTCGGTAAGCGCGAATAGCTGAGGTAGCACACGTCCGCGCCACGGAGCGAATCCACGCCCGTTCGGGTGAACGTGTCGTTCGACATCGCGCGGCCAAGGCCGTGTTTTTTCACGAACTCTCGGATGATCGCACCCGCATTTAGACAGACTTCGCCATGTGTTCCACCTGGCATGGGATACCTCACGACGCGGCCCTTGACCAGTTCCACGTTGGATTCGTCGCCGTGGAGCGAGAGGAACTCCTCAGCCGTCATCAACGGAACGACCGGTGCTGGTGCAGGGGGTGTTGCGGTTGCATTCATGTCGGATGCCTCTCCTGTTCTCCTCTTCACTCTACCCCATGTCGGCAGCGCGTGCCACAGCTTCTGACGGGTCAACGAGTCGCGGCCCGCGCCGTATCACAAGAGTGCCCTCATCAGATTTTTAGGAGCACCATGAATCCGATTTCACCCGATGTCGTGCTGGCCGGTTTGAAGTGGCGATACGCCACGAAGAAGTTCGATGCCGCGAAGAAGATTCCCGCAGATGTTTGGTCCGCACTGGAACAGGCGATGGTCCTAGCCCCGTCGTCCACCGGTTTGCAGCCGTGGAAGTTCATCGTGGTGACCGACCCTGAAATGCGAAAGCAACTGCACCCGGCGGCTTACGGCCAGCCGCAGATTCTGGACTGCTCGCATCTGATCGTGGTGTGTTCGAAGGCACCGCCTACGGTCGCGGATGCCGACCGGCACGTGGCCCGCACCGCCGAAGTTCGCGGCGTGCCCGTCGACTCGCTCGATGCCTTCCGGAAGATGGTGGTCGGTATCACCGACAAGCCCGAAGCCGAGGGTACCGCGTGGGCCGCGAGGCAGGCTTACATCGCGCTCGGGTTCTTCCTGGCGAGTGCCGCAATGATCGGCGTCGATGCCTGCCCGATGGAAGGGTTCGACTCGGTGAAGTTCGACGAGATTCTCGGGTTGAAAGCCCACGGCGTGAAGTCCTTCGCGCTCGCCGCCGCCGGTTACCGCGCGGCCAACGACAAGTACGCAGGTCTGCCAAAGGTGCGATTTCCCGAGAATGAAGTGATCGTGCGGGTGTGACTTTCTGAGATGGCACCTTTCCTGGGTGCCACCCAGGATAGGGCTGGAACCCTTCGCCTCACTTCTTCGCGATCTGTTCCTTGGCCGCCTTCACGATGTTCTCGACCGTGAATCCGAAGTGCGGCATCAAGTCCTTGAGCGGAGCCGAGGCACCGAACGAACGCATCGCGATGATGGCACCTGTGAGGCCCGCGTAGCGCTCCCAACCGAAGGCACTCGCCATCTCCACGCAGACCCGCGCCGCGATGCTCGGCGGCAGCACAGAGTCGCGGTACTCCTTCGTTTGCTTCTCGAACAAGTCCCACGACGGCAGGCTCACCACGCGGGCCTTCACGCCCTCGGCCGTCAACTTCTCGTAAGCCTCGACGCAGAGTGAAACCTCGCTGCCGGTGGCAATCAGGATCACGTCGGGCTTTGCGCCGGGTGCGTCGATGAGCGTGTAACCGCCTTTGGCGAGGCCGCTGGCCGGAGCGAACTTCGTGCGGTCCACGGTGGGGAGATTCTGCCGCGTCATCGAAAGCACGACGGGGTTGTGACCACTCAGCGCGACCCGGTACGCCTCGGCCACTTCGTTCGCGTCCGCGGGGCGGATGACGCAGAGGTTCGGCATCGCCCGCAGACTGGCAAGCTGTTCGATCGGCTGGTGCGTCGGGCCGTCTTCCCCCACGCCGATCGAGTCGTGCGTGAAGATGTAGAGCACGGGGATGTGCATCACGGCCCCGAGGCGAAGCGCTCCACGGCCGTAGTCGCTGAAGATGAGGAAACCCGAGCCGTAGGCCCGCAGGTTCGAGAGCGTGAGTCCGTTCATGATCGCGCCCATCGCATGTTCGCGGACGCCGAAGTGAATGTTCCGCCCGGCAGGCGTGGCCGCAGTGAAGACACCGGCCCCTTCAAACAGCAACTTCGTTTTCGTGGAAGGATTCAAGTCCGCCGAGCCGCCGAGGACCCAGGGCACGTTCTTGGCGATGGCGTTGAGCACCTTGCCCGAACTCTCGCGAGTGGCGAGGCCCTTGGCATCCGCCGGGAAGACGGGAATGTCCTTGTCCCAACCTGCGGGCAGTTCGCACTTCTCCATCGTCTCGACCATTGCGGCCAGGTCCGGGTGCTTCACCTTGAAGTCGGCGAAGGTCTTGGTCCAAGCGGTGAACGCCTCCGCGCCGCGCTGGCCGATGCCGTTCTTGAAGTGATCGTAGACACCGTCCGGGACGAGGAACGACGAGTCTTCGGGCCAGCCGTAGACCTTCTTGGTGAGCTTGATTTCGTCGGGGCCGAGCGGTTCGCCGTGGGCACCGTGGGTGTCCTGTTTGTTGGGCGAACCGTAGCCGATGTGCGTCTTCACGAGGACGAGCGTGGGGCGGTCGGCGTTCTTCTTGAAGGCCTGCAGCTCGGCCGCCAGCTTGAGCGTGTCGTTGCCGTCGGCGATCCGCTGAATGGCCCAGCCGTAAGCCTCGAATCGGGCCGCGACGTCTTCGGTGAAGGCGAGGCTGGTGGGGCCATCGATGGTGATGCTGTTGTCGTCGTAGAGGAGGCAGAGGTTGTTGAGTTTGAGGTGTCCGGCGAGTGACGCGGCTTCGGAGGCGATGCCTTCCATCATGCAGCCGTCGCCGCAGATGGCGTAGACCTTGTGGTCGAAGAGCGACTCGAAGCCGGGGCGGCCGAAGTACGCGGCCATCCACTTCTGGGCGATGGCCATACCGACGGCGTTGCCGATGCCTTGGCCGAGCGGGCCGGTGGTGGTTTCGATTCCGGAAGTGGCTTCTTGCTCGGGGTGCCCCGGCGTGCGGCTGCCGAGTTGGCGAAAGCGCTTGAGTTGTTCGAGCGGTAGCGAGGGGCGATCGACGGTGTTGCCATGCTCGTCGCGATCGCGGATGCCCGCGAGGTGGACGAGTGCGTAGAGCAGCATCGAGGCATGGCCATTCGAGAGTACAAAGCGATCCCGGTTGGTCCACTTCGGCTGCGCGGGGTCGTACGAAAGGAACTGATTCCACAAGGTGTACGCAACCGGAGCGAGGCCCATCGGCGCCCCGGGATGCCCCGAGTTGGCCTTTTGAACCGCGTCCATCGCGAGGGTGCGAATCGTATTGATGCAAGTGAGATCGAGGTCGGGCATGGTCGTCTCGCGAAACGGGAGTCGTGTTCAATTTGATGATACGAACTGCCCGCAACCCGCAGCCAGTGGCGAAAGCCCGCGAATGTCGAGCTGATCGCAATTCTCCGAAAACACGCTTAAAATTAGCTCATTTGCGAGATCGGCTCGAAAGCCCACGTCGCGAATCTCGGTATTTTTCGAGGAAATCGCGGGGGACCGTTGACAACCCACCCGAAAACTCCTTAGTTTCCGGGGAGTTTTGCGGCTGCGACCATTACATTCACGGAGAGAGAACCATGGCCAAGAGCGCGACTGCGAAGAGCGGGAAGTCGATCACCAAGTCGGAGTTCTACAACCGCGTCGTCGAGTCGACCGAGTTGAAGAAGACCGAAGTCGCGAAGGTGTTCGACGCCATCACGGACGTCATCAAGAAGGAACTGAGCCAGAAGGGTCCGGGCGTGTTGACGCTGCCGGGCTTGTTCAAGCTGAAGGCGAAGCGAGTTCCGGCGCAGAAGGGCGGCAAGACCGTCCCGAACCGCTTCAAGCCGGGCGAAATGACGGTGACAAAAGACAAGGCGGCTTCGACCCGCGTGACGGCCCGCGCCCTCAAGGGGCTGAAGGAACTGCTCAAGTAATCGAGCGCAACGCTGAAGGGAACCGCCGGGGGCAACCCCGGCGGTTTTTTTGTAGATTGGTAGTCCGCACCCTCCGAGTGCGGCACCAGGAATCGCGCTACGAACCGCACTCGGAGAGTGCGGACTACCAATCCTTTCCCCGGAGCCGCACCATGACTTGCCTGCGGATCGCACTCTTTTCCCTCGGCCTCGCCGCGCTGCTGCCCGCCGCATTCGCACAACCCGTCAAGGCTCACACGGCCCTGGTTCACGCACTCGCGGTTTCGCCCGACGGCAAGTTGCTCGCCACCGCCGGGTTCGATAACACCGTCAAGATTTGGGACGTTGCCGCGGATGGCAGCATCAAGGAAAAGAAGGTACTCACGGGTCACACCGGCCCGGTTTACGCGGTTTCGTTCCATCCGAAAGACGGCGTGGTCGTGAGCGCCAGCCTCGACAAGACCGCTCGCGTCTGGAACCTCGCGGACGGCAAGACTACGCAGGAAATCAAGGGCCACACCGACATCGTCGATGCGGTCGCGTTCTCGCCGGACGGCAAGTCGATCGCCACGGCGGGTGCCGATAAATCGGTGCGGCTCTGGAACGCCGCCGACGGCAAGGAACTCAAGAACCTCGGCGTTCACACCGGTTCCGTCTACTCGGTCGCGTTCTCGCCGGACGGCAAATCCCTCGCCTCGGCCGGTGGCGACGCTAATAACAAAGAACACGTCATCAAGATCTGGGACGTGGTGGGCTTGAAGGAACTCAAGACGCTTAAGGGCCACGAGGCACCGGTCACGGCCGTGACCTTCGGACCGGACGCGAACACGCTCATCTCGGTTTCGATGGACCGCACGATTCGCGTCTGGGATATCGCGATGGGCAAGGACACGAAGAAACTCGGGCCCACCGCCGACGACCCCTACGCCATCGCCTGGGATCCCAAGTCGAAGACCTTCGCCATGTGCGGCTACTCGGGGCAACTGAGCGTCTGGTCGCTGACCGCGGACAAGCCGATCTTCACGAAGGCGATCAAGTCGGTGGGTTACTGCGTGGCGTTCACGAGCGACGGGAAGGGACTTTACTCGGGGCACGACAACGGCTCGGTGGTGTTCACGCCAATTGTGCCGGGGAAGTAAAAGAAACGCCGCTTGCGGCTTCGCGATTCATCTTACAGATGGACATCGCGAAGCCGCAAGCGGCAGTACTCACTTCCCGACCGACTTCAGTTGATCGCTGACGGTCTGCACGTATTCCCCGGCCTTGGGGAACTTGATGTGCAGGCCGTTGATGTCCTGATCCGGGCCGCCATCCTTCGTAATCACCTGATACGGCATCGAACCCTTCACGCGCTTCGACGTGTCGCCCCGTGCTTCTGCGGAGAGAATCTCCACCGTCTTATAACCGTAGTTGTAGGGGTCTTGCACGACCGTTCCTTCGATGTCGCCAGCGGCGATGGCTCGCAGTGTGTCGCGGTGTTCGTCGAAGCCGATGATCTTGACCTTACCGATGAGTTTCTTGGCTTTCACGGCTTCGAGGATCGCCGGCGGGTTGTAGTTGTAAAGGCCGATGAGCGCGATGTTGGGGTCGCCTTCGATGCGGCTGAGCATGTCGCGGGGATTGGCAATCGCGCGATCGGCGAGGTTGTCGTCCGTCTTCGATTCGCCATCGACGAGGAAGTACTTGCCGTACCACTTCCCCTTGATCTCGGGCCGTTGCGGATGAACGCCATCCTTGCCGTTGGCTTCGGGCGTGGCCAGTTCTTCGAGTACGCCGGCCGGTCGGGCGACGCCGTTCGCCGAAGTCGTGCTTCCGATGAACAGCGCGATGGTGCCGCCGTTGGGCAGCACCTTCTTCACAAGCCGGCCGACGGCGCGACCCGCTTCCTTGTTATCGACGCCCACGTAGCAAATCCGGTTGCTCTTCTCGGCGTCGTTGTCCATCGTCACCAGCGGCATCTTCTTGGCCACGACCGCAAGGTCTTCGGTCTGGCCCTTGGGGTCGATCACACTGACGCCGATGCCGCTCACGCCCTGGCTCACCCACGAATCGATGATCGGCTTCTGCACCTCGGACGACATGCGTTCGGGTTGTCGAAACAGGAGTTCCACGTCGTTGTCCGCGGCCGACTTCTTGGCCCCGGCTTCGCACAGATCCCAGAACGGGTCGGTGCAATTGGTGACGATGGCGACCTTAATCTTGTTGTTGTTCTTGTTGCCGCACGCGGGCACGGCAGCGAGCCCGACGCCGACGGCAAGCACGGCCATGATTCGGAACAGATGCGACACGAGGCACCGCTTTCGGGAGAGTGTTGGGATGAAGGTCAAGTTACCCGTTGAAGGAAAAGGGGCAAGCCGCTCCGACTGCACGATTCATGGCGAACCGGCGACGTCAGTCGCCGGGTACTCTCAGAACAGGTCCGCGGGTTCGGCGGAATGCACTTTGCGAACCGCGAGCAGGCCCGAAGCGAGGCACATGCCACAGGTCATCACCAGCACCACGACAGCTCTCTCGGCGGTCATCTCGGTGGGGATGCCCCCGAAATTCCGGGTGATGGAGTAGAGGCCGAACGAAGCGATGAGGCCGGGGATGTAGCCGAGTACGGCCAGGAGCAAGGCCTGCCAAAGCACGACGGTCGAGAGGTAGAAGGGCTTGTAGCCGAGGGCTTTGACGGTGGCGTATTCGGGGAGCATGCCGCGGATGTCCGCTGCCATCATTTGGTAAACGAAGATCGCGCCGACCACCACGGCGAGTGCCACCGCGACGCCGAGGAACTGCCCGACGGAAGTGAGTTGCATCCAATAGCGGCGTTCGTGGTCGCCGATTTCTTCGCGCGTGTAGACGTGAACGTCCGTTGGGAGCAGTTGCTTGAGTTGTTGCTGGGCGACGCTCGGATCGGCACCGGGCTTCAAGGTCACGAGCCCGAGGGTGACGCGATCGCGGGGCTGCCCCGTTGCATTCGCGAGGGTCTCTTCGCTGCCGAGGAGCATGCCGTTCCAGCTGAACCCGGCACCGAGTTCAAAACCGCCCACGACCTGAACCCGTTGATCGTTCAAGCGAATGGAATTCCGCTGGTCCGGGTTCTTGGGATTGCCGCCGAGGGTGCCGCCTTCCGGAATGTTGAGTACGTCGTCGAGCGAGCCGAACTCGGGTTTCGAGCGCGTGTCGTAGAGCAGCGTGCCGTTGCGGGCGAGGGCCTCGCCAGCACGTTTTGCCGCCTCCCGCGACGGGAACACCCGGCCGCGGTCGACGGCAAATACGTCCGCGACGCGGTTCGGCGGCACGCCGAGGATTCCGATGCTTCCAATGCCACCGGGCGGCGTGTAACCGAGGATGCCGCGAGTCGCCGGCTTCTGCCACGTACCCGTTCCGATGGAAACGGGGAGTACGTCTTCAACACCGTCCGCGGCCCGCGCCTGAGCTAGTCGGCTGCGCGGTAAATCGCCCGGCCGGCCCACGTCGCCGTATTCTGAAGACGTAATCATCAGGTCGAAACGGAGGCCGTCGAAGAGCATGGTCGCGGTGCGTTCCACGCCGCCGAACATGCCGACTTCCATGAAGATGAGTGCGACGGCAAACGACACGCCGGCCGCGGCCACGGCCGTGCGCGTTCGCTTGTGGATCAGGTTGCTCCAGGCCAGGCCGAGTGGGGTCATGAGTGCCGCAGTCTGGGTTGAAGGAGAAAAACCCATACTACTCGACACAGGGGCTAACCGGAACATCGGCTCGGGTTCGGGCTTTCTCGCGAATGATGACAAGGTGAAACCGAAGAAGCCTCCGACCCTCTCCCCGTTGGGGAGAGGGTGGTTTGCGAACTGCGAATGCAGGTCGCAAACCGGGTGAGGGGCGTGCCGTAATCCACAGGAAGGCTT
>JAYTUG010000415.1:0-5176 GCA_043744695.1 Gemmataceae bacterium
AATGCACCGGCTGGAAGCACGGTGCCACCCAAAAATGGAACACCGGCTGGAAGCACGGTGCCACCCAAAAATGGAACACCGGCTGGAAGCACGGTGCCACCCAGAGCAGCTAAGTGGAAATACTCCAAGTCCACGCCGTTCGCGGCGACCGTTGCCGTGCCCGAACCCGCGAACGAATCGAACACATCCGCCTCGGCCCGGCTCACCATCGCCACCGCCCGCGTCCACTTCGGCAACTCCCGCTCGAGCTTCCGCACCCGCGCCGCTTCCAACCGATAAAGCCAGCGCCTCGGCCCGTGCGAGGCATCCGCATAGTCGTGCCACTTCTGACTATCGACATCCACGAGGTCCACGATCTTGGGAACGTCCGCGAGTTCCGGCACCTTCAAGTACGGAGCCATACTCGACGCTGAGACCACCGCCGCGTCGAACTTCGTCTCCTTCGACCAATCGCGAATCGCGGTGCGGAGGCCGCGTTCGGCGAAGGCACCTTCCGAGAGGCTTCGTCCGGAAAGCAGGCTCATGCCGGCCCGCAGCCAACGGCCACCGCTCGCGGGGACGATCGCGATCCGTTCGCAGAGGTTGCCGAGTTCGGCTTCGATCGCGGGAGTCGTGGGTTCGTCGGCGAGGCACGCGAGCCACACGCGGCCCCGGCGAGCGAGTTGCCTCAAAACGTGATAGTTCCGGATGCGGTCGCCTTTATCGGGCGGGTAGGGCACGCGATGCGTGAGGTAGAGCACGCGCATCGTCACGCCGGCTGCAAGTGTGCGTGCGCTTCGGCTTCAGCGGCGAGATTGCGCTGGAACACATCGGACAGCGTGCGGCGAGGCGGAAGGAAGAACGCCCGACGAATGAAGCTCGGCTTCACCCCGACCGCTTTCGCAACCGTGGCCGCGATGAGCCGCACGTCGAGGAACAGGCCTTGGTGCTGAGCGTAATAGAGGTCGTAGACGACCTTGTAGCGCACGCTGGTGATGTCGCTATCGGCGGGAAGTTGAACTTGGGCGAGACCGGTGACGCCGGGCTTCACGCGGAGGCGGTGCGCGTAGCCCGGTACGAGTTGTTCGAGCCCCTTCGCTTTGATGACTTCGGGGCGCTCCGGTCGCGGGCCGACGAGGCTCATCTGCCCCATCAGCACATTGAAGAGTTGGGGCAGTTCGTCGAAGTGCGTCTTGCGGAGGAGTTGCCCCACGGGCGTGGCGCGGTCGTCGTGCTTCCCGGCCCATTTAATGCCCGAGTGCCGTTCGCAATCGTGCCGCATCGTGCGAAGTTTGATGATGCGGAAGATCCGACCGCCGAGCCCGACCCGGGTTTGCAAGTAGAACGCCGGACCGGAAGAAGTGAACTTCACGGCGAGGGCCGCGAGCGCGATTAGCGGCAGGGCCAGCGGCAGCAGCAGCAGCGCGACCGTATAATCGAGCAGCACCTTACCAGCGGCGTACCACGTCGGGCACAGCGACAGATCTACCTCCGCCTCGGATTGGAGGCGGTCGATCTCCGGCCACGGTTCGCGGGGCTCCGTGGGGGTCGGCATCGATTTTTTCGGCATCAAACTCATGGCGTTCCGTGCGGGGCGAGAGCCTTCTTGACTTCCGGTAAGAACTCTTTCAAAAATTCCTGCGTCGCATCCGGTTCGAACGCGGTCGGGCTCGAACGTTCGGACTGCGACAAGCCGCGGGTCGCGTACAGTTTGTAGAGGGCATCGTGGCCGAGGAACTCGACTCGCGGGTTCTCGGCCGCGACCCAATTGCCATCCACTCCCCAGGCCCACGACACCATCAGAGCATCGCCGTTAGGCTTCTCGAACTTGCCAGTCCAGTAGCTCGAATCGCCGAGGGGCTTGCGGATTTCGCGACCCTGCATTTTGAATCCGAGCCCGGTGTAGCAGATGTCCGGAGTGTGGGCACCGATCGGCCCGGATCGACCGCACAAGAGTAAGACGCCGACCTGGCTCCGATCGTTTTTATTCTCGTAAACTCGGGACATCGACCCCACGGCTTCGGCCTTTTTCAAAATCTCGGCGTCGACCGGATTCTCGGTGCTCGTCCAAGCTCCGAACGCGGGCGGCACGTCTTGCAATTTCGCTGCCGACGCCTTCAAATCTTCCGAGGCACCCCAGCGATTGGAACGCACACCTTCCACGATCGCAGCTGCAACCAAGAGAGCTAGAGCACCGAGGATCAGGAGCGAACGCATCATGCGAGTTCCAATTAGCCCGCCGTTTACGGCGGGTGCGTCCCGTATGACCCGCCGTAAACGGCGGGCTAAATAGGGAGGCGTTACGCCGGCAGTTGCTTCACGTAGTTGTAACCGTAGGCGTAGTACGCGCTGCCGCCGCTCACGTTGTTCACCACCGCACCGAGCAGCGGCACGTTCAACTGCTGCAACTTCTCGGACGCCACCTGCACCTTCGGCAACTGGCTGATGTCCTGCATGATCGAGAAGACCACGCCATCCACATGTTGACCGATGAGCAGGGCATCCGCGACCGGCAACACTGGGCACGAATCGACGATGATGAAATCGAACTGCCCGCGGAGTTGGTTGAACAGCGTCTCCAGCGGATGGCCTTGGGCCAGTGCCGTGATGACGCGCGTCGAACACTGCCCGGCCGGGATCACCCACAGGTTCGGCACGGACGTGGGCTGCACCGCATCCGCCGCATCCACTTCTTGCAGCAGCACCTCGCTCACGCCCATTTGCAGCGTGAGGTCGAAGAGCTTGTGAATCGAGGGATTCCGCAAGTCGCAGTCCACGATCAGCGTTCGCATACCGGCAGTGGCCATGCTGGTGCCGAGTTGGCTGGCGAGCGAAGTCTTGCCTTCGCCCTGCGTCGCGCTCGTCACCATGACCACTTGCATGGATTGCGTGCGGGCGGTGTGGAGGAGCATGGTGCGGGTCGAGTTGATCGACTCGTTCAGGACGAACCGCCAGTTCGCGTTCCCCGCCGCCTCGGCCGCTTTGAGGCTGGCTTTGTTGGGGAACGAAGGCACGGTGCCGATAACGCGCATGCCGAGTTCGCTGACGACTTGATCGACGCCGTCGATGCGGCGAGTTCGCCATTCGAGGTAGCCGATGACGACGAGCACGCCGATGAACCCGACGATGGCGGCACCGACCGCGAGGAACGTCTTCTGCTTCACATTGAGGTTCATCTGGACGAACGGCGGCTCGATGAGTTGAATGCGCGAATCCATGTCCTTTTCGATCTGGAGCTGAACGCGTTGTCGCTCGATGCTGTTCAGTGCCTCGCGCAGCGGTTCGAGTTCCTTTAATAGGCTGTTGGCCTGGAAGTCACCGGTCACCACCTGGCCGATGCTCTTCTGGAACTTGTCGCGGTAGTCGCTTCGCCCTGCGTATCGGCTGCGTGCCTCTTCCAGCATATCTTTGCTGTCGGCAATCTTATTCTTCAACTGCTGCTCGGTGATCCTGCCCATCATCTGGAGGATCTCGGGCTCGGCCGCTTTCCGCGCCGCGACCAGTTGCTTGTCGAGTGTTTCGATGTGGCTCTGAAGTTCCGCGATGCTCGGCGGTAGCGGCTCGCCTTCCTTGATGTTCGCGACTTCTTTATCGCGATTCAGAATGAATTGTTTCTTCATTTTATCGCTGAGTAGCCCGCCGACGCGCGGGTCCGAATTCACGATGCTGGCGAGTTCGAGCGGATCGAGGTCGTAGCGCTTGGCGTCCACTTTCTTTTGCAGCACGGCGATTTTTGATTCGAGTTCCTGAATCTCCTTCTGCGTCGCGAAGACGTCGGCATCGAGCTTCGCCAGTTCCTGCTGCATGCGGGCGTGCTTGGCTCCGGCGCCTTCGCCGCCAATCGAGTTATTCGCCTCGGCCATCAGTTTGATCGAGCGTTCCTTGAACTGGATTTCGCCTTTCAACTTCTCCGAGAGCGCTTCGTATTTCCTCATCTGATCGTCGCGGTTTTTACGGTCGTAGTTCGTTGCGTCGTCGATGTACTTCTTCACGTGAACGTCGAGGATCGTCTTGAGATCGTCCGCGTTGTCGCCGGGAAGGGTGATCGAGAGCGTTGTCGGCGACACGTCCTTGATCGTCAGCCCTTCCTCCATGAAGCGGACCGGATCGTCCGAGTTCCTGATCGTTTCGAGGCTAGCGACCGAGGGCTCCGCAAGCGTGCGCATGATCAAATCGCGGGTCCGGAGGATCACCATCTGATCGCGGCGGAAGCTATCGAAGTCTTCCTGCGATTTGCTGAGTTCGGTAGTCTTTTGGCGGAGCCGGATGAGTGCCTTGGCCTGGTGCTTGCCGGCGGGCATGAGCATCCAGACGCCAGCGGCCGCCGCCGCGGCGAGGAGACCGCCCAGAAACGTAGCCAACACCCAGCGGCGTTTCAAGGCGTGCAACATGCCCGCAGGGCTCGGGCCGGTCTTCGCTTTCGGAGGCAGAGGGCCGGCGTTGTAACCCGGATTCGGGCCGTAGGGAAGCGGCTGAGGCATTCCGCCCGCGGGGGTGTGGAACGGCGACAGCGGGTTCGGCGGCAGGTTGTCGTTCGAACGGGCCATAAACAGCTCTCTCGGCAGGGGTCGGCACAGCAGCGTTCGACCTCGGCAGAGTTTCCTCCACCGTGGGTTAGCATTCGGAATGCCGGAACGCGCGAAGCCCTGGCGGCCATCGATTGTGGCCCCAGCGGAACGCAGTAAATCGTTACAATCCAAAGCGTTCGGGAGAGTGAGCCGGGCGTGGACGCCTCAGTTACCTCCCGCCGATTGACGCTGAAAATTCGCGGAGTACGTAGAACCGTACGGCCGGACTTACATCCGCTAACTAATCCTTACATTCCCCACGATCCCAAACAGTGTAACCAATCAAACTCAGGATAGGGAAGGCGAACAGTCAAGTCTCGGGGAGAAGTTTTCGGGCGGTAGGTGCTGCCGCACGGCAAGGTGGGGTAGTGCGCGGAGAAAATAGTTGGCCGCGTGAAGCAAGTTCGGATGCGATTCACTTCAGGGGTCAAGGATGCCCGCCACGGGTTAGTGGTACAGTTTGTAGTGGCCCGCTTCAGCGGGACCTCAAGAATGACCGCATGAATGCGGTCACTACAAACCAAACTGTACCGGGTGTGCCATCCATTCTTGGAGTTCAGCCAACCGGAACAAATTGAGGCTGTTCGATCTTCAGGCTGAAAGCCTGGTATCCCTTAGCCCAGGGCAAC
>JAYTUG010000416.1:0-5175 GCA_043744695.1 Gemmataceae bacterium
CGGCGCTGCCGACGAGGTTGAGCGAGGTGAGCCACGCCGCGGATTCCGCACGCAGGATTCGCAGGAAGATCATGACGCCGGCATACGTGAAGCCGCTGCCGACGCCCATGAGCAGGATGAGAACCTGAGCGCGTTCTTCGGCCGGCGGCAAGTCTCGGGGCCAGTTCCCAATCACGATCACGAGCGCGCCCATGCCGCCGAGCAGCACCGCTTGCCAGCCGCGGCGATCGGCCGTTTCCTTCAAGATGAACACGGCAAACAAATAGACCCAGACCGGGGCCGTGTTCTGGAGGAAGATTGCATTTGCGGCCGGGCCGAGCGCGAGGGCCGACATGTACAGGCCGCTCATCACGGCGAACGTCGCCACCATGCCGAGCATGGCCGGCCGAAATCGCACGTCCACTTTGCGGACGAGTAGCAGCATCGCGATCCCGCCGAAGAGGCCTCGATAGAAGGCAATTTGAAGCGGTTCGAGTTTCGGTTCGTGGAGTTCGAGTTGAAGAGATGTCGCGAGTGAACTCGGTTCGCGGAGGAAGCGCATGAAGAAGCTGCCGGAACTCCAAAGCACGGCCGCGAGAACGAGACAGGCCCGGGCCTGGAATGCGGTCGGGGCCAGAGCGGGCATTTCGCGCGGTTCCGGGGGGAAGTTACTGCGGGGAGGCGGGAGCCAGGCCGGTGGGCGGATTCGAATCATACTTCGCGTGCGATTCGGTCGGTTGCCAGGGTGTCGCGCGATCCCGTTGCACGGCCCAACCGCCGAGTAGCCCGATGGCGGCAGCAATCGCGCCGACGGCGAGCGGCACGATTCGATGCGGCTTCGTCGGTTCATCCGCTTCGCGAAGCTGAACGAGCGGCAGATCCACGCGGGTGGCCAGTTCCGGGTTCGGCGACTCCACGAACACCGCGACATCCGAGGTTCCGCTCGGCGCGAACGAAGCGATCTTCGTGGCCAGTCCGGTGGCTTCCAGCGCTTCGATCAGGGCCGTCGCCGTTTGGTAGCGTTCGCGCGGATCGCGGGCCAGCATCTTCGCGACGATCGCAGCCATGCTCGCCGGCACCGATTCATTCAGTTTCTCGATGCGAACGAACGCGTCGTGCTCCTTCTCCCGGTTGATCTCCTCGTGCGTCGACCCGCCGAAGGGCACCTGCCCGGTGAGCAAGTGATAAAGCGTGGCACCGAGAGCGAAGATGTCGCTGCGGCCATCCACCAGTGAGGCGTTCAGAGCCTGCTCGTAAGGCATGTAATAAGGGGTGCCGACGCCCTGATTCAGCGACGTGAGGTGCGAGTCGTCGCTGAGCCGTTTCGTGAGGCCGAGGTCGGCCAGCTTGGCGGTGCCGTCGGGGTGGAGCAGCAAGTTGTCGGGCTTCACGTCGCGGTGAACGTAGTTGCGGCCGTGGAGAAACTGCAAGGCGCGGCCGATGTCGATGCCGATCTTCACGGCCATGCCCACGGGAATCCGACCCAGTTGCGTGAGGGCCGTGTGGGCGCTCGGGCCGTCGATGAACTCCAGCACGAGGTAGTGCTTGTTCGCCTCCCGATCGAACCCGGCCGCGAAACCCTGCACGATGTTCGCGTGCTGGAACAGGCGGCTGAGTCGGGCTTCGCGGTAGAAGCGATTGACGAATTCGGACTGCGTGGCGAGATGGTCGGCGAGCAGTTTCACGGCCACGGCTCGCCGAGCCGGCACGTCGTAGCTGAGAAAAACGGTACTCATCCCGCCTTCGCCCACGGTGCGCAGCAGCCGATAGCCGCCGACGGAGCGAGGCTCGTCAGGCGGGCTCGAATTGCGGCGGAGTTCTTCATCCGCGGGCATCAACACCCTCCCCGGACACGACTCAGACGAGCCGCGAACCGCTCACTAACGGCCACGCTTTGTTTAGCTGGAGGATACTGGTCGGATCGCGGCGAGTCGATCGAGGATTAACGCGGTTATTGTAGCCGGTCCGCGAGTGCCTCGCAAGCAATTAACGTTCGCAGAACGCATTCGGGTGTGCAGCTCTTACTTGGGTGGGAAAATGGAGCCGCGGCGGACTATCTTACCCGAGTCTGTCAAATCCGTTCCTTGCTCTCACCCCCGGAGCCTTTCATGTCCCCGACCACCACCAAGAAGACTTCGCCTCCCGAGCCCAGCCGCGGCGAACGCATCGACGCGATCATGCAGCAACTCCGACCCAAGATTGATGAGGCGGTGCGGAAGCTGGTCGAACGGGCCGTCGACGTTCCGGAAGCCGAGGAGTTCGGAGCCATCGACTACGAGTTCCGCGATGCCGGTCAGGAGATCGCCACCGAGGTCCGGCAAGCCAGTCTGGCGAGCCGGAAAAAAAGGGGTACATCGGGTGCAGCATGACCTGCCCCGATTGTCCGTATGTGGCCAAGTTTCATTCGTATCAGACGTGTCGCGTGCTGACGATTCATGGCGAAGTGCAGGTGAAACGGGCCTATTACCGCTGCGCGTGTTGTCCGCAGAGTTTCATTCCTTACGACGACGCGATGGGTCTGCGGGATTCGATCAGTCCGGGCTTTCGTCCGCTGGTGTGTTTGGCGGGGGCGTTGGCGCCGTTCGCGGACGCGGCCGAGGACATCGTGCGACGTTACACGGGTGTTCGCCTGTCGGCGTCGACGGTGCTGCGGTGCACGGAGTCGGAGGGAGAGCGTTTGCGGGCGCAATTACGCGATGGCCGGATGGTGCAGCCGACGCAGGCGGAACCGGGTTGGACGAAGCCGCGTGAGAACGGCGAACCGGCGGCGTATGTGGGGCTGGATGCGTTCAGCGTGCCGATGCAAGGGGCGGGTGCGGGCCCGGCGGAGCACCGCATGCTGTACACGGCGGTGGTGTACACGCCGGACAAGGCGCACCATCGCTATCTGGTGGACTTCGATTTGGAGGTGTTGTCGGAGGAGTTGCGGTCGCAGGTGCGAGCCTGCGGGCTGAAGGAGGTGGGCCAGTTGGTGGCGATCACCGACGGAGGCAACGGCCTGGAGGAGGCGTTGCAGCGGCACCTGTCGGACTGTCGGACGGCCTGGCCACGGTGCTGGATTGGTATCACGCGGCCGAGCACCTGTGCGACTTCGCCAAGGTGCGGTTCGGCGCGGACGACGAGTCGCGGACGCACTGGGCGCAGGAGGCGAAGGGGATTTTGTACGAGCAGGGCGGCGACGCATTGCTGACGCATCTGCGGTCGGTGGAGTTGCCGGCGGGGTCGAAGGCGGAGGTGATGGAGGAGTTGCGGAAGCTGATCGGCTACTTCGAGAACAATCGCCACCGCACGGATTACCCGAGCTATCGGGCGAAGGGCTGGGACATCGGCAGCGGTCCGACGGAGGCGGGTTGCAAGATTATCGGCGAGCGCTTGAAGGGATCGGGAATGCGTTGGGTGGAGGACGGCGCCGCAACGGTGGGCGCGTTGCGGGCGTTGTACGTGAGTGGCGGGAAGTTATGGGACGGCTTCTGGAGTCAAGCCCACACCATGGCCGCATGAGAAAAGCCACCCAAGTTAATGACGCTCACCCCCGATTTTACGAACGGACCGAATCATGCGATTCAGTTGCTCCCGATCGCAGACGATCGACACTTTCTCCGAGACATCGCGATACTGCACCCCTTGATCGGTCCAAACCCCACGAATCTCCCCTTCATAGGAAACGCCTCCGATTGGCGAATACATTTCTTCGACGAGGCGATCCAGCAACTCCGGCGGCACGGGAGTGCCATCGTTGAAAGCCCTCGGAATCAGCGTGGTGAATTTCACGGGCGAATCTCACTCCACGAAAATGTATTCGTTGGACGCGAACAAGACTCGGCAGAAGCCGCGCCACGCGCTCAATCGCTTCGCTTCCGTAGCATCGCCCGATTTCTTCAGATACGCGAGTACCCTCTCCACCTCCGCAGTCGCGGCGGCCCGTCCGAAGGCCAAGCGGTATGCGGCCTGGATGCGGGCCGTGTCGTCGCCTTCCCGCTTCAACAGCGTCTTGGCGAACGCTTCCGCGGAACGGTCCACGATCGTGCTGTTGAGCAGCATCAAGGCCTGCGTCGGGATCGTGGTAGTCGGTCGTTTGCCGTTCGGCACCGAGGGATCGGGGAAATCGAAGGTCTGAAACACGTCGTAGACGGCACTGCGAATCACGGGCAGATAAACCGAGCGCCGCGTGCTGGAGTAGCCCTCATAATTGCGACTTCCCGTGTCGTTGACGTACTTTCGGTTGCCGACCGTGAGCAAGGAACCACTCATCGTGCGATCGAGGAGGCCGGAGGTAGCGAGAAGCGAATCGCGCAGTTCTTCGGCTTCGAGCCGGCGTCGATTGAAGTGCGAAAGCAGGCGGTTGTCAGGATCCTTCTGATACGCGACGGGGTCGGTTTGGATGCTCATGCGATAGGCGGCTGAACCCACGATCAGGCGGTGCATCCGTTTCACGGACCAGTTCGATTTCGCGAACTCGCCAGCGAGCCAGTCGAGGAGTTCAGGATGCGTGGGGCGTTCGCCGAGGCGGCCGAAGTTCTCGGTGGTGCGAACGATGCCTTCGCCGAAGTGCCCGGCCCAGATGCGGTTCACCATCACGCGGGCAGTGAGCGGGTTCTCGGGCTTCGCCATCCAGTTGGCGAATTCGAGCCGACCGCTGCGATCCGCGCCGAGTGACAACGCACTGTCACCGGCCACGATCTTTGGGAATCGCCGCGGTGCCTCGACGCCGAGCGTGAGGTGGTTGCCGCGAAGGTGGACGCGAAGGTTCTGGCCCTTGTCGTCCTCGACGGCCATCACCTCTTCGATCTTGGGGCGAGTCTTTTCGAACGCAGTTAGCTTCGTTTTGCGCTCCGCGGCGAACGCAATTGAGGCAGCGAATCCGATAGCCGCCCGGGTGCCGGGCTTTTCGATAGCCGCGATTTTCTCCTTCTTGGAAGCCACCAATTTGTCGTGTTCGGCAACGGCCGCAATCGCCTCGGGCGAAGCGAGCGGCCGCTCGTTCCACACTGCAACCACCGAGTAGTTCTTCATCGACTTCGTGGAGTAGAAGAAGCCCGCGAGGCCGTAGTAATCCGCCGCCGTGATCGGATCGAACTTGTGATCGTGGCAGCGGGCGCACCCGAGCGTGAGGCCCAGGAACGCCTGCCCAACCGTGTCCAACTGTTCGTCGATGATGTCCATCCGCATCTTCATCGGGTCGTCTTCGGCCAGCAT
>JAYTUG010000417.1:0-56049 GCA_043744695.1 Gemmataceae bacterium
GACCATGTCCTGCCACCACGCGTCCTTGATGTTCTTCTTCAACTCGACGCCGAGCGGGCCGTAGTCCCAGAACCCGTTGATGCCGCCGTAAATTTCCGAGGACTGGTAGATGAACCCCATGTCCTTGCAGAACTTGGCGAACTTGGCCATGTCGATTTTGGTGGGCATCGCGAACTCTCCTGGCGCGGAGCCCTTGGTCTGAGCCCCGCGAATGGCGAAACCCGGCTTCAACTGAGAAACCGGGCTTCGCGTAAAAAATGGAAATGGGAAACCGGATCACTCCACGGTCCAGACATCCTCGGCCTTGAACAGGTCTTCGAGCTTGCCGCGGCCCTTCTTGGCAATCGCGTCCGCGATGCGGCCGTCCAGTTGCTCCTCGTACGTCGGCTTGCGGACGGTGCGGAACACGCCGACCGGTTCGGGGAACGGGTTCACCGCCTTCGGCGAATTGTCGTGCGCGAACCGGCTCAGCAGGTAAGCGAGCGTCGCATCCTCCGCCGTCTCGTCGTGGGTCAGGATGTCGTCGAGTTGGCAGTCCTTGCCGATGGTCGCGACTTCGGGGCGAAGCCCGACGAGGCGGATGCCCTTGCTGCGGTCCTTGCCGAAGACCATGGGCTTGCCGTGTTCGAGGTACAGCACGTTGTCGGCCTTCACGCTCTTCTCAGTGGCGTAGTCGAAGACGCCGTCGTTGAAGATCTTGCAGTTCTGATAAATTTCGACGAAGGCCGATCCCTTGTGGGCAGCGGCCCGTTGGAGGATGCCGAGCATGTGCTGCACGTCCACGTCGATGGTGCGAGCGACGAATGTGGCCTCGGCCGCGAGAGCCAGCGAGAGCGCCTTCACGGGCGTTTCGAACGAGCCGCCGGGGCTCGTCTTGGTCGGCGTGCCGAGCCGGCTCGCGGGCGAATACTGGCCCTTCGTGAGCCCGTAGATTTCGTTGTTGAATAGCAGAATCTTGATGTCGACGTTGCGGCGGAGGGCGTGGACGAGGTGGTTGCCGCCGATGGAGAGGCCATCGCCGTCGCCGGTGACGACCCAAACTTGAAGCTCGGGGTTGGCGAGCCGCAGGCCGGTGGCGAAGGTCGGCGCCCGGCCGTGGATCGTGTGGAACCCGTAGGTGTTCATGTAGTACGGGAAGCGACTGGAGCAGCCGATGCCCGACACGAACGCGATCTTCTCGCGCGGCAAGCCGACCGTGGTCAGTGCCTTCTTCATCACGGCGAGGATGGCATAATCCCCGCAGCCGGGGCACCAGCGGACCTCTTGATCGGTCGAGAGATCCTTCGTCGTCAGGGTCGGGAGCGCGGTGGCAGCCATGATTCAACTCGGGTTGTCGGTTACTTTAGCACCACTGGTAAATCGGCGATAACAGAGCCATCGTACCACAATTGGATCCAATACAGCCCGGGACGCGGGAAGACCAAGGAGCGGACTCGATAGCTCAACCCACTGAGGGCAAGTGGGTTCGGCGGGAATGTCACCCGCTTGCGGGGCGAGGCATAAATGACGCTATCCGCGTCCGCCTCACGAATCTCGATCCAGATCTCACCGGTACCTCGACCGTTGCTAACGACGGCGAAAACCGCGAATTGCTCCCGGATCGCCGGGTAAGCCGTCGCCCGGATGGCGTTGGTGATGCGAAGCAGGCTGATTCGCTTTGAATCCTCTCCGTCCGGTCGAATTTCTTCGCACGCGATCAACGTCCGGACGATCGGAGCGGGAAGATCGGCCATGGCTAGCGGGAGCCTCCGGCGTCATCTTCAAACTCGACCAGCATGTCAATGCCTTCCATTTCCGTGGAACCGAATCCTGGAATTCCGTCCGACGATCCCTTCAGCATCTTCTCGATCGCGGCTTCGATCTCGCTGACCAGGAATGGGCGGCCCTGGATCTTGTTCAGTCCTTCGGCCGGAGCCAAATACTTGGCGCGAAGCAACCACGAAAGCTGCCCCGCGTTCAACTCGGGCACGAGAATCTTCTTGTACTTCTTCAGCACGGCCTCGGTGTTCTTCGGCATCGGGTTCAAGTAGCGGAAGTGGGCCTGAGCCACCTTCTTTCCCTTGCGGCGAGCCCGCTCCACGGCCGTAGTGATCGAACCGTAGGTGCCGCCCCAGCCGACCACGAGCAAGTCCGCGTCGGCGTCGCCCGTCACGGCCAGTTCGGGAATCGCCAGGGCGATGTTCTCGATTTTCTGAGCGCGAGTGCGAACCATCTTCTCGTGGTTGGCCGGCTCGTAATTCACGTTGCCGGTCACTTCTTGCTTTTCGATGCCGCCGATGCGGTGTTCGAGTCCGGGCGTGCCGGGCACGGCCCAGGGCCGAACGAGGAGTTCGTCGCGGCGATAGGGAAGGAACTTGCCCGCGCCGCCTTCCGCGTCTCCGGTCTCGTGGCCGGGGCCGGTCCAGCCTTCGCTGTTGTGCTCGGTCGCGTTTGCGATGTCGATGGCCGGCAGCTTCGTGAGGTCGGGTAGCTTCCACGGTTCGGAGCCGTTCGCCAGATAACCGTCGGACAAGAGGAAGACGGGGCACATGAATTTGACTGCGATGCGGACGGCCTCGTAGGCCATCTCGAAGCAATCGACCGGCGTTTGTGGCGCGAGGATTGCCGCAGGGCACTCGCCGTTGCGACCGAACATCGCTTGCAGAAGATCGGCTTGTTCGGTCTTGGTCGGAAGTCCCGTGCTCGGCCCGCCGCGCTGCACGTTGATGATGACGAGCGGCAGCTCGGTCATGACGGCGAGGCCGATTGCTTCGGCCTTCAGGCAGATGCCGGGGCCGCTGGTGCCCGTGATGCCGATGGCTCCGCCGAAGCTCGCGCCGATGGCGACGCCCACCGCCGCGATCTCGTCCTCGGCCTGGAATGTCTTCACGCCGAAGCGACGAAGTTCGGCCAAACCTTCGAGAACGGAACTGGCTGGCGTGATCGGATAGCTGGCGTAGACGAGTTGCTTCTTCGCGGTTTGCGTCGCGGCCACGAGCCCGAGTACGATCGCCTCGTTCCCCGTGATCTTGCGATAGGTGCCCGGCGCGATCTTCGCCTTCGCCACGGTGTACTGAACCGGCATCACTTCGACGGTGTCGCCGTAGTTGTAACCGGCCTTCAGGGCCCGCGTATTCGCTTCCACGAACTGCGGGTTCTTGACGAACTTCTCGCGAATCCACCGCAGCGTCGGCTCGAGGTTGCGCTCGTACATCCAGTACACGAGGCCGAGCGCGAAGAAATTCTTGCAGCGGTCCGCCTCGCGCGTACTCAGCTTGCACTCGGCGACCGCGAGGCGAGTCATCTTCGTGACCGGCACGCGAATCACCTTATAGCCCTTGAGCGTGCCGTCGTCCAACGGGCTATTCTTGTACTTCGCCTTGCTCAAGTCCGAGACTTCAAAGCCTTCCGTGTTGACGACGAGCGTGCCGCTGGCTCGGAGGTCGCGGAGGTTGGTTTTGAGTGCGGCGGCGTTCATCACCACGAGCGTGTCGAGGTCGTCGCCGGGCGTGTGAATGTCGGTGGAAGCGAAGTGAACTTGGAACCCAGACACGCCGGCGAGCGTGCCGGCGGGCGCGCGAATCTCGGCGGGGAAGTCCGGGAAGGTCGCGATGTCGTTGCCCGCGAGGGCGGAAGTATTGGTGAACTGAGTGCCGGCGAGTTGCATGCCGTCGCCCGAGTCGCCGGCAAAGCGGATGGTGATCGACTCGACTGCTTCGCGGCGATGGTGGCCGTTAGTTCCCACGGCAGGTGGGGCGGCGACCGGGGCGACCGATCCGGCGGGGCCATTCTCGGAACTCATTGAACCGTGCCTCAGTCGATAAAGAGGGTGCCGATGGAAAGGCAGGCGGGCTTCCTTGGCTTACTTTTCCTTTATAGTCAAAGGCGCGAACGGCTAGGAGGGCAAACGCCGGGAAGTGACTTTGAGCCGTTCGCAAGCCTTCGGGACTTCCTTCCCATTTCTACTTGTTTATCCAAATTGCTCAGATTAACATCCGTTGGTTGGCCTTTTGGTTTTTAGGGCGTGCCTCGCCTGATATCCTTCCGCATCGTTTCGGCCTGAATGAACGTGACCGAAGCCTCGGCGGAAGCCAGATAGGTTCGGAAAAGCGCCGAGGAGCGATCTCGTAAGTCGTAGATGTCGCCTTCATCGAAGAGCGCGGTCGGAGCGTCGTCGTCGGCCGTGTCGAAAAGGCGCTCCCACTGATGGTGCGGGTTCGTCTGCGGGAAGGTGAACGGGATCGTATTCGCGTCGGCATTCATCAACATGAGCAGCGTGTCGCCGACGATCGGGTCGCCATTCTCATCGACTTCCCCAATGAGATCGCCCGCCAGCCGGATGCCGAAGCACTTCACGAACGCGGCCCAGTCGTCGTCCGTCATATCCTTTCCGGACGGCGCGAACCAAGTGACGTCCGTCACGCCCTCCCCGCGGATGGACCGGCCCTGGAAGAACGACCGGCGCTGGAGTACGGCCTGTTCCCTGCGGATTTGAGTGGCGTTTCGGACGAAGGCCAGGAACCGCCTCTGATCCTCGGCCAAATCCCAGTTCAACCAGCTGAGTTCGTTGTCTTGGCAGTACGTGTTGTTGTTCCCCTGTTGCGTGTGGCCGAACTCGTCTCCCGCGAGGAGCATCGGCACGCCCTGCGAAAGGATCAGCGTGGCAATGAAGTTCCGCTTCTGCCGAGCCCGCAAAGCGATGATCTCTGGGTTGTCGGTAGTCCCCTCGACGCCGCAGTTCCACGAGTCGTTGTTGTCCGCGCCGTCGCGGTTCCCTTCCCCATTTGCATCGTTGTGCTTCCCGTTGTAGCAAACGAGATCCTTGAGCGAGAAGCCGTCGTGGCAGGTGATGAAGTTGATCGATGCGTACGGTCGGCGGCCGCTCTGCTCGTAAAGGTCGGACGAACCGCACAGGCGCGTGGCGAACTCGCTGGCCGTTCCGCCGTCCCCCTTCCAGAAGCGACGGACGTTGTCTCGGTACTTGCCGTTCCATTCCGTCCAGCCGGGCGGGAAGTTCCCCACTTGGTAGCCGCCCGGACCCACGTCCCACGGTTCGGCGATCAGTTTCACCTGAGAGAGAATCGGATCCTGATGAATGATGTCGAAGAACGCCCCGAGCTTATTCACCTCGAACAGTTCCCGAGCGAGGGTTGAGGCGAGATCGAACCGGAAACCGTCCACGCGCATCTCCGTCACCCAGTAGCGCAGGCTGTCCATGATGAGTTGGAGCACTTTCGGATGTTGCATGTTGAGCGTGTTGCCGCAGCCCGTAAAATCCATGTGGTAGCGCTGATCCTCGGGAGAAAGTCGGTAGTAGCTGGCGTTATCGATGCCGCGCCAGGAGAGCGTGGGCCCGAGTTCGCTCCCTTCCGCCGTGTGGTTGTAAACGACGTCGAGGATCACTTCGATCCCGGCTGCGTGCAGGCTCCGAACCATCATTTTGAATTGATGCACCGCACCCAGCGAATGGCCCGGTGCATCGTAACTCGACTGCGGGGCGAAGAAGCCGAGCGTGTTGTAGCCCCAATAATTGGCGAGCCCCTTTTCGACGAGGTGCCGGTCGTTCAGATTCTGATGGACGGGCAGAAGTTCCACGGCCGTCACGTTCAGATCCTTGAGGTATTTGACGACTCCTTCCGTCGCGAGGCCGGCGTAACTTCCGCGTAGCACATCCGGCACGGCCGGGTGTCGTTCCGTGAAACCCTTCACGTGCATCTCGTAGATCAGAGTCTTGTGCCAGGGCGTGCGGGGCGGGCGGTCGTCGCCCCAGGTAAAGGCCGTGTCCACGACTGCCGCAAGCGGGGCGAACGCCGCGCTATCGCGGTCGTCGAACGTGAGATCGTCTTCACCGATTTTGTAGCCGAAGAGGGAATCGTCCCAGCGCACGTTCCGCCCGACGAGCTTCGCATAAGGATCGAGTACGACTTTGTTCGCGTTGAAGCGATGGCCCTTCGTAGGGTCGTATGGCCCGTGGACCCGATAGCCGTAGAGCTGTCCTGGAAGGATGTCCGAAAGGTAGCAATGCCAGACCTGATCGGTGCGCTCCGTGAGTACGATTCGGCGAGAATCGGTGCGATCATCCGGCGAATTGAACAGACAGAGTTCGACCTTTTCGGCATGCTCCGAGAACAGCGCGAAGTTGACCCCCACGCCGTCCCAAGTGGCTCCGAGCGGGTACGGGTGGCCGGGCTTGATTCGCATTTTAAACCTCGAGTTGATTCCGTAGCGAGAAAGATGCCGAAACGGGGTGAGGGAACGGATTTAGGCACATGAATTGCAAAATCGAGCAGGGCATCCGACTCTTTTCTGAACTCCCGACTCGAACAGTTTATGACTGACTCTCCGAACATCGACGTTTCGGTTGCGATCGAGCGCCTCACGGAGGCGTCGCTGCGCACTGCGATGTCGCGACGCGAAACGCCTGTGTCCACCTATCGACTTCAATTTCGCAAAGAGTTCACGTTCGAAGCCGCACGCCTGCTCATTCCCTATCTACACGATCTCGGCATCACGCACCTCTACGCTTCGCCGTTCCTCAAGGCCCGCCCCGGCAGCCATCACGGCTACGATGTGATCGACCACAGCTGCATCAATCCCGAAGTCGGCACCGAGGCTGAATTCGCGGCGCTGGTCCGCGACCTCCGCGAACGGGGCATGGGCCTGATCCTCGACGTCGTGCCCAACCACATGTGCATCGCCGGCGACAACGCGTGGTGGGCCGACGTTCTCGAACACGGCCCGTCGTCGCCGTACGCCGAGTTCTTCGACATCGCCTGGTTCGACTCCCCGCGGGCGGGAATGCGGGGCCGCCTGCTGCTGCCCGTCTTGGGCGATTCGTACGGCAAGGTACTCGAAAGCGGCCTCTTAAAGCTGACGGTCGAGGACGGACTGTTCTCGCTCCACTATTACGAAACGCGGTTGCCCATCGATCCGCGCACGTACGGTCACGCGATCTCTCCGGCGGTCACCGCCATGATGAGCGGCCTCGGTGACGTTCATCCGGATACGATCGAACTCGCCAGCATCTTGAATGCGATCGCGCACTTGCCTTCGCGGGAGGAAGCCGACCCGAGCCGATTGGCGATGGGCCACGTGGAAATCGCGGCCATCAAGCGCCGGCTTCGCGAACTTCCCGAGCGCTTCCCCGAGGCCGCGCACGCCATTGGCGTCGCAGTGAACTCGATCGCCGGCACGCCCGGCAACCCAGCCAGCTTCGCCGCACTCGACGATTGGCTCGAACTCCAGGCCTACCGCCCCTGCTTCTGGCGCGTGGCCTCCGACGAGATTAACTATCGCCGATTCTTCGACGTGAACGAACTCGCCGCGCTCGCCACCGAGCGCGACGACGTCTTTCGCGCGGTGCATCGGAAGTGCTTCGAATGGCTCGCCGAGGGCCTCGCCGACGGCGTCCGCATCGATCATCCCGATGGCCTCTACGATCCCAAGCAGTACCTCGACCGCCTCCAGGCCCACTACCTCCTCGCCATCGCGAAGCGATTGCTTACGCAGGATGCGGAGGCTCATTCAGGAATCAAGTGGGAGCGCGACGAGGCGGCAATTCTGCAATTACTATCGGTTCGAGTCGATGGTGGAGCGCGACCGCTTTACGTGGTGGTGGAGAAGATTCTCGCCGAGGGCGAAACCGTTCCCGCCGACTGGGCCTGCGACGGCGCGACCGGGTACAAGTTCCTCAATGCCGTCAACAATCTCTTCGTCGATCCGGCCGGGGAACAACCGCACACGAAACTCTACCGCGAACTCCTCGGGTCGAACGATTCTTACGCGCAGGTGGTGTACGAGAAGAAATCGCTGGTGCTTTCGACCTCCCTGGCCAGCGAGTTGAACTCGCTCGCCTATCGCCTGGACCGCCTCGCGCGGCTCGATCGCCGCAGCCGCGACTTCACGCTCGCGGGGTTGCGCACGGCCCTCAGAGAAGTTATCGCGAACTTCCCCGTGTATCGCTCCTTCGTGACGGATAGCGTCCACGACACCGACAAGGCCGCGATCGGCAAAGCGATTCGCCGGGCACGGCGAAACAACCCGATGCTCGGGTCCGCCATCTTCGAATTCATCCGCGACACGCTGCTTCTGAAGGACGCCCCCTCTGGCCCCACGACGGACGACTATCGTGTACTTCAAAAGCGATTCGTCGGCACCTTCCAACAACTGACGGCTCCGGTGACTGCCAAGGGAGTCGAAGACACCGCGTTCTATCACTTCAATCGACTGCTCTCCCTGAACGAAGTCGGCGGCGAACCCGGCCGCTGGGGATGGACTCCGGATCGCGTCCACGGTTACTTCGCCGAGCGAGCCGCGAAGTATCCCGGAGGAATGTCGCCGCTCTCGACGCACGACACGAAGCGAAGCGAGGACGTGCGGGCCCGCCTCAACGTTCTCTCGGAAATTCCCGACGAGTGGGCGAGGCTGGTCCATCGTTGGATGGATTTGAACGCCTCGCACAAGGTCGAACTCGACGATGGAGTGACTTCGCCGGATGCGAATGAAGAGTACGCGATGTACCAGACGCTCGTGGGAATCTGGCCGGCCGGTTCGAGCGATCCGCCTTCGGACACGTTCCGGGAGCGAATCCGGGCCCACGCACTCAAAGCGCTGCGCGAAGCAAAAGTTCACACGAGTTGGATCAACCCGGATCAGGAGTACGAGAACGCGGCCACGGCGTTCGCCGATCGGATACTCGACCCGAACGCGTCGTCGGCTTTCCTTGCGGACCTCCAGCGATTCGCCGATCGGATCGCGCCGCCGGGATGGCTCAACGGGCTCTCGCAAACCGTACTCCGCTGCACGGCCCCCGGCGTCCCCGATACCTATCAGGGAACCGAAGCCTGGGACTTCAGCCTCGTCGATCCGGATAATCGCCGAGCCGTGGACTACGCGTCGCGCGTTGCGTGGCTGCACGATGTTGAAGGAACGGGTTTACCCGGCGAAGGGGGCCTTGCCGATCCGCGGGTAAAGGTCTTCACCACGGCGCGTTTGCTGCGCCTTCGGCGCGATTCCGCGAAACTCTTTCGAGAAGGCGACTACGTACCGCTCGCGACGGAGGGAGAGTTCGCGAGCCGCGTCTTTTGCTTCTTGCGCACGCTCGGCACGTCGGCGGTGCTCGTCGTGGTCCCTCGGCTCACCGTCGGGCTCGGAGGCGATTCGCATCGACTGCCGATCGGCCGCGAGGTGTGGGGAGAGACCGCGATCGCCCTTCCCGATCAGCCTTCGCATGCAACCTGGACGAACGCCTTCACCGGCTGCTCGGCCGACTTCTCGAATCGACATCCGTTCGTCGGGGACCTGTTCGGAGCATTCCCCGTCGCGGTCTGGACCGCAACCGTTGAGGGTTTGAAATGACGCAAGTTCGCCGATTTCCCGCTGGTGCGGAACCGCTCTCCGATGGCACGCACTTTCGCGTCTGGGCCCCGCGATGCAGCCGAGTCGAACTGGCAATCGAACGCGCCGATCGCGAGAAGGAGTTTCTCCTAACCCCCGAGAAAGATGGCTACTTCTCGATCTTTGCCGAAGGGGTCGCGGCCGGGGCGCGGTACCGCTATCGGCTCGATGGCGACGCCAAACTCTATCCGGATCCGGCCTCGCGCTTGCAGCCGCTCGGGCCGCACGGTCCCTCGGAAGTGGTCGATCCCGCGGCGTTCGCCTGGACGGATCGCGACTGGAAGGGGACTGCGAAGACCCGGCAAGTTCTCTACGAGATGCACGTCGGCACCTTCACGAAGGAAGGCACCTGGCGCGCCGCCGAGCGCGAACTCGCCGGGCTGGCCGACCTGGGTATCACCTGTCTCGAAATCATGCCCGTGGCCGAGTTCCCCGGCGAATTCGGATGGGGCTACGACGGCGTCAACCTCTTCGCACCCACGCACCTCTACGGATCGCCCGACGACTTTCGCCGCTTCATCGATGCGGCTCACGGCGTGGGAATCGGTGTAATTTTGGACGTGGTATACAACCACCTCGGACCCGACGGCAACTACCTCGGGGTCTTCGCGGAGGAGTACTTCACGGACGAACACAAGACCGACTGGGGCCGAGCCATTAACTTCGACGGCGAACGCAGCGGCCCCGTTCGCGACTTCTTCGCTTCCAACGCCGAATACTGGATCGAGGAATATCACCTCGACGGCCTGCGGCTCGACGCCACCCAGAACATTTACGACGACTCGAAGGACCACATCCTCGCGGAGATTGCCCGTCGCGTTCGTGCGGCTGCGCCGGGGCGTTCGACCTTCCTGGTCGCGGAGAACGAGCCGCAGGAATCGGATCTCGTGCGGCCCCAGAAGGAAGGCGGCAAGGGGCTCGATGCTCTCTGGAACGACGACTTCCACCACTCGGCCTACGTCGCGCTCACCGGCCGGCGCGAAGCCTACCGCACCGATTACTTCGGTTCGCCTCAAGAGTTCATTTCGGTCGCCAAGTACGGGTACCTGTACCAGGGGCAGTGGTATTCGTGGCAAGAGCAGGGCCGCGGCCAAGCGGGCCTCGACCTCGATCCCGCTTCATTCATCAACTTCATTCAGAACCACGATCAAGTCGCCAACTCCGGACGCGGGCTTCGCGCGCATCAAATGTCGAGCCCGGGCCGGTATCGCGCGATGACGGCGCTCTTGCTCCTCGCCCCCGGCACGCCCATGCTGTTTCAAGGGCAGGAATTCGCCGCGTCATCGCCTTTCCTTTACTTCGCGGATCACAACTCCGACCTCAGCAAACTCGTCGAGAATGGCCGAGTCGAGTTCCTCGAGCAGTTCCGCAGCCTCGTCGACCCCGCGCTGCGGCCGCAGTACCACGCTCCTCACGACCGCGCGACTTTCGAACAGTGCAAACTCGATTTCGCCGAGCGCGAACGGAACTCGCACCTCTATCGGCTCACCCGCGATTTGCTCCACCTGCGGCGCGACGATGCCGCCTTTCGGTCCCAACAGCGGCGGGGCGTCGATGGTGCCGTCCTCGGCAGCCATGCGTTCCTGCTCCGCTACTTTCAACCCGATGGGCTCGATCGCTTACTGCTCGTGAACCTGGGCTCGGACCTACACCTGGCGCAAGTACCGGAACCGCTGTTGGCTCCACCGAAGGGCATGCGTTGGAACATGATTCTCAGCACGGACGACCCGAAGTACGACGGGCCGGGCGTGGGCGAGATTGAAACCGATGCCGAGGGTTGGCGGCTCGCGGCTGATTCGGCCGTCGCGTTCGCTCCGCAAGTTCTTTAAGGCGAGCGGCCGATCGTGACTGACCCGTTTGAGGTCTCGTAATAGGGCTTCCAGGTTCAGCTGGTGCGTTGGTATAGTGCGGGTCGAACAGGAGTACACAACCCGCTTCACCGCTCGCCGGACACATCATGCCCAAACGCTATGTCATCGTCGGTATCACCGCGGTCGCCGCGCTGTGGATGTACATCGACCGCGTCTGCTTCTCGACGCTCGCCGGGCCGATGAAGATGGAATTACTGCTGCCCCACGCGCCCCCACCTTCCGCCGACGACAAACTGACCGACTTCGAGATTAAAACGACCAAGAACGCCAAAGCCAAAAGGACGAAAACGCCCGTCGAGCAGGTCGAACTCACAGTGGAAGATCTGGACGCCGCGAAGCGTAAGAAATGGGCGGACGGACGAATGTCGTTCGCCCTCGGCGCGTTCTTTCTCACGTACGCACTCTTCCAGATCCCGATGGGCACCCTCGCGGACCGTTACGGTGCCCGTTTGGTGCTCGCGCTCTCGATTGCCGCGTGGTCGCTGGTCACGATGGCGACCGGGTTCGTCCTTGGGTTTGTCGCACTGCTGGCCATCCGGTTGCTGCTCGGCGTCACGGAGTCCGCGGCTTATCCGGCGGCGGCAGGTCTGGTGAAGAACTGGGCTCCGCCGAAAGAACGCGGGCGGTGCAGTTCCATCGTTGCGTTCGGGGGCCGCGGCGGCGGCGCGATCGCGCCCTGGCTCACCACGGCCCTGGCAGGCGCGCTCGCCGGCGTTGCCATCGTCGAATGGGCGATTTCGCCAACGCCCGCGCCGCCGGGGGCGGACGGCAAAGGGCCGGCGAACTGGCGCGGCGTCTTCTTCGTCTACGGGCTCTGCGGGCTCTTCGTCGCCATGCTCTTCTGGATGTTCGTCCGCGATCGGCCGTCGGGTTCGGAACCGGCCGCGAAGAGCAACGCGAGTTCGATGGGCGCCATTCTCCAGAACGTCGCGAAACTCTCCCGTTCCCGAAACATGTGGTTCTTCGGAGGACTCCAGTTCGGCGTCAACCTCGGTTGGGCGTTCGTCATTACGCTCCTGCCGATTTACCTCGACGAAGTGTTCGAGACCCCGTTAGACGACGTCGGCCCAATGCAATCCACCGTGCTTACCATCGGCCTCTTCGGCATGATTCCAGGCGGGTTCTTCACCGATTTCATGTGGAAGAAACTCGGCCCGCGCTACGGTCGCTCCCTGCCCATCGGTATCGCCATGATCGGCTGTGCGATTTCGTACTTCGCCATCGCCGCTCTGCCGACCGCCTGGGCCGTCATCTTCGCGCTCGGCGTGATGGCCTTCCTCGTGGACATGCACAACCCCTCGATCTGGTCGTTCGCTCAAGACGTGGGTGGGAAGAATGTTGGTGCCGCGCTCGGCTGGGGGAACATGTGGGGCAACCTCGGGGCCGCCCTCTCGCCCGTGCTGATGATCGCCGTCAAAAATCATTTCGGCTGGAACGCCGTGTTCGTCCTCGGCGGGTTCGCCTTCTTGAGTTCGGCGATGTGCGGTTTCATGCTCAACGCGACCGAGCCCGTGGAAGCGGAGGGTTGATGACCAGCCCGCCGCGCAAGCAAGGAAAGAGTCGTCCCTTGCTTGCGCGGCGGGCTGGTGAAAGGTTATCGCATCTCCAGCACGGCGGGGATGCCGTACGCCGGTAAGAGCGTGATCTGCGGATTGAAGTCGATCACCGCGTCTTCCGCCAGCGTGAACTTGTACCGCTGGCCGACCGTCGCCAGCAGGATCGCCGCTTCCATGAGTGCGAAGGTGTTGCCGATGCAGACGCGCGGACCGCCGCCGAACGGATAGTACGCATACTTCGGCAAGCGCTTGGCCAGGCCGTCTTCCCAACGTTCGGGAATGAACTTCTCCGGGTCCGTGAAGTAGCGCGGGTCGCGGTGGTTCGCCCACTGACTCATGAAGATCGTGGTGCCGCGCTTCACGCGGTAGCCGCCCAGTTCCAGGTCGCAGGTCGCCTCGCGGCCGATCAAATACACCGGCGGGTAAACCCGCATCGCCTCGGTCAGCACCGCATCCGTATACGGCAGGTTCGGCAAATCCTCGGGCGTCGGCGTGCGGCCGTCGAGCACGCGCTTCCATTCCGCCACGAGCTTCGCTTCCACCTGCGGATGCTGAGCCAATAACAGCCACGACCACGAGAGCGTGAGCGCGGTCGTCTCGTGCCCGGCGAGGTAGAGCGTCATCGCTTCATCGCGAAGTTGCCGATCCGTCATCTTCTGGCCGTTCTCGTCCTCGGCGTGAATGAGGCGCGAGAGCAGATCGTTGCCGGGCTCCTTCCTGGCGCGGCCCGACTGAATGAAGCCGTCCAGCACGCGGTTCAAGTGGGCGATGGCTCGCTTCAGCTTGAGATTCCGCGGCGTCGGCACCCAGAGCGGCACGCGGACCAGCGAACGAAACTTCGCACTGAGCACGAAGAATGCCCCTCGCAAAGCCTGCACGAACGTCTCGCGGTCTTCGTGGTCGTCGAGCCCGAACAGCGTCTTGAGCGCGATCGCACTGGTGAGGCTGCTGAACTCGAAGTGGAGGTCGACGCGTTCGCCGGGCTTCCAGTTGTCGACCATCTTGCGAGTGAGTTCGCCCATCATCGGTGCGTAGGATTGCACGCGGCTCTTGAGGAACGCGGGCTGCGAGAGCTTCCGTTGGCGCAGCCAAAATTCGCCTTCGCTGGTGACGAGCCCCTTGCCGAGCACGGGCATGTACATGCGGGCACCGAAGTGCTTGATGTAATACTTGGCGTCCGTGAGCAGGACTTGCTCGATGAGGTCCGGATGGCTGGCGAGGAAGATGCGGCGCGGCCCGAAGCGGAAGCTCGCGAGGTCGCCGTAGGTGCGAGCGACATCGCTGAAGAAATCGAGCCGCTGCGTCATGAAGGCTTTGAGGCACCCGCCGATGAGGGTACCCTTGGGGCCAGGCGGCAACCCGGTGTGCGTGATCGGATTCATGGGGGAAGTATACCGTTTAGCCGCGACGCGGAGTCCTCGGAGCGGAGCGCGACATCGCCGGGCGCGTCGCTATTTCCCCTTCTGATCAAGCAAATATCCCACGATCAAAAAGAACTCGGCCTCGGGGATCACTTCGCCGAAGTTCGCCGGCATCGGCGACAGCATCGTCTCGCGGTTCTTCTCGATGTCCTTCGTCGGCACGCGGAACTCCTTGCCCATGTCGTCCGCCATCACCAGCACCTCGCCCTCGACGCGGAGCATGAGACCGGTCTTGGTGGTGCCATCGACGAGGTCGAGCACGCGGGCCCGGAATGCGGCGTCCACGTTGCGGTTCGGGTCGAGCGTGTCTTCGAGCAGGCGCTCGAGGCCGCGAACGCCGATGCCGTCGAGGTTCGGGCCGACCTTGCCGCCCGCCTCGCCGATCTTGTGACACGCCGCGCAATGCTTCGTGTACAGCTTGAGACCGGCTTCCTTGTCGAGCTTGGCGGACGTGAACTTCACGGTTCGCTGCTTGATGAGTTCGGCGAGTTTCTGGTCGGCGGGTTGAAGCCCCTTGGTCAGATCGGCGAGTTGTTTATCGAGGTTCTCGATCCGTGCAGCGCGAAGCCGATCGAGGACGAGTTTCTCTTGAAGAACGCGGGCCGGTGCTTTGCCTTGCTTCACGGCTTCGAGCAGAATCTCGCCGCCGACGGCATTCCCGGCGAGCGCCGTCGCGATGACGACACCGGACCGATACGGCACCGATTTGATGGCATCCTTCGCGGCTTGTTTGTGATTGCGATCGGCCGACGCCGCGAGAATCAGGGCGGCACGCTCACGGAGAATGGGCGAGGTTTCGACGGCGTCAATGAGTTTCTCGGATGTGACAAGGCCGATCTTGGCATCGAGACGCAGTAGTGTGTCGAGTGCGGTACTGCGAATCTCATCGGGTTGCTTGGGATCCTCCAGCCACTTTCCGAGTGAATCGAAATTGGTCCTGTCGAACCGGAAGCTCTCCGAAACGACCGTTGGCAAGTCGGCAATCACTTTAAGGGCCGCAACCTTCGAATCGTTATTTCCTTCAGCCGCTTCCGAGAATGTTCGCGCGAACAGAACATCGGCGATGTCGACGGGCAGTCGATTACCCCGTGCTTGAACGCCGCGCACCAACGCGTGCAGCATCACCATCGCCTTGGTGCCGCCATCTTTCCACTTCTCGGCGTGCCGTGTGACGGACCACCATTGGGCGTTATCGCCATAGCGACCAGCGTGCTCGGCCACGGCAGCAAATCGATCTTCGGATATCGATCCCGATGCGATCAAACCCACGAGATACTCGGACGCTTCAAACTTCGGGATGCCGAGCGCAACGTCCGAAACGATGGGAGCCGTTTCTTTCGGGAGTGCCTTGGCGACCTTCCATGCTGGGATGAAATCGCCATCGCGCAAGCAATTTCGGAGCGCGATCCGCGCCGCGTGGCGAAGTGTGGTGTCGCCCCTCGGAATCTTCTGGAGGAGTTCCACGAGCGGTTTAACGAAGTCCGGGTGCGGGTGAGCAACGATATCTTCCACACTGGCTCGACAGGTTTGAGGGCCGAATTGATAGAGTCGTACCAGATCCTCGGTTTTGGCAACGTCTTTTTTCCTCCGGTATTCATTCGATGCTCGAATGAAGTGTGACAAGACGAAGTCGTTTCGCACGTCCTTATCATCGGACAACACATAGGCGAGTGTAATATCCGGGTTGATCCATGCTGCATGTGAAAGAGCGCGACGAGCTGCTTCTCCTTTAAGTTCTTCCGATCCCTTCTGGAGCGAATCCTTCCAGCCTTTCTCACGGGCAATGATCTGGTTCGTCGCTAGAAGCCGCACCGTCAAATTTGAGTTCGCCAACAGGCTTGCATCCACCTTATCTTTCGTCAAGTCCTCGAACGCCATTCTCGGCTGGTCGCCTTTCTTCACGACGCGCCACAAACGGCCGCGGTCCTTGTCGCGGCCGGGGTGCTTCAAGTCCACCTCGTAGTGGCCGATGATCTTGTTGTAAAAGTCCGAAATGTAGATCGCCCCGTCCGGCCCCAGCTTGATGTCCACGGGGCGGAACCACGGGTCGTCGCTTTTCACGAAATCGGGCTGCTGCACCGCCTTCGGCGTCGCGCCCGTCCACTCGATCTTGCACATGTTCACCCGGCTCGTCACCACGTTGCCGAGGAACATGCACCCTTTGTACTGCTTGGGAAAATAGTCGGCGTCGTACCACGAGAGGCCGCACAGACCGGTGCCGCCCGGATCGTAGCCGAACATCGTCGGGCCGTAACCGAGGCCGTCGTGCGGCTTGCCGAAACTCTCGTACACCGCGCCGGGAATGAGTTGCGTGATCGGCTTCGAATGGCAATCGGCCGTGTACAAGTTGAACCACGGATCGACGGCCATGCCGAACGGGTTCACCTGCCCGCGTGTGTACACTTCGATGCGGCTGCCGTCCGGACGGAAGCGGAACGTGTTCCCCGACTGCATTGCCACTTCGTGGCCATCTTTGCCCTTGGTCTTCGAATCGTTGTTGAACCCGTGGCAAGCGTAGACCCAGCCGTCCGGCATCAGCGTGAACGAGTTGTACATGCCGTGCGTGTCTTTCGAGCCGAGGCCGGTGAAAAGCACTTGCTTCTTGTCGTACTTGCCGTCGCCATCGGTGTCGGTGAGCTTCAGAATTTCGCCGACGCTCGACACGATGCACGAGTTGCAATCGGGGAGCGGCAGGATGCCGATGGGAATGTTCAGGTCGGCGGCGAAGGTCTGGATCTTCTTCGCTTTGCCGTCCGGGCCGAAGTCCGACAGGATGAAGAGCTTGTCGGTGCCTTTGCCGGCGGGGGCGGCGAACGGATAGTGGTACGACGAGGTGACCCACAGGCGGCCCTTTGCGTCGAACGCCATCTGCATGGGCTTCTGAATGTCCGGCTCGCTGGCGACGAGTTGAATCTCGAACCCTTCGGGCACGATGAGCTTCTTCTGCTCCTCGGCGGGCGTGAGCGCGTTGGTCGGCGCGACCAGCGACGGCTCCTGGGCTCGCAGCGTGAGTGCGAGTGTGAGTGCGAGAATCGCGGAGAGTGCGAAGCGCATTGCGGGCTCCGTGGCGAGCCGAGCGGCGTAAGCCGCCGGGTGGGGTGCGTGGAGGGGATTGTATTCGGATTCAGGGCAGGTAAAGGCGGCCGGTGCCGCGAAAATCATCGAGGTCGATTAGATATTCGATCAACTTGGCAACAACTCGATCCGCATAGTCGTTGCTTTGAAGAATCCGGTCGGCGTCGGCAAAGGTGAGCACTGGCAAGCTCTCCTCCGTCCCTTCAGATTGAATTGTGGCTTCCAACGAATCCGGACCATCGCGGTTGCGATTCGCAGTGATTAGAACGAGTTGTTCGCGCTGGCACGTTCGCCAGACTTGCTGGTCCGGCGATAAATCCACAAGTCCGACATTGCCGAACTCCTCGAGCGCGATTCCGATGTGGTTCCAGTACTCCAGCCAGTCGCTGGCAACGATCCGTTTGACCAACCACTCGACATGACCATCGACGTTAGCGTCTGCGACGATGCCGCGCATGGCGTTGCGATCCGTTAAGGAGTGATGGTCACGCAATAGAATCGGGAGCGGCCTTTGCCACGCGTGCTTCGCGCTCCGCACGCTGACGCGCGAATTGCACCCGAAGAGCTTCGATTTTTGCGCGGCTCCGTCTCAGTTTCTCTTCGATCTCAGGCGGGTTGCCGCGGGCGTTGCGTGCTTCAATTTTCCAGTGGACGGCCATCACCTCGTCGCGGTGTTCGTCCATGTAGCGGAAGAGTGCTTCGATGTGGGCCGCGGTGAGGGCGGGATAGCCGGGCCGCAGAATTTCCACGATGTTCTCGACATCGCGGCCATTCAACCGATACGGAATGATGTCGTAGACCGTGATCCGCGTCCCCTTCAATTCGGGTCCGCGACCACGGTCGTGAATCTCGATGGGAAACATTGCGAACGCCCTCCTGAAAGTAGAATAACGCCTGAACTGGATAGTGTCAGGCCATCTTCCCATCCGTTTCCGGCTCGTACGGCCGTTCCCATTGCAGCACCTCGATGCGATTGCCGTCCGGGTCGCGGACGAAGAATCGATCCGCCGCCGCGATCTTCACCGTCTCGTCCATCGGCACCCCGAGGCCCAGGAAGTAGGCCCGAGCCGCGTTCGCATCCGGCGTGTGCAGGCAGAAGTGCCGCGGGCTAATCGTATCCGCCTGCGGCTTCTGCAAGAGGTGGATGTAGGTGCCGCCGAGATCGTACCAGATCGCCACGAAATCGAACTCCTTCGGGGCCGCGATTTCCTTCAACCCGAGTACCCGGCCATAGAAATCTCGGCTGCGGGCCACATTCGTGACGATAATCGAGCAATGATCGATGTGGGTGAAGCGAATAGCACTCATGGCCGCGGTTCCGATAAAGTGAAAAGGCGAGCCGAGCAGCGTAAGCCGCCGGGTAAGGGACGTTCTATGAGCATTTTTCGCGTGAAGACGACCGAGTGCCGCGTGGGTGTGGTCGGCCTCTACAACTCGGGCAAGACCGTGCTGCTCACCTCGCTCATCAACCACCTGCAAGACAACGACGCGGATCGCTTTGGCCTCGGCGGCAAGGACACGCGACTGCGGAAGTTCACGACTCTGCCGCCGGAGAGCGGTTGGGATGCGTTCAACTACGCGGGTTGCCGGGATGCTCTGGTTCACGGCGGCCGCTGGCCCGGCAAGACCCGCGACCGCTCGCAGTTCGTCTGCCAGTTCGAACGCAGCGACTGGCGCTTCAGCGATTGCCTGCTCAAGCTGTACGATTTGCCGGGGGAACGGATCGCCGACGCTGCAATGCTGGGCCGCGACTTCGCCGGATGGTCCGAACACATCCTCACTCTCATCGCGAACGACGCCGGCTACCGCAATTGCTGCGAGCCGTATTTGAACCAGACCGCCACGACTCAACCGAAGGAAGCCGATCTGCTTCATTCGTACAAGCTGTCGCTGGCCAACCTCATCTTGAACTTCAAGCCGCTCATCTCGCCTTCGACGTTTCTGCTCGATGTGAAGGGCCAGCCAGCGAAGCCAGACACGCCGGAGATGTTGGCGAGCACGAGGCACCTCGGCCTCGGGCCGGACGCCGAGTTCTGCCCGCTGCCCGCGAACCTCCGTGCGGCGAACCCCGAGATGCACGCCCGCTTCGCTTCGCGTTACGAAGACTACGTCGAACGCGTGGTGCGGCCCACGGTACTGGCCCTGCGCTCGTGTACGTCGCTGATCGTACTCATCGACGTGACCATGCTGCTGGCTGGCGGCGTCGGCATGTACGACGACAACAAACTCATCCTCCGCGACCTGCTCGATGTGCTTTCCCCCGGCGAACACCCGGTGTTCGGGCCGATCGCGCGAGGCCTGAGCAAGGTGTTCTTGCCCCATCAACTGAGGCCGAACTGGATCACGCGGCTCGCCTTCGCCGCCCCGAAAATGGACCTCGTTCACCCGACCGACCGCGACCGCATGCTCGGCCTCATGAAGCGCATGGTCGAGAAGTACGCCGATAACCGCGACGGCCTCAAGTATCAGTTCTTCAACTGCTCGTCGGTGGTTTCAACGAAAGTGCTGGCGGTGGAGGATGGGAAGCGGATGCTGGTGGGCGTCCCGATGCGGGACGGAGAGGGTCGGAAGTTGCCGCCTGGCCCGGAGCAGCGGTTCGAGGTGTCGGCGTTGCCGGACGACTGGCCGACGGACTGGAAGCCGGGCCGCTTCGCGTTCCCGGAAGTGTATCCGCAAATGCCGACGCGGAAGGATTACCCGCCGGAGCAAGTGAACGTGGACAAGCTGGCGAGCTTCGTAATCGAGTGAACCATATAGCCCGCCGTTTACGGCGGGGGTTTAAGACCCGCCGTAAACGGCGGGCTATATCACGGCAGATACACGAACTCATTCCCATTGAATAACACGACGCACAGGTCGGCGAGTGCTCGCACCGCGGCGGGGTCCGCGCCCACAGGAACATCCGGTAGGCCGAGCGGTTGGCCGGCCTTCGCCTTCTCCCGAATTGTCGCGGCCTGATCCTTCAGGAACTCCATCGCGAGAGTGCGTTCGGCCTCAGTGGGAACGCGCCCGACCGTGCGGCGATAGAGCGTGTCCAGTTGCTTCATGGGGTCGGTGCCGACGTCCTTCACCAACTTCATCGCCAGCGTCTTCCCCTGCTCCTGAACGAACGGGCCATTCATCAGGATCAGTGCCTGCGGCGCGTACGTACTCACTGGCCGCACGGCACACGAGTTCAGCGTATCGGGTTGATCGAAGGCTTCGAACAACGGCAATCGCACGTTGCGCTTGTTGAACAAGTAGATCGAGCGCCGCACGTGTTGGCTCGCATCGGGCGTCACCGGCCAGAGGCCATCCGGTTCGCCCTCGGTGAAGATCAGGTCGTAGACCTCAGGTTCGAGCGGCACCTTCACCGACGGGCCACCGGCCTGTTCGTTCAAGCTTCCGGACGCGGCGAGAATCGAATCGCGGATGGCCTCGGCTTCGAGCCGCCGGCGATTTTGCTTCCCGAGCAGCTTGTTACTTGGGTCTATTTTTGACGCGGGGGCGGTACTCGCCTGACGGTAGGTACTCGAGAGGACGATGAGCCGATGCATGCGTTTGAGCGCCCACGGATTGCCATCCGTGGGCTTGGTGGGTTTCCCAAACTCCACAGCCAGCCAGTCGAGCAGTTCGGGATGCGTGGGGCGTTCCCCGCGGGTGCCGAAATCGTTGGGCGTCGTCACGATTCCTTTGCCGAAGTGCTGCTGCCAGATTCGGTTCACGATCACGCGGGCCGTGAGCGGATGGTCCGGCTTCGCGATCCATTTTGCAAGATCGAGGCGACTCCTGGGCTCGGCTTCGGCGTTCGCGAGAACGCGCGGGAAGGCGGCGGTCACGGCCGAGAGTTTCGTCTTCGGGTTGCCGCGTTTGAAGACGAAGGTTTGTTGCGGCGACCCATTTTGAATGGCCCACGCGGCGGCAGCGGGCGGCGGCAGGTGTGCCTCCAACGCGTGAATCCGTTCGCGAATCAGCGTGCGGCTCGCGCGATCGAAGAGCGGCATTGCCGCCAGCACCTCGTCCCAGCGCACGACCAACAATGGCTGCGCATCCGTAGCGAGTTTCTTCTGCTCCGGCGTCCGCTTCTCGGAAGCCGTCGTCAGTGCTTCCTGATATTTCGGTTCGAGAGCGTCGCGCTTGGCCTGCTGCACCTTCGCGCGAATGGGAGCATCCATCGCCGCGACGATCTGCTTCAACGGGCTCGTCCTGGCTTCGATCGATTCGACTTGCTTCTTGCGAGTTACCTTCTCGGCGTCGGTCGCGAGTTCGACCTCGGCGTACTTGGTGGAAGCAAAGAACGCTTGAAGCCGGTAAAAGTCGCCCTGCGAAATGGGATCGAACTTGTGGTCGTGGCAGCGAGCACACGCGATGGTGAGGCCGAGTACTGAGGAGCTGAGGCCGCTCACCATCTCAGTGAGCACTTCTTGGCGAATCACTTCGCGGTCGAGGTTGCCGCTCACCATGTGGACCGGTCCGCAGCGATGTAGGCCGGTCGCGGCCCACAGATTGGCCGCGTCGCGCGGTGAGTTCCCCTTCGCCAGTTCATCCCCCGCGATCTGCTCGGTGAGGAACGCATCGTACGGCTTATCCGTGTTGAAGCTGCGGACGACGTAATCGCGGTAGCGCCAGGCGTGCGGGCGTTCGCCGTCTGCCTCGTAGCCGTTGGACTCGGCGAAGCGAACGACGTCGAGCCAGTGCGTGGCTTGTCGTTCCCCAAAGTGCGGCGACGCGAGCAACCGATCCACGAGCCGCTCGTACGCATCCACACGAGGGTCCTTCAGAAAAGCGTCCACTTCTTCCGACGTCGGCGGCAGGCCAATCAGGTCGAGCGTGACCCGACGAATCAGCGTAAGTTTGTCGGCCTCGGGCGAAGGCGAAAGCCCTGCGGCTTCGAGCTTCGCCAGGATGAATGCATCGATCGGCGACTTCACCCACTCATTGCGTTGAACCTTGGGAAGCGGGGGACGAACGGGTGGCTTGAAGGACCAGTGTGCCTTCTCGTCCGCGGTGATGGCCGGATCGGAATAGTCGTCCGGGGCCGCGGAACGCGACCGAGCGAGGAAAGGTGCCAGTGTAAGAATCGCGAAGCAAGCGGTGCGGATCATGCCCTATACGTTACCCGCAAACACCCGTGGTCGGCAACGGCCTGCTGAGGACTTGGGAAGGAAGGGGTGCGACTCGCGAAATAGGCAATTCAGAACACGGCGACCAACACCTCTCCCCCGGCCCTTTTGCAGGGGAGAGTTTGTATTGGTTCAGCCTGAATTGGAATTTGCGGTGTCGGTCGATGGTGGCAACGGGTGGTCTGGGATCGACTCATTCCTGGGCGACCGGCGTCATCCGCTCCTGCGACAGCCGCAGCGCCGCATCGATGGGAAAGCGGCCCTGGCCGCATTCCGCGTAATGGTAGTAGCCGCGCTCGAAGCGAATCTCGCCGACGAAACTGGTGAAGGTCTTGAACCGATAATTCACGAAGCGGGCCGATTCGCCTCAGTGCGGGCAAGTCGTGCTCGACCCGACGTACCCCTTTTTTTCGCTCGGCGAGAGCGGTCTCGATGGCACAGGCTCCGATCGTGTGCGAGCGGTCGCGGACGTCGAATTCGGTCTTGCCGAAGAACTCCGCATCGGATTTGGAAACGAGGAGCCGAGCCATGGTGAGGGTCTCGGATATATGCAAGTCGGCGTTCATCCGGGCCTTGAGTACGGGAATGCGGCCGAGCTTGCTGAACTCCGTGGTGTGCGCCTCGTAGTTGAGCGCACAGGCAATCAGCACGTCGAAGTCGGCGTCGCCGGCCTCGCGGGCCGCCAGCACCAGGTCCTGACGCTGCACCGTGCCGAACTCCGGCCCAATGAAGATCGCCGCCCGCTTCACCGCTCCGTCGCTCACGCTTCCGGCTCGTGAATACCGCCCCTCGGCACAGATGTACGTTCCCGGCCACGGCACCAGAGACGCGAACGCGATCTTGTCCTCCTTGTGCGCCTGCTGCACCCCGGCCGCGGTGTACATTCTCATCGCCGATCTGCACGAAGATCGATCCCGAGGAGTCCGTCAACAGATCGCGGGCCACCGTGAGTCGGTCGCGCAAATACGTCAGGTAGCTGTGGATGCCGTCGCGCCATGTGTCGCGGAAGGCCTTCACCTGCTCCGGCTCCCGGGTGATGTGGTCCGCCTTGCCGTCCTTCACGTCGCGGCTCGTTGTGGACCATTGGAAGTTCGAGTTGAACTTGATGCCGTAGGGCGGGTCGAAGTAGATGCACTGGATCTTACCGCGCAGCCCTTCGCGCTCGGCGAGGCTCGCCATCACCTGGAGCGAATCGCCCAGGATCATGCGGTTCGACCAGTTCGAATCGTGCTGGTAGAAGTCGGTCTTGTCGGCACCTTCGGGAATGCCGTTGAAATCGGCGAAGAGATCGAGTTGGAAGCCGGGTTTCGCCGCGGCCGCCTGCTGGGTTTGCTTCAGCAGGTCGTCGATGAGCACCTTGGGGTGGACCTTTTCCTGGATGTAGAGCGGCGGCGCGGCGACGACGAGGTCGGACCAATCTTGTTCGTCTTTGCCGCGCCAGACGAGTTGCGGATCGAGGTCGCGGTTGCGGCGTTCGTACGCCACGCGAATGGGGGTTTGCTGTTCTTCCTTGAGGACGGACTGGTACTCCGCGGTGGGAATGTTCTTCCGCTTGTCCGCGTCGTGCTTGATGGTCTCGACGGTCTTCTGGGTCGCGGGCTTCTTGGCCATGGCTCTCTTCCGCGGGTTGCGTTGATTCGCGTCCGGTTTTAGCAAAGAAAAAGCGGAGGGCTGCGCGTCGCGGGTAATCGTCAGTCTTTCTTCAACGAGTTGAAGACCATCCCGGTCAGAATCTTCGGATAGAAGTACGTCGACTTCTGCGGCATCTTCTCGCGCTTGCCCGCGATCACTTCCACGTGGCCCATCACCGTCGGCGGTACCAAAATCGCGAGTTGGCACTCGCCCGTACCCATCGCCTCAGTCGCTTCCTCCACCCGATGCACGAATTTGAGCGAGGAGTTGCCGCCGAGTTTGTCCGGTATCAGCCGCTCGAGTACGAGCTTGTGCAAGATGCTGACGCCGAGGCCGCGCCATTCCAAACTGTGCTCGGGCGCAAGGGTCGCCATCACCGCCGGGTTGCGGAGTCGAGCCGCGAACCAATGGCCGTCTGCCGCCGTGCCGAACCCGAAGATCGACTGCGAACCGTCCATCTCGATGTGTTCCCAACACGCTTGCGCATCGCTGCGAAATCGTTCGACGATCTCGAAGTGTCCCTTGACCACGTCTTCGAGTTGGCTCGAAAAAACCTCGGAGAGGCCGCTTACGAGCCGGTGCGTCGGCATGATGATGAGGCCGGGGTCGTTCATCCCGACGAGCATCATGAGCACGTAATTCGCGGGTGCGTCTTGATCGAGGCCGGGTTGTTCGTCGCGGTATTTCAACGCGGTCTCGTAGCGATGGTGGCCGTCCGCGATGAAGATCGGCTTCGGACCCATGAGCCCGGTGATCGTGCTGATCGTGTGCGTGTCGGTCACGATCCACAGGCGATTGATGACACCGAGGTGATCCTTCGCGACGAGCGGCGAGCCCTTCCGCGTGAATGGTTCGAGCACCTTGAAGACTTCGCCCTCCGGATCGGGGTAAAGCGAGAAGACGGGCGAGAGGTTGAAGCCGGTGGCCTGATAGAGTTTCAAGCGGTCGGCCTTTGGGCCGGACATGGTCTGTTCGTGCGCGAAGATCTGGCCGGTTTCGAGCGGCTCCAGTTTCACGCGGGCGAAGAAGCCGCGGCGGGTGATCGTCTTCCCTTCGGATTCGAATTCTTGCTCGTAGATGTAGAGGGCGCGGGCCGTGTCTTGCCGCACGGCATCTTCGCCGATCCAGGCCTTGAGCGTGCGGGCGGCGCGGGCGTACTTGTTCTCGGTCGCGGTGTCGCCGGGCTCTTCCTTCGTGAACTCGAGGCGGATCGCGTTGTGCGGGCTGAGGTCGTAGAGCTTCTGTTGAAGCTCGGCGTCGATCACGTCGTAAGGCGGCGCGACCACGTGAGACAGTTCCCCCACGCGGCCCAGATCGTAACGGAACCCTCGAAACCCGCGAATCTCAGCCATCGAATCACTCCTGCGAAAAATCGGCGAACGGTAACGGACTGTTTTATGGAACGGGAGGTGAACCGAATCAAAGCTCGTCGCGGGGCGGCACCTGGTTGCTCGCCCAAAGAATTTGCCGGGCGAGGCCGTGCAGCATTCTCACTTCCTGCGGGGTGGGCATCGAGCGGCCGATCAGGTGCCGCATCGCGTGCAGGAGCGGCCCGGCTTTCGTGCCGTAAAGGTAGCCGATCGATTCGAACGCTTCCGTGAGATGAGCGAACATCCGCTCCTGGTCCGCGAAGGTCGCGATGCTTTGCTCGGGCACCGCGAGTTCCCATTCCGCAACCGCTTGAAAGAGTTCGTAGCAGCACACCGCCACCGATTGCGCCAGGTTCAACGACGGAGCTTTGGGGTTTACGGGAATGCGAACGAGTCCGTGACATCGCGTGACCTCGGCGTTCGAAAGCCCGTGCGGTTCCGGGCCGAACACGAGCGCAACCGGACCCGTTGCCGCGGCCCGCAACAGGTGCGGGAACTTCTCCCGCGGCGAGCCGGCGAACGTCTGCCTCACCACGCCGTCGGCCAACCCGGATGTGGCCAGGGTGAAGACGCAATCGCCAACGGCTTCTCCCAGATCGGGAACGATTCGGGCTGCGTCCAAAATGCCGACCCCGTGCGCGGCGAGGCGTCGCGCTTCCAGATCGTCGGGGAACCGGAGCGGATCGACGAGCACGAGATCGGTGAGCCCGAAGTTGTGCATCGCGCGGGCCGCCGAGCCCAGGTTCCCGGGGAAGTGCGTGCGAACCAGAACGATGCGGCAACGGCTGAGGAGCGACATGCGGCAATTGTATCGCCGAACGCAACGCTTGCGGTCTGGCCTCGGCGAGTCTAAAATCGCGGGTAGCTGAACTTCCCGCCCGAGCCTCTGCGATGCCCATACCCGAACCCGCGCTCGTTCCCTGCCCGGCCTGTCGGGCCGTTCTTCCCATTCCCGCACAGCAACTCGGCCAGAAGGTCCGTTGCGGAAAGTGCAATGAAGTCTTTCTGGCTGCGGTGGCAGAACCGGTTTTTGAAGACAATCCTTTCGCGATCCCGCCTTCGCACACCGCTCCGGATGAAGTCCAAGAACCGGCACCACGACCGCGCGGCAAAGCGCGCACGGTCGAAGGCAAGAAGGGGCTCGGCGTTCCCCTCATCGCCGGCAGCATCGCGCTCGGATTCGTCCTCGTCGGCGGTGCCATCGCCGGTCTCGTCTACGCCATGAAGGAACCCGCCAGGACGGTCGAAGCCACGAAGCCCAAGGAGACGCCGAAGCTCAAAGAGAAAGACAAAGGCAAAGCGACGGAGCCAACCGTGGGGCCGGACGGAAAGATGCTCGACGGAGTTCGCGAAACCGTGAAGGGCTCGACGGTCTACATTCGCACGCTCTTCGAGGACGGTAAGGGCGCGACGGGCACCGGGTTCTTCGCCGCCGGTCCGGGAATCGTCGTCACCAACTCGCACGTCGTTGGGCAGACCGCGGAGAAGATCGTTCCGTTCAAGGAACTGCAAGTGATCGTGAACAGCGGGATGCCGGATTCGCGCGTCTTCCCGGCGAAGTTACTCAAGGCGGATCGCGGCCTCGATCTCGCCCTCTTGAAGGTCGACATTCCCAACCTCGTCCCGCCTCCCCTGGAAGTGATCGACTCATTCAAGTTGAAGGAGACGCAAGAGATTTACATCTTCGGCTTCCCCGGCGGCGAGAGCATCGGCACGAATATCTCCGTGAATATCTCAACGATTTCGAGCTTGCGACGAGTCGAGAAGGTACCCTGGATTCAGGTGGCGGGTGGGATGCATCCGGGCAACTCGGGCGGGCCGGTCACCGATGCGCAAGGCCGCGTGATCGGCGTCGCTCGCGCCGGCATTCGCGGTACCCAAATCAACATGGCCATCCCCGGCGACATCGTACACGCGTTCTTTCACAGCGCCGGCGACCTGATTCCCAAGAAGTGATCCTGCTCCCGAGGGCTCCGCGATGTCTGCCGTGATGCTCGTTTGCCCGGCGTGCCAGACCGCCCTCCGCCTCCCGGCCGCGACGCCGGCCGGTCGCGTGCGCTGCCCCCGGTGCAAGGAGATTTTTTCGCCCTTGGTTGAAGCCGAGGAACTCTCGGAATCGGTGGCCGTGGTGTTGGACGCGCCTTCACCACCTCGCGATCCGGACGATTCGTTTTTCGACGAGGTCGCGGAATCGAAGCCGGACGTGGCCGAGACCGCAGCGCCGAAAGCCGAACCTCGGAAACCGAAACGGGAACCCGAACCAATCCGCTCCGGCAACGGAGTCGCCATTGCGTTCGTGTCGGCACTCGCGCTCGTCTTCCTCTGCGCGTTCGCCGGCGCGAGCTACATCGCCTACGCCATCATTTGGAATCCGACGCGAGACGAGGTTCCCGAGGCAGCTTCCGGGAAAGCCGGCGACAAAGCGAGCGGGGATGTCCGCGTTCCCGAAGCCTCACTGACCAAGGTGAAGGCCGCCACGATACTGGTGCGAACCAAGTACCCCGATGGGCAAACCACAACGTCGAGCGGGTTCTTCGTCCCGGGGCCGGGGCTCGTGCTCACGAACGCGCGTTCGGTGGGTCAGGGCAAGAAGCCGATCGCGGTTTCCAAAATCGACGTGGTGATCGGAACGCGTTCGCTCGCGGCCCGACTCCTGGGCTCGGATGCCGAGCTCGATTTGTCCCTGCTTCAAGTGGCGGGGCTCGATTTGCCGGAACCGCTGTCGCTCGGGGCCGACACGTTCGCCGTGAAGGAGGGATTGCCCATCGTCGTGTTCTCGGTACCGCCGGACAGCGAGACGAGAAGCGTGACGGCCACAAACGCGACGATCGGCGGGCAGCGAACGGTGGCCGGCACGCGGCCCTGGTTCGTACTCAGCGGCTGGATTCCGAACGGCGGGTGGGGTGGCCCCGTCGCGGATTCCACGGGTCGAATCGTCGGTGTGGCCGGCATCATTCCCGGCTCGGAAACCGTTTCCGCCGTGCCGGCCGAGACGGTTCACGCCTTCGTTCAGAACGCGATCAAGTCCGTGGAATCGAGCGGGCCGGTCGCGATGTCGCCGCCCGAGAGTTCGAAGAAGAAGCCGCGCGACGACTTCGATCAGCCCGCGTTCCCGGAAGCGTTTCCGGGTCGCCCACAGTTCTTCCCGCCCGGCTTCGAGCCGCCGATGTTCCCCTTCCCGGCGTTCCCGCCCGGTGCCGTTCCTCCCATCCTTCCACCCGGATTCGAAGGTCGCTTCGGTCGTCCCGACATGCGACCCGACCAACCTCCGAAGCCGAGAGAGCCGAAGCCCGAACGGGATTGAACTCACACGGCGCGAGGTGTCGCGTTCGAGACACGGTCCAGCGCTGCTCGCATCCCGCGAACGAGCAACGCATCGGTAGTCGAGTGCAATCCCATCTGTTGCGCGAGCGCGCTGCCCGTAGCTTCAATTGTGCTTCGCAGCGAAGCATGCACCTGCGTGCATTCTGTTTCGCGGAGCAACTCTTCGACGTTATGCGGTCGAATGCCGCTGCCGGGAAGTATCTCGATGCGTCCGCGCGCGGCGTGAACGCGGCTCGCGATCTCGGCTTTCCCTTCGAGGGCGGTCGCGGCACCCCCGCTCGTGAGGACGCGCTCGAACCCCAGATCGATCAGCACTTCCAACGCCGCAAGTCGGTTCACCACGAAGTCGAACGCCCGGTGAAAGACCGCCTTTCCTTGCGACATCGCGAGGAGTTCTGCGCAGCGAGAATCGTCGACGCACCCTTCCGAAGTAAGCGCGCCGAAGACGAGGCCATCGGCACCGTGGCTCGCGAACCACTCGGCATCGCGTTTCAACGATTCCCATTCGCGCGAAGTGTAGACGAACCCGCCGGCACGCGGCCGGAGCAAGACGTAAACGGGAATGGCGACAGCTTCGCGAACCGCGAGGAAAGTGCCGGGGGAAGGCGTGACGCCACCGAGTTCGAGAGCGGAACAGAGTTCGAGGCGATCGGCACCGGCATCCGCCGCGACACGCGCTTCATCCGCACTCGTCACGGCCACTTCGAGAAGAATTCGGCCCATCACGCCGCTCGCTTCAAGGGCATTGGGAACACGAGCGGTGACGGGTCGCGCTTCGCTCGCAGCGTTCGTTCGTCGAGCAACCGCAGAATCGCCGGGAGCCACACGAGGGCCGCGATCATGCAGAACGTGACGCCCAAGGCCAGCGCGAGACCCAAGCTCGCCATGCCCTGATGCCGGGAGGTCATGAGCGTCCCGAAGCCGAGCACGGTGGTGAGTGCGGCCACGAGTACGCCGCGGCCCGTCGATGTGCCGAGGCGATAGGCGCGGCCCGTTAACCGACCGCGGTAATCGTGGAGCACGTGGACGCCGTTGTCCACGCCGACGCCCACGATGAGCGGTAGGGCGATCATGTTGGCCGGGTTCATGGCGACGCCGCAGATGGCCATGACGCCGAGCGTGAGCACCACTCCGACGGCGAGCGGGAAGAGGCCGAGGAGCAAATCCTTCACGCTGCGAAGATCGAGAGCGAGCACGATCACGATGGCGATCAGAGCGTAGATTCCCGCCCATTCGAAGCCGATTTTCATTTGCAGCAAGCCTTCGCGCGTGCGGAAGGCCTTGCCCGTGGCTTCCGGGTCGGCGTTCGCCGCGGCCGCGGTGAAGCGCTGGAGCGAAGGATAATCCCACAAGCTTTCCTTGGCGAAGGCGCGGACGAGAAACTCGCCGTGGGCACCGATGTAGCGTTCGCGAAGCTCGATCGGCAGATCGTTCGCGGTGATCGGAGTGGGTTGCGATACGGCCTTCAACCGATTCAAATCTCCGGCCAAATCCGCAACCAAACGGCGATCGAACGTGCGGAGCCGTTCGACGGCAACCTGCGAATTGGTGAGGGCCGCAAGTAGGTCCGACGCGGCGAGTGACAGTGCGGTGTCACTCGCCCCTTGAGTGCGGATGCGTTCGGACCGCTCGCGAACGCGCTCCGGGTTCGAGCCCAGTGGTGCGGGCACGCGATCGACCGGCGGCAACTTCTTCAGCTTCTCGTGGATCGCACGGACCGCTGCCAGTTTCACCTCTTGGTCGGGAGGGACCAACGACGCCACTTCCATCACCTTCCCCACTTCGGGTACCGCTTCGAAGCGAGCCTTCAGTGCCAGGGCGTCTTCGCGGGAATGCGTCACGCTCATGGCGTCCCAAGTCATGCCCGCGCCGCGGTCGATGAGCTTGTGTTCCCAGGCCACGGAATCGAGATCGCGCGGTTGCAAGTGCAGCAGATTGTGATCGTAGGTGAGCCGCGTCGCGAACGCCCCGCAACCCAGTACCAAGAGGGCCCCGACGGCGAGCACGACGCGCGGACGATGAGCGAGAGCCGGGAACCAAGTTGTCGGGAAGGCGAGCGCAGGACGGGAATCCCTCGGTTTCACAGCCATCAGGAGGCGAGCGTTCCCGGCTTGGCCAGCACGCCGTTCGCGGATTCGCTCCACGATCGTGAGGGCCGCGGGCATGATGGTGAGGCACGCGATCGCGCAGAACATCACGCCGCTGCCGGCGATCCAACCCAATTCCGCCACGGCTTTGAAGTCCGCGAGCATGGTGGCGAAGAAGGCGAGAGCCGTCGAAATCGCGGCCGTGAGAATGCTCGGGCCGGCTCGTTCCGCCGTGAAGCGCATCGCCTCTTCAATCGAGAGACCTTCGCGGCGGGCCTCGTCGTAGCGCGCGACCCAGAGTACGCCGTAATCGCCCATGCCGATGAGCATGACCGCGAACGTGGCCGAGAGAATGTTCAAATGCCCGACGGTGATCGTGGCCCAACCGAGCGCCCAAAACGTGCCGACGACGAGCGAACCGAGCGTGAGCAGCGGGAACCGGAAGCCGCGATACACGACGAAGTAAAGTACGGCGACGCCGAGCAACGCGAGCCACGAAGCCCGTGCGGTATCCACGTCCGATTGAACCATTTCGTCGGTTTCGAGGACGGGCAATCCGGTGAGGCCGAGCTTCAGTTCGGGGAAATCCGCGCCGGCTTCCACGAGAATCGCGCGGAGCGATTCGTTGGCTTCCTTCGCCGGCGTGAACGATTGCATTTCTTTCTTCGGCCGGCAGACGAGCATCGCCAGCGTGCCATCATCCGTGAAGAAATATTGGGCCTCGGAGAGTTGGCGTTCGCCATCGCGGTCGGCGGTGCGCGGCCCGGCGACGGCCCAGGGGTTCCGATAACCGGCGGGATCGCGGAGCGTGGCCGCCGCCGATCGCACCACTGCGGGCAGTTGTGCGAGCAGGTCGCGATCCGCCGGCGTCTCGCGACCCGCCGCCCTCGCATCCAATGCGCGACTCCCCTGACCGAGCAGCGTTTCGAGCGAGAGCATCGACCACGACACGGAGGCCAGCGAGCCGAAGAGTGGGTCCATCCGCTCCACGCGAACCCGAACGTCTTCGAGTTGATCCTTGGGTAGGAAGAGAATCGCGCGGTCGTGAATCCCTCGGAGGTCGACGCGGTGGAAGGTCCGGTCGAACAAGTCTGGGCGCTGCTTCACGCGGGCGGCCACGGCATCGAGCGCCGCCTTCATCCGTTCGCGGTCCGCCCCTTCGACGACCACGACCATATCGTCGTCGTCCCCGAAAGCGTCGAGGTATTTCTGCCAGCGCTTCTGGCATTCCTTCTCGGCGCTGAGGAGGTCATTGCGCTGCGTATGGTATTCGAGCCGCGTGTAGGCGACTCGAACGGAAGCCGCGACGAGCAGCAGGCACCCGGCCAGTACGAGCCAGGGATGCCGAGCGACCCAGCCTACGAAGGCCGTCACGGATCGCGTCAGGCGGTCGGGGCGTGCATCGAGGGAAGGCGAAGCCATCGGCGGTCGCGCTCCAGGGGATTTCGGCGGGCTCCGCGCCTATAGGCGAGCCTGGGGAGCGGCACAAGCCCAATGCGACCGCGAAGAATGGGCATCCGTAAGCCTCCCCTCTAGGTGCGGTATCCTCCCGTGCCTACAATTCCACTTGAAGACATCGCCGGCGGAAACCGGCCGACCATCTCCGGGAGATTTCACATGGCCAGTCCGAACGTGATCGAACTCAACACCGATAACTGGAACGAACACGTGACCAGCGGCACACTCGTGGTCGCCGATTTTTGGGCACCGTGGTGCGGCCCGTGCCGCCAACTCACGCCGATCATGGACAAGATCGCGGATCAGTTTGCCGGCAAAGTAAAGGTGGGCAAACTGAACGTGGACGAGAACCCCCAGATCGCCGTGAAGTACGACGTGATGACGATTCCGCGCATCCTGTTCTTCAAGGGCAGCGACACGCCGGTACATCAGGAGATTGGCGTGTTGCCCGAGTCCGAGATCGCTAAGTTGATTGCCAAACACTCGTAATGTCTCGCCGCTAGCGGCTTCGCGATCCCACATCGCGAAGCCGCAAGTGGCACTGCACTTCAACAATTCCCGGAAAGATTCACGTTTCCCGCGCGGCGCGCCGATAAAGATTGCGGGTTGTTCCGCTTATTGCGCGAGGCGAGGCCGTGGCACACGACGATCAGGACGAACAGCTCACGTCGGCGCGGGCCGCATTCCGGACCGAGCGCGATGCCGAACGCGCGAAGTTGTCCAGCGAGCGCGGCGAGATCGACCGCCTCCAGCGCGAGGCTCAGACCTTTCACCGCGAAGCGACCCGCAATCGCGACCGGACCAAGCGCCTCGCCGTGCGTTACGCTCGCCGCGTTCGGCAGAAGTGGGCCGACGTACGGACGGAACTCGAAGCCAAGCAGAACGCACTCGACGAGGCACGCGGTCAGTTCTCTGCCGAGGTCGTTCGGTTCACCGCCGTTCGCAGTGAGATCCACGCCTCGGCTGCCGAGGAGCAGGAACGCCATCGCATCACGTGGGTCGAACTCGAAGCTCACCGCCAGCGATTGGCCGCGGAGTGGACGGAATCCAACGAGTTGAACGCGAAGCAGGAAGCAGCACTCGCCGCGCGTTCGAGCGAATTTTCTCAACGAGAACAGGCCCTCGCGGGCATGAAGGCGAAGCTGGAACACGAGACCGCAAACCTGCGGCTCGAAGGCGCGGGCCTCGAATCCCGGGCGACTCATGCCCGGAGCCTCATCGACGAACTGGAACGAAAGCGAGACGAACTTCACGCCGAGTTGCTGGCGGCGGCTCCGATTCCCGAAGTGGCTCCTGCGAGCGAATTCCGCGTGCCGCTGAGCCGCGCTGCGGACCTCGACCTCACGCAATGGGTGACCGAACTCGATGCGCAAGACCGGCAACAATCGCAAGAGAAAGTTCGCCTCGCCGCCGTGAAGGCGTCCCTTGATCGCGAAGCCATCACCATCGCGGATCAACGCAAGGTGCTGGCCGAACAGTTCGCCATGCTCGGTGCGGCTCGTTCGGATTGGCAGGATGTCGAGAGCCGCACCGTGGCCGAGATGGAAGACCTGGCCCGGGCACTGCGACTTCGGGAAGACGAACACGCGGCTCGCGAAGAACGGCTTTTGAAGGCAGATGCACGCCGTCGCGAAGAGGCTCACGACCTCTGGCGGCTTCGGCTGCGGATGGAAGCGTGGCAATCGAAGCTCATCAGCGTTTCGCAAGTTTGGCACGCCGAACGGGAACGCCGCGAGTACGATCTCACGATTCGTGCGCGGGCCATCGGCAACCGCGAAGGCACGCTGCAAACGATGTTCGACCGTTGGGAACACTCCCGCGAATCGGACCGCGAGCGGCTTCAAGCGGAACTGCAACTTTGGGCGAACGACCGGGCCTGCATGACGCAAGCGGCCGAGGACTACGAGCGCCGTAGCCGCGAGGTGCTGGGTGAACTCGCGGGCCACGCGACCCGGGCTCTCGCTTCGGAAGACTTGCTGTCCGAGACCGCGACGAAGGGCAAGGGCACGACCCGCCGGTTTGCCGTGCTTCGCAAGCGTTGGGAGCGTGTCTTCACTCAGAAGCTCGCCGCCATCGACGCTCGGCGAACCGCGTCCGCCGTGGAACTCGCCCGCCTCGACGAGCGCTACCGAGAGGTGCATCGCAGCTTGAAGGAAATCGCCGAACGCGAGAACGAGTTGAACGACCGTGCGGCGCGGACGCAATTACTCCTGCTCGGCGAACCCGGCGTACTCGCGGCAGAAGACACGGCGGAACCGCTGAACATGGACGCATCGGCGACCGAACTCGCCGCGCTGCGGGCGGAGTTCGAGCGAATGGCTCACGTGCTGTTGGAAGCGGGCGCGCCCGACGAAGACCTGCCGTGGGCTGCGGAAGAAGTGGAAAGCGAACCGGACGTGCTGCCGTTTGCGTTTCACGCGCGAGCGGCCTGAACCGCTCGCGGCGGATTATCACTTCGCCGGAGTGAGCGCTTTCGCAATCGCCACCCACGCGGCCTTCTTGTCGGTGAGCGTGCCAAGTACCGCGAGTGTCGATTTCTTCTCCTCAGCGGTCGGCAGACGGCTCGCCGCTGCCAACGTGACCGCTTCGAGTACCTGCTCATCGGTCTTCTTCGCCGCGATCAGTTCGTCCACGAGTTTCTCGATCTTGCTCGGTGCCGAAGCGGTCCGTAATCGCACCACGGTCTGGATGCGAAGATTGCTCTTCCACTCCGCGGTTGTCCACGTCGGTTCGAGCATCTTCTTCTTCCACGCCTCGCCCAATTTCTTGGCGACCGCGGGTTCCTTGAGCAGCGTGTCGAGCAACTTCTCGCGTTTCTTCGGATCCTTGTCTTCCGAGAAATACTTCTGTTCGAGTGCGGTCGGTGCCGATCCGCGGGCGGCTTGCGTGGCACGTTTGAGGAAGTCGTCGTCGATCCACTGCACTTCGACCTGAACCGGCGGGTCGGCATCGATCGCAGAATTGATCTGCAGCTTGGGCTCCCAGAGCTTGACCTTTCCCGGCTGGATCGGATCGCCGAGGAAATAACGGCTTCGAATCAGGTCGGAGATTCCGAACTGTGCGTCCGTTACGTCCGCGATCTCGATCGCATCCGCCATTCGAAGTTGTTCCACTGGCACGCCGAGTTTCTTCGCCAGTGCCGCCTTCACGCTCTCGTCCGCGACGAGCCAGTCGATGACCTTGGCGCGTTTCTTCGCGTCGGCATCGGCCGCGAAGTAACCCATCTCGATGCGGCTCGGTAGCTTGCCCGTGAGATCGAGACAGAGCCGCCGGAGGAACGCCGCGTCATCGAGCGGTTCCAACGCCTTTGTCGCCGACTCCCCCGGCAGACGCCGGGGGCTCGCCTGGGTCGCGTTCGGTTCGTCGCCGGCCTGGGCCGGCAGCAACCCGAACCCGACGCCGCCGGTGAGCGCGAACGCGACCAGCGACGCGAGGGCCGCCGCCTTCAGTTTGTTGAGAAGCATCATTCGCATCACTCCTTCGCATAGGTGAATGGCGTGAGCGGACACGAGCCCGTCGAGCCCCGCAGTTCCAATCCCGGCGGCGATGGCTTCCGCGGCTTGCACCGCGGATTCGGCGAGCATGGGCGCGACCATCGCGGCCGATGCTCGTTCGCCCAAAACCACGGCCAGCGCCCCACCAGAAAGGCTGATGCCTCGGCGACTCAAGCGCCCGGCGAGGAGTCGCCGGGCCTCGGCCAATCGCGCCGCCAGCGTGGCTGGAGCGATTCCGAGTTGCTTGGCCACGGCTCGTTGCGGCCGACCTTCCAGGTCGCAAAGTACGACCGGCAGCCGCAACTTGTCCGGCAAGCGCGCCAGCTCCTCGTCGATCACCGGTTGAAGATCGATCCAGGAATCGGTCGCCTTCTTGGCCGGCGTTTCGGGCATGGCATCGACCTGTTTCTCGCGAGTCCGCTGGCGGGCCAGGACGGCCCGAGCCTTCATCGCCGTCCGGTATGCCACGCCGTAGAGCCAGTTCCCAACACGTTCGCGCGGCCGCACCGCATTCGCGCGCCGAGCTAGTACGAGGAACACCGCTTGGAAGGCGTCGTCCGCCGTGTGGAAGTCGCCGATCACTCGCCGCGCGACGCCGAGAACCATCGGCCCGTGGCGGCGAACGAGAGCGGCGAACGCATCCCCATCGCGCTCCCGAAGGAACGCGGTGAGAAGCTGCCCATCGGTGCGGTCGGCCGTATCGCGAACGAGTACGACTCGCCGCAAAGCGGGAAGCAAGCGTTGGGTGGGGCTGGCCGGCATCTTCGGCATCAGAGGGGCTCCGGGGCCGAACTCGTGTCCGTCCTACTCTATTGCCCGCGAAGCCGCCCGCGCTCGGCGGTATTTCTCGAACTCCGAAAATACGCCACGCAAGGAGAACGGCGATAAGATGAGCCCGCCATGCGCACTCCCACACTCACCGAAGAACTGTTCGCCAAGGGCTACGAGTTCGATTTCTTCCAGGCGTTGAAGCTGCTGGATGCCATCCACGAGGATCGACTTTCCGGCACGTTCGATGCGGTCGATCGGCTCGCCCGTACGATTCAGGTTCGCGCTCACCCGTCGCTCGCCTTCCCGGCCAGTTCCATCTACCGCATTGGGAAGCCCGGTGCCTGGGACGGCGACACCCGCACCGATCCCGGCAACCTCGACGTGCCCGCCGTCACCATCACGTTCTTCGGGCTCACCGGCCCGAACGGCGTACTCCCCATCGAGTACACCGATCTGCTGAGCCGCCTCTGTTTCTCCGGCGGCATCGCCCCATTCGAACGCACCGCCCTCCGCGATTGGCTCGACATCTTCAACCACCGCCTCGCGCTCTTACTCTACGCGGCCTGGGAGAAGTACCGCTTCCCCGTGCGCTTCGCGAAGTTCGCCCGGCTGAAGCAACTCCGCGAAGCGCTACCCGCGGATGCACCGCGACGGGCGGCACCCCATCCCGATCCCTTCACCTGGTCGGTCCTCAGCTTAGTTGGCCTGGGCACTCCGGCGTTGCAGCAGCGAATCCGCGTCGACCCGCCCCACGCTCCGGCCGAGGGGCGGCCCATTCCGCTGGCCCGCATCGACGACCTCGCGCTGCTCCACTATTCGGGGCTGCTCGCGCGCCGCGTGCCGACCGCGCTCGGGCTTCAAATTCTGCTCGGCGATTACTTCGGCATCGGGGCCATTGTGGAAGAACTCACGGGCCAGTGGCTCACGTTCAACCCGACCACGCCGACGCACCTCGGCCCGGATGGGCAAGGGCGCCTCGGCCGCAACACCATCGCCGGCGATCGAGTCTGGGATGCGGCTAGCCGCTTCCGCATCGTACTCGGCCCGCTCAGTTACGACGACTTCGTCGAGTTCCTCCCGGACGCAATTCCCGTCCCGGCTCGCAAAGGTTTCTTCCTACTCTCGCAACTCGTGCGGCTCTACGTCGGTGCCGAGTTCGATTTCGACGTGCAACTCTGCCTGCTCGGCACGGAGATCCCGCCCTGCTACATGAAGGAAGCACCGGGGGAAGCGCTCGGCTTGCGGCTCGGCTGGAACACGTGGCTGCCGTTCAACGAGCCGCCGGACGCCGTCGACGACGTCTGCCTCGAAGGCGACTGCCGCACCCAGGCGAATGCGGTTTAAGGGTATGTGATTCGACCAGTACAATCCCCGCAGGTGGTTTCATGGCTCATCGGGATCGCGTCCCAGTTACCGTGCTCACCGGGTTCCTCGGTGCCGGGAAGACCACGCTGCTCAACCACATCCTCACCGCCAACCACGGCAAGCGCATTGCCGTCATCGAGAACGAGTTCGGCGAGGTCGGCGTCGATCAAGAACTCGTGATTCGATCCGAGGAAGAAATCTTCGAGATGAACAACGGGTGCATCTGCTGCACCGTGCGCGGCGACCTCATCCGCATCCTCGGCAACCTCATGAAACGCCGCGACAAGTTCGACTACATCCTCGTCGAAACCACCGGCATGGCCGACCCCGGCCCCGTCGCCCAGACCTTCTTCATGGACGATGAGATCCAACGCAGCACGCGGCTCGACGGCATCGTCACGGTCGTGGACGCGAAGCACGTGAGCCAGCACTGGGCGAGCCACGAAGTGCAGGAGCAGATCGCCTTCGCGGACGTGATTTTGCTCAACAAACTCGACCTGGTTTCGACCGAAGATGTGGAGGAACTCGAGAGCCGCATTCGGCAGATGAACCCGACCGCGAAGTTCCGCCGCACCCAGAATTCCGTTGTCGAGATGGAGAAGATTCTGAACGTCGGCGGGTTCAGCCTCGATCGGGCGCTCGATGTCGATCCGAAGTTCATGGAGCCGGAGTATCCGTTCGTGTGGGGCGGCGTCTATTCGTTGCCCGCGGGGTTGCACGAACTCCTGATCCCGGAGCGAACCAAGAACGCAATTCAGATTGCGATCGTGCCCACGCTGTCGGGAGATGAAGCCGGCCTGATGGCAGCCGCTGCTACGGGAGTGATTGTCTATTCGGGCATCGAGAAACCGGTGCTGCCGGGGGGAACGCTGTCGCCTTCGTGCGATCCCTTCAAACTGGAACTGCCGGCGGGTGAAGTGAAGTTCGCGCTCGCCGTCGAGAAGCCCGGTGCGTACGCGATTCTCTCCGGTTCCAACCTCGGCAAGATCGGCGCGGAGGTGCGAACCAACGGCACGGTCGTTCCCGCTTCCGCCTCGCGCGGCTTCCACCACAGCCACACGCACTCGGATGTGAACTCGGTCGGCATCACGCTGTCGGGCGATCTGCATTCGAAGCGGCTCAACGAATGGATGAGCGAACTGCTCCAAACTCGCGGGCCGGACATCTATCGAATGAAGGGCGTACTCTCGATCAAGGGCGACCCGAAGCGGTTCGTCTTCCAGGGCGTTCACATGCTGTTCGACGGCCAACCGGGTCGTCCGTGGGGCAGCGAGCCGCGTACAAATAAACTCGTGTTCATCGGTCGCAAGCTCGACCGCGCCGAACTCGAAGCCGGCTTCCGACGCTGCCTGGCGTAACTACTTCTCTCCGAGGTCCCCATGAAACGCGCTCTACTGCTTCTGGCGATTCTGGCCGCTCCCGCGAATGCCGCCGACCCGAAGCCGCTCTTCGACGGCAAGACCTTCGAGGGCTGGGAAGGCGACACCGACAAGACCTGGAAGATCGAAGACGGCGCGATCGTCGGCGGATCGCTGGACACCGCCGTGCCCCGCAACGAGTTCCTCTGTTCCAAAAAGAGTTACGGCGACTTCGAGCTTCAGGTGAAGTTCAAGCTCGTCGGCGACAAGGCGAAGATGAACGCCGGGGTGCAGTTTCGCACCAAGCGCATTCCCAACCACCACGAAGTGAGCGGCTACCAGGCCGACGTGGGCCAGAACTACTGGGGTGCTCTCTACGATGAATCGCGCCGCAACAAAGTACTCGTCCAACCGGATGCGAAACTCATCGAGGAAATCGTGAAGTACGACGAGTGGAACGAATACAAGATTCGCTGCGAGGGGGCGCGGATTCGATTGTGGCTCAACGGAAAGCAGACTGTCGATTACACGGAGAAGGACGAGAAGATCGACCGCACCGGCATCGTCGCTTTGCAGATTCACGGCGGCGCGAAGGCGAAGGCCTTCTACAAAGACATCCGCATCGAGGAGTTGAAGTAACCGCAGCGGTAGTTTTTCGACCGAGCCTTCACGGGGTGTGGCGTCCCGGCGAGCGCGGTCGTCTCGGCCGCACCATCGCAGGAGGCACCCCCAAATCCAGTAGCTTTCCTTGACCGCATCGCCGCAAGCGGCTACTCTTACCTCAACTCCCATGTATCCGACGCGACCTTCAACATCGATCGCATCTTGGACGGCAGCGCTGCTGCTCGTCGCGGTTTCGCTGTTGAGTCCAGGCCGAGCCTCCGCGTCGTGCGGCGATTATGCGACGGTTACGAACTCCACAGCGAACGCGACTCCGGATCAACACCGCGAAATGCCGGTGGCACCGTGTTCCGCGTGTTCCACGAACGAAACTCCACCGATTGCACCCCTCACATCTTTAAACCACGACACCGGACCGACGAAGGCTCCAGCCGGATTCGCGGACTGCGAAGCCGACCGGGATTCGTGTCGCTTCGCCCGTCGTGAGTCCAACACCGTTCACCTCGCACCGAGCATCCGTTCGATCTTTCATCCGCCTCGTGCGTAGATGAGAAGAGATCGTCTCGCGGATGTTCCGTCGCCTTCGGCGACGGTTCGGGCCATTCATTCATTCCGAATACGAGTCCTAGCGATGGATCATTCCTCCGTTCCCACGCCGTCGATCGGCATCGTGAAGCGCGTGGCGAAACAAGCCGCGCCCTACGTGCCAGCCATCGGCCCTAAACTCCGCGTGCTGCTAATCGCCGTGTTCGGCATCTTCGCCGTACTCGGGGCCACCGGCGTTTACCTCGGCGCGGTCTCGACCCTGAATTGGGCGCGATCGCCCTCCAATTACACCACGCCCTTCAGCCTCTGGGTGTTCCTCGCCCACGTCGTGATCGGCGTCGTCGGCACCTTGCCCTTCGTGCTTTTCGGCGCGATCCACTGGCTGAGCGCCCACAAGCGCGAGAATCGCGTGGCCGTGCGCCTCGGCGTGCTGCTGCTCTTCTCTGGATTGCTGATTTGCGCCACGGGCTTCGCCCTGATTCAACTCGACGGCTTACCTCAAATTCCCATGGGCTCGGTCTCGCGGCTGGTCACGTACTGGCTGCACGTCGCGGTGCCAATCGTCTCGGTCTGGCTCTATGTGAGACACCGGCAGGCTGGGCCGCCGATCAAATGGCGGCTCGCCAAGGCCTGGGGCTTCGGCGTGGTGGCCTTTACCGGCGCGATGGTCGTGATGCACTCGCAAGACCCGCAACGCTGGTTCCGCGAAGGGCCGAAGGAAGGGGCTCAATACTTCGAACCGGCGGCCACCCGCACCGCCGACGGCAAGTTCATCAACGCCGACACGCTCATGATGGACGCCTATTGCACCAAGTGCCACGCGGACGCGGCCAACGATCACTTCCACTCGGCTCACAAGTTCAGTTCGTTCAACAACCCGGCGTACCTCTTCAGTGTCCGCGAGACGCGCAAGGTAGCGAAGGAACGCGACAACAACGTGAAGGCGTCGCGCTGGTGCGCCGGTTGCCACGATCCCGTGCCGTTCCTGTCCGGTGCCTTCGACGATCCCAACTTCGACGACGTGAACCATCCCACGGCAAACGCCGGGGTCACGTGTACCGTTTGCCACGCCATGACTGCCGTTCACGGGACGCTCGGCAACGGCGGCTACACGCTGGAGGAACCCGCGCATTATCCCTTCGCCAAGAGCGAGAACGGGGCCTTGCAGTGGCTCAATCAGCAACTCGTGAAGGCGAAGCCCGACTTCCACAAACAGACGTTCTTGAAGCCGTTCCACAAGACGGCGGAGTTCTGCGCCACTTGCCACAAGGTGAGCCTGCCCGTGGAACTGAACCACTACAAGGAGTTCCTCCGCGGCCAGAACCACTACGACACGTACTTGCTCAGCGGCGTCTCGGGGCACGGCACCCGCAGTTTCTACTACCCCGAGAAGGCCAAAGAGAATTGTGCCGCATGCCACATGCCCCTGGCCGCGAGTAGCGACTTCGGCGCGAAGGATTTCGACGGCTCGGGCGTTCGCAAGATCCACAATCACCGCTTCCCCGGAGCGAACACCGGGCTCTTCACCCTGCTCAAGGACGAGCCGAAGTTCAAGCAATACTCCGAGGGCTTCCAGAAGACCATCGATATGCACGCGGACTTCCTGAGGGGCACCGCTGCGGATGGTTCGGACAAGAAAGTGCGCATCGACCTGTTCGGCTTGAAGGCGAACGCGAGCATCGATTCGCCGGTGCAGCAACTCCGGCCCGAGTTGCCGAAGTTGCAGCCGGGCCGTTCGTACATCGTGGAAGTCGTGGTGCGAACGCTGGGGCTCGGACATCCGTTCAGTCAGGGGACCGTCGATTCGAACGAAATCTGGGTCGATTTCAAGGCCACGAGCGGCGGCAAGGAACTGGCCCACAATGGGGCGCTGGCCAACCCGGATGAAACGGGGCCGGTCGATCGGTGGTCGCACTTCATCAACGTTCACATGCTGGATCGCGAAGGCAACCGCATCAATCGCCGCAACCCGCAGGACATTTTCACGCCGCTCTACGACAAGCAGATTGGCCCGGGTGCCGCGGCGGTCGTGCACTACCGCCTCGACGTGCCGGCGGGACTCACCGCCCCGGTAGAACTGAGCGCGAAGGTCCGCTACCGCAAGTTCGACTTTGAGTACATGCAACTCGTACACAAGGACAAACCCGTTCCCAAACTGCCGATCGTGGATGTCTGCTCGGATAGCGTCACGCTTCCCGTTGAAGGGGTAGCGACGGCGGTTCCCGCGCAAGTATCGCCGATCAAGGCCGGCTGGCAGCGCTGGAACGATTACGGCATCGGGAGCTTCCTCGAAGGCGGCGGCAAGCGCGGGAACTTCAAGCAGGCCGAACTCGCCTTCAAGAAAGTGCTGACGCTCGGCGTGGCCGATGCCGTGCCGCACGGGCACTTGAACCTCGCGCGGGTTTACATCGAGGAAGGCCGGCTCGACGAAGCGGCGTCGCGACTGCTCGCGGCAGGCGAGTGTACGCCTCCCGCACCCGCGTGGAGCAGGGCGTGGTTCACCGCACTCGTGAACAGCGGCACCGCGACTCGCAAGGAACACGTCGATGCCGTCATCAAGGATCTGGAAGGCCTGCTCGATCCGGACAGCCAGCCCCGCAACCGCGGGTTCGACTTCACGAAGGATTACGTGGTGTGGAACGCGCTGGCGAACCGCTTGTACAAACGGCGAAGCTATGAGGCGGACGGCTCGCCCGAGCGGCGCGAATACTTGCGCCGCGCCGCGAAGGCGGGCGAACGCGTGCTCGAGCTCGATGCCGAGGACGTCGAGGCTCACGACCTCCTGATGCGAGCGTACGAGGAACTCGGGAAGCTCACCGCAACGAGCAGCGTCGCTCAGCCGAACGCGGATTGGGCCAGCAAGGCGATTGCCGATGCGGGCAACGCGAACGAATCGAAGGACGCTCGCATCGCCGCCTGTTCGCAACTCGTGGTCGGGATTCCCAAACTGCCCGCGCCGCGGCTTGCGTCCATTCGCGAAGCGTTCGTCAAGCTGCGACCGGCCTTCCACGCCGAGACCGATCCGGAGATGAAAGAGGCGTTGGCCGCGGCTCTCGCCGTGCTGCATCGCGAGTCGCACGCCATCTATAAGCCGGACGAGATCGCGCGTTCGACGGCGACTCAGATTTACCGTGCGAAGAACCCGATCGCGAACTACGCGGCCCGCGACCGCGTGATCTACCCGACCGCCGCGGACCACCGCGATTCGATCTTGAAGTACGGCGAACTGCCGGGCGCCCGATAGTCATGCCGCTTGCGGCTTCGCGACTCGCCTCATCGCGACTCGCCTCATCGCGACTCGCCCATCGCGAAGCCGCAAGCGGCTTGGAGATACCTATGTCCCGTTCCCAGTTGATGGTGCTCTCCTTCATCGCGGCGGCCTCCATCGGCGTTGCAGTCGCTATTTACGTTAGAAACCTCAACCGCGGGGGAAGCGACTCAGCGGGCATCGATGGCGGCCTCGCGAACCTCAAGGTGGTGCGCGACGTGCCCGAATGCCGCTTCACGGATGTGACCGCGGCTGCCGGAATCAGCTTCAAGCACGAGGCTGGGTTCTCCGGCCAGAAGTTGCTGCCCGAAACCATGGGCGGCGGCGTCGCCATCCTCGACTACGACGGCGACGGCAAGCCCGACATCCTCTTCGTCAACTCGTGCCCGTGGCCCGGTGCCGCAAACGGACCCAAAGCCACGATGAAGCTCTACCGCAACCTCGGCAACTGGAAGTTTGAAGACGTGACGGCCGCGGCCGGGCTCGATGTCGCGATCTACGGCATGGGCGTCGCCGTCGGCGACATCGACAACGACGGCCGCCCGGACATCTTCATCTCGTGCGTTGGCAAGCATCGACTGTTCCGCAATGTGGACGGCAAGAAGTTTCAGGACGTGACGGCGACCGCCGGCGTCGGTGGCTTCGGCCCGGACCTCCCCACGGGCATCACCAAGGAAGACTTCTTCAAGCTCAAGTCGCCGATCCCGTTCGGCTCCTCCGCCACGTTCCTGGACTACGATGGCGACGGCAAGCTCGATCTGTTCGTGTGCCATTATGTGGCGTGGTCCCCCGCCATCGATCTCTCGATTGCCTCGACGCTCGAAGGTGGGAAGCGGGCCTTCGGTCGGCCGTCCGAATTCGAAGCGACTCAGTGTACGCTCTATCGCAACGTCGATGGGAAGAAGTTTGAAGACGTGAGTGCGAAGGCCGGCGTCCACGTCACGAGTACCGAGGGCACCGACGCCAACGCCCGGCAACGCCCCGTGGGCAAGGCGCTCGGCGTGATTGCCGCGGATGTGGACAACGACGGCTGGCCGGACCTCCTCGTCGCTAACGACACGGTGCGGAACTTTTTCTTCCACAACGAAGCCGGTCCGGACGGCCAGCGCACCTTCAAAGAGATGGGCCAGCCCACCGGTGCGGCCTACGCGGATGAAGGTAGGCCCCGCGGCGGAATGGGCATCGACTGGGGCGAGTTCGCCACCGGTCGCTCGGCTGCGATCATCGCCAACTTCGCCAACGAACCGCTCACTTGCCTGGAGAAAAACGCGGGCAGGGTGCTCTTCTCGGATACGGCTCTGGTCACAGGCCTTGCCGGTCCGAGCCGCGTTCCACTGAAGTTCGGGGCCTTCTTCTTCGACTACGACAACGACGGTCGCCTCGACCTTCTCGTGAACAATGGACACATCGAGCCGGACATCGCGAAGATTCAATCGAGCCAGCAGTACGCTCAGGCCGCTCAACTCTTTTGGAACACCGGCGACGCCGAATGTTACTTCGAGCCGGTCACCGAGACGCAGGCCGGCGGCGATCTCTTCAAACCGATGGTCGGTCGCGGCTCGGCCTTCGCCGACTTCGACGGTGACGGCAAACTCGATGTCGTGCTCGTCGCCAACGGAGGCGAAGCCCGCGTGCTCCGCAACGATGGCCCCAAGGACAAGAACCATTGGGTGCGGTTCGACCTCCGCGGCGACGGCGTGAAATCCAACCGCTCCGCCATCGGCGCGAAGGTAATCGTCGAAGCCGGCGGCAAGAAGTTTTCCCGGCAGGTGACCAGCGGACGCGGTTATCTCAGCCAGTCGGAACTCGTCGTGTCGGTCGGCCTCGGTTCCATCGCGAAGGTGGATAAGGTGACGATTCTGTGGCCGGGCCAAAACGCGGAATCCGAAACGTGGACCCAAGTGAACGCGGACAAGCTGAACCTGCTGAAGCAAGGAGATACAACGAGACAGGGTTCATCCGATTGGTAGACATCCTTATTCCGCAATCTCGTCTTCGAAGCGGAATACGGCGGCGGCCTTCGCGCCGTTGTTCGGGTTCTTCAACATGGCACCCGTGTAAATCGTGCGGCGACTTCCGGTCGGAGTCGATTCCACCACCACTGTCGGAGTCGTGTAAACTTCCTCGACCGATCGCTTCGTGTGTTCGCGGAGGTCGCGGATCCAGCAGACCTTCCCGTTCTGCGGATTCAAACAGACCATCGTCCCCTCAGTGGTAATCGCATAGACCGCAACGGGGATGCCTCCCGATGCGGCGACGGCTGGGCCGGAGGTGAAGGTCGCGCCGATGCCCGTCTTCCAGCGCAGTTTGCCCGTCTTGCGGTCGAGGCAATGCACCGCGCCGTCGCGGCTCGCGGCATATACCGAAAACGCATCCGCAGCCAAGGAGGTATGTACCGAGCGGGTCAGGTCGTACTGCCAGGCGAGCTTGCCGGTCTCGGCTTCGACGCAGACGATTGCACCGGCGGGCGTCTTCTCCTCGTCCTTGCCTTTCTCCTCGTCGTACTTGAAGACGTCGGCTCCCATGTTGCCGGTGCCGAGTCCGTAGACGACGCGGTTGCCGATGACGAGCGGCGGGCCGAAGGAACGCAGATTCACCGGTGTGCGCCAGAGTTCCTTGCCGTTCGTGGCATCGACGCCGAGTAGCGCGAGCGTGTAGAGCCCGCTGCCGATGAAGACGCGGTTCCCGGCGACGGCCGGAGGGCCGTCGATGTGAAGTTGTTGATCGCGGCCGGAGAACTGCCACGCCTTCTCGCCGGTCTTGGCATCGGCACAGAACAGGCCGTCGTCTCCGGCCGTGAAGTAGACCTTGCCGTTCGCCACGCGCGGGTTGCCCTCGGTGTGGCTTGAGGTCTCGAAGGGCTTCGCCCAGGCCGGTTTGCCGTTCAGTGCATCGAGGCAAAAGAGCCGGCACTTCTTATCCGTGTGAAGCCCTTCGCCAACGTACACTTTGCCGTCGAAGACCGTCGGCGTGCAGAAGACGGGGTTCATGTCTTCGTCGTTGTCGAACTTCCAGTTCACTTTGCCGCTGTTGCGGTCGAGGCAGAAGACGGAGCCAAACGACGACGAGAACCCCGGCTTCGCGGCTCCGAAGTAGAGGCGGTCGCCATCTACGGTGATGCCGTTGGACATGACCTGATGCACGTCGGGAACTTCGAAGACGCGGACGTCGGCGAGCTTCGGGCCGATGGTGTTGTCCGCCTCGCCAGCCTCCGAGGTGATGGAGATGGCGTGCTGCGAAGTATCGCCGCCGATGCAGAGCGCAATGACGCCGCAAAGGAAGAGCGTGCCGAGCCCGACCGATTCACCGGAGAGGCTGAGCCGCGTCGCGGGTTCGGTTCCCTCGAAGGTCCGATCCGATTTCGCCGTGGCGATGCGGTATGCGGTGTATAGCGTGGTGACGAGCAGCGAGAAGCCGATGAGCGTGAACTCGCGCATGGGCAGGTCGATGGTTTCTTTCCACGAGTCGCCGAAGAGCCGGGCCGAAGCGGCGATGAGCCCGACGAGCAGCGTGATGCCCGAGAGAATCGCGAGTTCGTTGCGGGCGGGGATCGCAGTGAATGCGGGTTCTTCGCTCGCCATGCGTCGATAGCGCAGACCGGCCCAGAGCAATCCGATTCCGTTGAACACGAGCAGCAGTGCCGTGAACGGCTTGTACCCGGCAAGCCAGGTGTCGGGCAACCACTGCTTGAACGCCAGGAACCAGTAGACCAGTGCGAGCGTGCTGTTGGTGCTGGCGATCACGAGGAAGGCTCGCCATCGTTTCATGCCGACGGCCATCCGCGCCGCGACTCCGGGAAACAGTGCCGCGATGATCGCCAGCGGCCCCACGAGAATCAGCGAAGGCATGACGCCGAAAATCGGAGCAGTCGAACCGACTTCGCATTTCTCGACGGGCGGCCCGAGGCCCGGCTTCTCTTTCTCGTTCACGCCTGGCGGCTCGGCCTTCTTCGCCAGGCCGTCCTGAATGATCTTCTTGAGGTCCGCGGTGGTGCCGGCGTAGGTTCGCCTCAGATACGGCTCGCAGTGGAGGAACTGCCAGCGAACGGTCTTGCCGTCGTCGTCGAGCGTGCCTTGCAGCGAGAACCACGTCCCTTCCACGAAGGCCATGGCATTGAACTTCTTCCCCTTCTTCGACGCGAACACAATGACCTTGCGATCCTTGTCGAGTCGTTCGAGGAGCTTCTTCGTGTGGTCGTCTTTCTTGGCTTCGTCATCGCCGGTGAGGTTGACCGCGAGCCGCTCGAACGGGGCATCGCCTTTCAGCTTTTCTTCAAACTTGAGGACAACGCCAGGCTTCTCGGGGGCGATGGAATCGATAGTGGCGGTGAAGATGAACTGCTCGCCTTCGAGCACTTCTTTGAGCGGCGTGAGCTTGAGAATGACCGCGGAAGCGGGAACGGCGGCGAGCAGAATGGCGAGCAAGGCGGGAACCGCATGAAGCGGCCGAATCGCGGGGTGGCGCACTGAGTGATCTCCTATCGGCAGCGGACACGTCCATGATAGTCGCGGAGCGGGCCGGGAGAAATGCTTAACCCCGGCGTTCGGCGCGATCGAACACAGCGCGCAGCGAAATCTTGAAGCCGGGCATCACGTCGCCGGCATCGAGCGTACCGTCTGGTGCAATCACTTCCGAATCCGTGGGGCTAGTGTAAGCGATCGCGCTGCGAGTCTCGGGGTCGATTTCCCAAACGAGTTTCACGCCGGCCTGGAAATACTCGCTGCGCTTGCGGGCGACTTCCTTGGGCCGGTTGCTCGCGCTGAGTACCTCGACGGCGAGATCGGGAAACACGGCAGGAGCCTTATCGGAATGCGCCGGGGCCATGCCGCCGGGTAGACTCTCCCAACGAAGAAATGACACGTCTGGCGCTCGACCGATGTTGGGAAGAATTTTCATCACGCCGTCCGGGCCCGCAATCATCCCAATGTCGTTGGAACGCAGATAGTGTTCGAACTCGTAGGCCAAGATCATCGCCAGGCTCGATTCGCGAAATCCCATGGCCTTCTTCTCCACGAGGGTGCTATCGACCCACTCACATACCGTTCCATCCCTCCGCTCGTTCGCGGCAATGAGGTCTTCGAGGGTCGCGGTTCCGGGCCTCGGTTCCATGCGAACGCGGCTCGCATCGACGTCGCCGAGTTGGTGGAGCAAATCGGCCATGGTGAACCAGCCGTTCTTTGCGGATTTGGGAATCGTGGGTGCAACCGGTGCGGTGGATGTCATGCGTGATCCCCAGGAGATTATTCTCCCCAATCTGTTCCCCGATTCAACACCTGTCGTGGAAACACAACGTCAGAATCGCTCCCAGAACCACCACCACGGGCCATAGAGATGCTCAGATCGGTGAACGTACTCGGGAGGCAAACCATTGGGACGGTAGGCTACACCTGCTGAATCGAGATACGCTGATGCTGTGAAGAAGAGAACCTGATTCTCGTCTGCCGAGGTATGGCTCACATTGAATAACCCGATTCGTCGGCCAAAGACGCCTCGAACGGATTCGGGGTCTCGACGGGCCTCTTCGGCATACTCCGTCATCGTGGAATCACAGAGCCACACACGAACCGCGAGATCGCGGTGTGTTGTTGCGAGTGCTATCGCCAGGAATCCAAGTGCTGGGACGGAAAGCCACCACCACCGAATGAAGAGAGCCCGAAATGCTACATAGTATGCACAGGAATACACTACCCATGCCAGGCCTATCAGGACACCGGAGAAAAGCAGGACCATCCACCAAAGGATAGACATGGCCGCATCTGTGACTTCCGGCAGCGCTGCGAGGAACCAGATCCACCCACTCAGAACAATGACTCGAACGATAACTCTACGATTGAACAGAAACATTACTCATCCCTCAACCAATGCCCGAATCTCTTTCGGCAGCACATTCCAGGTCGCCTAATAGGTCGCGGATCGCGAAGCCGCAATTGGCTTATTAAGATGGCATCATCGGCTGACTGGCTCGGGTGGGTGCGAGCAGTTGCCAGCTTCAGACATCGTCCGGGAACGGAGCCGGCGAGTCAAGAAGAAGCGCCGGCAATCGTTTCCTCGAAGCTCAGGGAGATGGGTTCGTCTTCCTCCGTGGCGGCGGGCCAGAAGACGCGCACGCTCGTGCCCCAATCGAGCGACGAGTCCAATTCGACGTGCCCACCGGCGGCCTGCACAATGTCCCAGACCGCGGTCAGACCGAGGCCCGTGCCTTTCGTGCCCTTCGTGGTGAAGAAGCGCGTGAAGGCGCGGGCTCTCACTTCGTCGGTCATGCCGCAGCCCGTGTCCGCGACGGTGAGGGCGACGTACTCGCCCGGCGGGCACGCCTCCGGCCAACCGCGCCGACCCGGCGCGACGTTCGCAATTGCGGTACGAACCGAGATGATCCCGCCGTCGGAACTGGCGTCGCGGGAATTCACCACGAGGTTCAGCAGCACCCGATCGAAGTCGCCTCGATCGATGCGGATGGGCGCGACGTCGGGCGTGAGCAGCAGATCGAGTTCGATCCCCTCTCCGATGAAGCCCGCGAGCAGGCGTTCGCTCGCCCGCACGGCATCGTTCGGGTCGATGGTCGCGGTCTCGCCCTCCGGAGGGCGGGTACACGCGAGGAGTTGCTGAGCCACACGGGCCGCAGTGTGGCCGCTGGAGGAGATGAGTTCCACGGTTTCTCGCAGGGGATCTTCGGGCATGAGACTCTCGCGGACGAGTTCGGCATGACCGGTGACGACGGTGAGGAGATTGTTGAGGTCGTGGGCGACGCTCGCCAGCAACCGGCCGAGGAGTTCGAGCCGGTCGGTTTCGTGGGAACGGACTTCCGCCGCGGCGAGCCGTTCTTCTAGTTCTCGAATGTGCGCGGATGACGCGCCTTGCGCGGCTTCGACCATTCGCGAAGCCGCGAGCGGCCGAGTCAATTCCACGGCAATCCGGGGTGCCAGCGCCCGGAGTACAGCCCGAACGTCTGGTGGGTCGCCTCGAACCGAGCGATCGTCCAAGATGGCGACGAAACCCAGTAGCCGGCCCGCGGCATCGATCAACGGGGCGGCCGCGGCCGACTCGGCACGGAGGCGGTTCAGAAATTCGTCGGCAGGAAAGCGATCCCGAGCCGCCGAGGGAACGAACTGCGACCCGCCGGCCAACAGATCGCGGACGAACTTACCGTGAACGGGGAAGGTGAGCGGCTCGGCGAGCCGGCCGTCGATCCAGGTGGCCACGGTTCGCGCCGTGTGCGGGTCCACCGGGTCGGGAATTGCCACGACGGCGGCCCGTGCGACGAATGCCTTCGCCAGATGTTCGACTGCCGCCTCGAGGAAAGGCACACCGCTCAGCGGTCCGATCGCTTCAAAGATCGCGAGCCCGGCTCGTTCCGTCTTCGTTCGCGAGGTCACGTTGGTGGTGATGCCATCGACGCGGAGCGGGAGGCCTTCTTCGGAGCGGACGAGCCGGCCTCGAGTCAGAACCCAGCGCAGCGCGCCACCGGGCAGTTTGGTCGCGTGTTCGAGTTGGAAGGAACCGGTGATCGGCAACTGGCGGAAGGCATCTTGGAGCGCCGGTCGATCTTCGACGGGCACGCTCTCGAACCAGAGGCCGGGCCGTTCCTGAAACTCCCGGGCGGTTCGGCCGTAGGTGCGTTCCACGCCACCGAACAGATGATAAACGCGATCCCCGTCTGGGGACGTGGACCAGATCGCATCTTCGAGTGAAGCGATGACGGCGGCCGGGATCGTGTCGGCTTGCGGCGCGGGGATCGCTCGCTTCGCGCGGGGCCGAGGCGTCTCGACGCCAGCCGGCGTCGGAGTCTCGTTGAGCGGAGCGATGTGCCGGGCGAACGGATGGGCCTCGTGAAGCAACATCGATTCGAGTGCCTGCGTGCGCTGCTCGGTTCGCGCCATCCGATCGAACAGTTCTCGACGCAAAGCGTCGAGCGGGAGGTCGGAGGCGTTCATCGAGCCTCCGAGCGAATCGCGAAGCCGCAAGCGGCGAGCCGAACGTTGCTCTTCGCTTCGCGGCGCGGTAGGTTCTTACCCATCTCCCACTCGACCGAGAGGAACCCCCAATGCGCCGCCTCGCACTGTTGATCTCCGCCTTCGCACTCGTGCTCGGGTCGGCAATCGCCGCGGACGATTACGCCTTCGGCCCCGATTCGGAACGCCAGCCCGGCGTTCCGGAAGGTAAAGTGACTGGGCCGATTCGGTTCACGAGCAAGGTCTTCGAAGGGACCGAGCGCGATTACTGGGTCTACGTGCCCGCTCAGTACAAGGCCGAGGAACCGGCCTGCGTCATGGTCTTTCAAGATGGCGGCAGCTACGTGAATGCCAAGGGGCAGTTCCGCGCACCAGTCGTGATGGACAATCTGATTCATAAGAAGGAAATGCCCGTGACCGTGGGCATCTTTGTGAGCCCCGGCGAGTTTCCGAGCCCCGACCCGAAGGGAAAGGCTCGCTCGAATCGGAGCTTCGAATACGACACTGTTTCCAACCAGTATGCCAGTTTCCTGGAGAAGGAACTGCTGCCCGAAGTGGGGAAGACGGTGAAACTCCGGGCGGATGCGTCCGGTCGTGCCATCTGCGGAATTAGTTCCGGCGGAATCTGCGCCTTTACGGCGGCGTGGGAGCGGCCGGACCTCTTTTCCAAGGTGCTCAGTCACGTCGGCAGCTTCACGAACATCCGCGGCGGCGACGTCTACCCCGGCCTCATCCGCAAGACCGAGAAGAAGGCGATCCGCGTCTTCCTCCAAGACGGCAGCGGCGACTTGGACAACCTCCACGGCCACTGGCCGCTCGCGAATCTTCAGATGGCCGCGGCACTCAAGCACATGGGCTACGACTATACGCTCGCCTACGGCGACGGCGGACACAACGGCAAGCACGGCGGCGTGCTCATGCCTGAAAGCCTTAAGTGGCTCTGGCGTGAAACGAAATAATGACACCGGGGCGTCGCAACTGTGCCGGCAACCGGCACGCTGGAAGTGCTTGCGTTTGAAGGCATCCAACTGACGTGTTGGATCGGCGAATTGAAGTACGCGCGAAAGCCGTACCTGCCTGGCACACAATCAAGAGGCACCGGCTGGAAGCCGGTGCCACCCATCACCAATTGCCTACTTCGAGAGGCACATCACCTTCCACTTGACCCCTGCGAGAATTTCGGCGTAGCATCCGCCTTCGGGTGGTAGCGCCGAGGAATTCGATCGTTCTCGGATTCGACGGATTCGTTCTTCGCGGCGAAGTCGCACCGACTTCGGATGGGAAGCCAGACAACATTCGCCCCGGCCGGTGTCGGCCTGTCGGTTTTGGGATTTACGCGCCGCGTCGAGCGGAAGATGTAAGCGCCGCGGCTGGGACGACCCGTCCTGGCAAGCTGCGGTTGACAGCAAAACCCGGATGGCCTAAAGAGTCGTCCACGTGCACCGACGGGGCCTCGCCGGTGCGAGACGGAGGGAATGGCGGGGCCCCTGCTCGCAGCGGCGAGCCGGACATACTAGTCGCCTTTCACGCAGGGAGAAACGCATGTTTCGTTTGAAGTCGATCGCTCGTCTGTTCGCCGTTGGCGTCGTCGCTGCGGCTCTCGCGGCACCGGCTCAGGCCGGGATTATCCCCGCGTCGGTGACCATCACGCCGGAAGCCGGCAACTTCCGCTGGACGTACTCCATCGTGCTGCCTACGGATCAAAAGCTCCAGGCTGGAGATTACTTCACCATTTACGATTTCGGCGGGCTCGTTCCCGGCACGAATTCGCAACCCCCGGACTGGGCGTACAGTACGGCCAAGGTCGGCCCGGTTCCTTCTGGCCTCTCCCCGATCGATAACCCCGCTATCGACAATCTGACGTTCACCTACGGCGGTGCGACGATCCCGAGCGGTCAGGTCGGCCTTGGGAACTTCTGGGCCGAGTCGACGGTCGGCGAAAGCGTGACGGTGGCCTTCACCGCGCAGAACCCACAGTCTTCGAGCGGACAGCTCGATCGCAACATCGTGGACACGCTCGCTCCGGCTCCTCCAGGAGTCATCGTTCCTCCGCCGCCCGTGCCCGAACCCGCCACGATGGCACTGGCCGCCCTCGGCCTGCCGTTCCTCGGAGCGGCTCGCCTGCTCCGCCGCAAGAAGTGAATTCGATTTTGAGAGCAATCGCAAACCCGAGGGAGCTTCCCTCGGGTTTGTTTTTTTGAAGTGAGGGTACGCTACTTCTTGGGCAACTGGGGCAGCACCTTGGCGTCCGCGTAGCGTTCGGGATCCTTCTCGAATCGCTGCTTGGCCACATCGTTGAAGAAGTAGACTTTCACGCCCTTGTACATCGTGAACGGATCTTTTGAATTCACCTTCCGTTCCTTGAGCACGGGGCAGAACACCTGCTCGATCTCGCGCTTCGGCAGTTCCTGGCCTGCGAGAGCGGGCACGAGCTTGGCGTCCAGGTAGGCGCTCGGCTCGCGCTTCCACTTCGCCACGCAAGTATCGCAGCACAGCAGAATCTTCACGCCCTTGTACTCGACCACCTTCGCATTATCCGGATCGATTTCGTCCGTGGTCATGATCGGGCAGAACTTCTGCTTGGCCGGTCCGTCTGCGGCACGCGAGCCAGGGAGGATGGCAAGAAGGAGGGCGGAAAATGCGAAGAGGCGCGCGGCATGTCGCATGAAACTTCTCCGAAAGGACACTGGGCGGAATCAGCGGTTCTGCCAGGGGATCGGTGCGGCGACGCCATCCACATACGCCAATACGAAGAGCAACAGCAGCACATTCGCCATCGCGACGAGGAGGAACATCCCGGCCAGGAGGCTCGAATCGCGAAGCCAGTGATTGCTCGGAGGCGGTGCCACTTCGGATGCCTCCGCGACACTCGGCTCGCGGTGGCTCTCGGGTTCGACCCGCTCGAAGCGCGAGCGAATCCGGGGAGGCAGGTCGTCCCACCAACCCGTCTCATCTTGCCGATTCACCATGACCATCGGACCGACTCCCGTGCTTGCGGAGAGGTGTTTTAATCCTAACCGAAGTGCGAGGCGGATGTATCGCGAGAAGTGGAAGAATTTCGTGCGAGGCGCGGGCCGAGGCTAACCGCGGATTCGATCCACGATCTGCTGCGTGGCCGCGATCTCGCGGGCCAGACCCATCGCGAGATCGGCAGGTTCGGCGCCGGGCAGCACTTCCCACGTGTACGTCTCGATTTCCAGATGCGGCGCGTAGTCGAGCTTGCCGATCGCGGTGAGCGCTTCCGTCAGGGCGGGCCGGGTTGTGTTCAACGGTCCAATCCGCTCCGCGTCCACCGGCACGTGAAAGTGAACTCGCCAGCACTCGGCCTCGGCAAACTCCGCGGGAGGGGTATCGAGCAAGCTCGCCGTCAGGTCGACGGCCTTCGACACGCGGCCGGCGGCGGTTCGCGCGAAGGTCTGGTGCAAGTAACGCGGTTCGACGTATCGGCGAAGGGCCTCGATGCCGTCGCGATTCCGGCGTGGGTCGTCGAGTTGTATCGCGCAACTGATTTGCACCTTGTTGATCCGCACGCCGGCGCGATCGAGTGCCGAGACCGAGTCGGCGATGTTCTCGAATTCGACGGCCTGATGGCAAACGTCGTAGCAGAGGCCGATATGGTGGCGAACGATTGCTTCCTGAGTTCCGGCAGCCTTCCAGAGCCGTTCGAAAAAGGCGGTCGCTTCCGCCGTCGTTTCCAGAATGCAAAACGGCTCCGGTTCGATGGCGAGCCGGACGGTGCGGCCCGTTTCCCGCTGCACGCGCTCGAACCAGCCGGCACAGGCGATCAAGTTTTGAATGCACGTTTCTTCGAAGTGCGCCGGATGGGCGAATCCCTCGAACCCGAGCGGAAGGGTCGAGATGCTTCCTTCGGTTCCTTCCGGGAGCAGTCCCGCGAGAGTCGCGGCGCACTCGGCCGTATAAGTGAGGCGTTCGGGTTCCGACCAGTCCGGCAAGTAGACGTTTTCCTTGACGCGGGCGGCATGGAAGTCGCCGTACGGGAAGGCATTGAGCGTGTGGCACGTGAGGCCCCGCTCGGCGAGTCGATCCGCGAAGCGCGCGAGCCCCGTGGGGTCTGCCAACAGTTCGTCTACGACGGGCCGTGCGAACCAGAGCCCGACGGCGATGGGCCGGGTCACGGTCCGCATCGCGGGCACCGCATGGCGATCGAGGCCCGCCAGCACCTCCGCCACCGATTGCCCCGGATGGACGTTCGTGCAATACCCCAGGGGGAGTTCGGAGAGGGCCATCGGCAACCTGCGTGCAGCGGAGTATCGGGAACAACCGCTACCTTATCGCGCCGATCCGCGCGAAGCCTTTCTGAAAAAATCTTCGCCGAGGGCTCGTGGGGTGTGCCACTGGAAGTAGGCACTCTGACCCTCTCCCCGCTGGGGAGAGGGTGGTTCGCG
>JAYTUG010000418.1:0-20084 GCA_043744695.1 Gemmataceae bacterium
TCTCCCCAACGGGGAGAGGTGAAGAGATCGATCGTGCTTTCGTTCCATAAATGAACTGCCTACTTCGGGAGGCACACCCGATTCACCGCAGTGGGGCGAGTTGCAAAAAATTCCTCAACAGCTTCGGCCCTTCCACCGTGAGAAAGCTCTCAGGGTGGAACTGCACGCCGTGCAGCGGCCACGCTCTGTGTCGCACGCCCATGATCTCACCTTCATCCGTCCACGCGGACACCTCGAAATCCGGGTTGTTCCACGTTTCTTTTTTGATGACGAGCGAATGGTACCGCGTGGCGTCGAACGGGTTCGAGAGCCCGGCGAAGACGCCCTTGCCATCGTGGTGGATCGGCGACACTTTGCCGTGCATGATGCGGTAGTTGCGAATCACCTCGCCGCCGAAGCTGTGGCCGATGCACTGGTGCCCGAGGCAGACGCCGAACACGGGCCGGTTCGGCGCGAACCGTTTGAGCACGTCGTTCGAAATCCCAGCTTCTTTCGGCGTACACGGCCCCGGCGAAATGATGATGTGCGTCGGGTTCATCGCCTCGATCTCGGCGAGGGTGATCCGATCGTTCCGCGCCACCGTCATCGGCAGCGTGGGGTCGATCTCGCCGAATCGCTGCACGAGGTTGTACGTGAACGAATCGTAGTTGTCGATGAGGAGGATCATGGTGCGGTTAGCATATCAATCTCCCGCACCCTGGCCCGAGTGGAACTTCGTTGCCGTCGCGCCGTTCTCGCCCGGTTCGAGGCGATACCCGACCGGGAATCCGGAGGTGAATTCCTTCTGATGGGACACGAGGATGATGCGCTTGAGGGTTTGCGAGTTCTTGAGGTTCTCGAGTTCCTCGCGCATGGCCACGAGCCCCTCTTGATCGAGGCTTCCGAAGCCTTCGTCGATGATGACGCTTTCGAGCGGTCGGGCCGCGGCCGGGCCGGCGGCGAACTTGCCGATCGCCACCGCGATGGCGACCGCCACGCGGAATTTCTGGCTACCCGAAAGGTACTTCACGGGGATCGGTGCCTCGCTGCCCTGCCGGCGCACGACCAGCTTCAGGGCTTCCTCGCTGCCGTCGGATTGATCCAGGATCGAGATTTCGAGGTCTCCGCCCGAGAGGTTGTTGAGTGTCTCCTGGGCGAAGCGAACGATGTCGCGTTCGGCCTCGCGCACGAGTGCGAGCATGAGCCCCTTCTTGCCGAGCCAGTCGTTCAACTTGCGGTGCCGATCGTAGCGCGTCTCGGCGACGCCGACCTCGGCAAGAAGGAGTTCGAACGCGGTCGCCTCGCGGTCCAGACGCTCGACTGCGCTGTTGGCTGCATCGCGAACTCTCTCCGCCGCGAGAGATGCCATCGCGGCCTCGATCACGGCCACCTCGGCGTCGGCGATCGAGCCAGTGGGAAGGCCCGCGAGTTCTTGCAGAACCGCTTCACGCCGCGACGCCCTCTCGATCTGCGACCTCGAATCGCTCTGTAATGCGGCGAAGTCCCGAGCGATGCCGCTCGATTCGAGTGTGGAAAGCTCCGCAACGAGTCGTTCCAATTCGCCAGCCGCAAGGCTCGACTGCCAATCGGAAGGAAGCGTGGCGAGTAGCGTGTCTCGCTCGGCGCGGTGCGTCGCCAGCGTCGTATCAATCGTCCGAATCTCGGAGTCGAGTGCGGCCCGATCCGCCGCCTGCTTCTTGCTGCTGGTGTCGAGCCGCTTCGCCTCGTCGTTTGCCCCCTTCGCCAGTCCGGCTTCGGCCAATGCCTGCCGTTCGCATTGCGACTTCACGGCCCGCTTCGCATCGAGTTGCACCTTCAACGCGGTGGGATCGGACTGGATGCCGACTTCGTCTAGCATTTTCTTTTGAAGCTCGAATTTGTCCCGCGCCGATTTCCGCGTTTGAACATCGTTCTTGTGCGAATCGGCATCGGCTTTCGCGGCGAGCCTCTCGTGCTGAGCAGTCGTGAGCGCGAGAGCGGCGGCGTCGTGTTGCTTCGTTAGCTCCGCGATGTCCCGTTCGAGTTTCGCTCGCTCCTCGGCCGCATGCTTCTCCGTTACGGGTTGGCGGCATCGCGAACACGTCGCGCCGACCGTGTCGAATTCCTTCTGCTGCGCCCGCGTTTGCTGAAGGCGAGTTGCGGCTGCGGTTTTCTCGTTCGAAGCAGCCGCGATCGCGTCGCCCGAGGACCGCTCCCACTCCTCGGCGGCTTTCAACTTCGCATCCAGGTCCGGCGCGAAGCCGGCCAGTTGCTTCGCGAGTGCTGCGACCTGCTCCGCCGTGGTCAAGAACTTCGATTCACCTTCAACCTCTTTGCCGAGTCGCCTCGCTTCGTTCTCGTGCTCCACTTTTACCTGTTCGTGAGCAGTCGCCTCCGTTCGAGCCTTCTCCAGCGCGGCCGCGGTCACCTTCAATTCTCCGTCCAATAACGCGAGCGCGGAGGCCTGCTTCTGCTGCTTCACCTCGGCATCGGCAATACGCGTCTGGGCCGTCGCGATCTTGCGAAGCGGAGGCACGACCGCCTGAAGGACGCCGAATCGCTCGTGTGATTCCTCGATCTCCTTTCGCTGCTTCGCGCGTTCGTCGGCCTCTTGAAGCTGACGGTCGAGTCCGGTCCGTTCCCCATCGAGTCTCGCGTACTGCTTCGCCTGCTCGATGCGTTGCGAAGCTCCGAGCTTGGCTTCCTGAGACGCTGCTCGCGCAGCCTCGGCCGCTTTGAGAATGTCCTTCGCAGCCGCGACTTCGACCTCGGTCACCTCCGCTTGCGTCTCCCGCTGGAGCTTCAATTGTTTGAAGCGGTCCCAGTGTTCCTTCGCGGCATCCGTGAGGCGAGCCGAGAGTGCCTCGAATCGCTCCACGTCGATGATTCGCTTCAAGACCTCCAGCCGTTCCTTGCCGGTCGCTTCGACGATGACATCCGATTGACCCTGGCGCAAGAGTACCGACGACGCGAAGGTTTCAAACCGTAACCCGAGCGTGTCTCGCACCCAGTTCTTGACATCCGTGGCACTGTTCACGCCGACGATGGCCTTCCAATCTTTTGCGGCAGAATCGAACCGTTCGACGCGTTGCGTGGGTTGCGAGGTGGACGCCGGTCGACCGCGAAAGATGCGGTAGTTCTCGCCGCTGAACTCGAACTCGAACGAGACGTGGAACCCGTTCGCGCCGTGCTTGATCAGGCTCTTGGCGTCCTGCCCGCCGCCGCGGTGTTCCGTGAACAGGCAGTACGTGATGGCATCGAACACGGCGGATTTCCCGACGCCGTTGGGCCCGGTGAGGATCCACAGCACCTCGTCGGGTTCGGTGAAATCGAAGGTCTGTTCCTCGTCGCCGAAGCTGAGGAAATTTCGCAGCGTGACGCGCTTGGGGATCATGCCGTACCGCCGTTCAGAAAGGTGTCCAGAACCTTGCGGAGTTCGACCTTCTCGATCTCGGGCTCGGCCTGGAAGTCGTCGAGGCTATCGAGGTAGCCGCGAACGGACTCCTCAAGCGACGTCTTCACGTTGACGCGCGGGCCGGTCTGCTCGTCGTCCGCTTTCTCGACGCGAAGCCAGTTCAACTCGTGGAGTCGCGGGAAAATGTTCCGCAGCGTGCGGGTCGCTTCGTCGCGGCTCATCGCCATCGCGTGCGGGCTCACGTTCACCCTCACGATGGCTCGCTCGCGCTCCGGGTATTGCTCCTCGAGCAGAGGCAATTCCGCGTCCACATCCGCAAGAGTGATCGTGAGGAACGGCGTCGCCGGGATCGGCAATCGCTCCGGCTCGCCGACCAGGCCCTGCGGGCCGACCTCCACGAACAGCACGCCGTGGTCTTCGTGCGTTTCGCCGAAGTCGAGCCGATCTAAGCTGCCCGAGTAGCGGACGTGCGGCAGGTTCATCACGAGTTGCGGCTTGTGAATGTGCCCGAGGGCCACGTAGGCCCAGCCGGGGTTCAGATCCGCGTAGTCGAACATCACGTCGTCGGCCGCGTTCATCTTGTACGGCGTGTGAATCTCCGACCCGCGCACGTGCAGGTGAGCCCCAATCACCGTGGGAAGCTTCTTGTCGAAGTCGGGCAGGTCGGGAACCTTCTGTACCCACTCGGCGACCTTCGCATGGAGTACCGTGTGCAGGTGTTCCTTGCTCTGGATGTCGTTCTTCGAGAGGTCGTAGCGGCTGGGGAACGGGTACGGGAGCAGCACGAACTGTACGAGGTTTCCATCGGCCCCTCGCAGCGATTTGAACGTCCGGCCGTTGACGAGGTACATGCGCCCGCCCGCGAGAATTCCGCCTTCACCGGCGAACGGGACCGCGAGCCTCATGCCGGACCGCACGGCGTTGATCTTGTGGTCGCGATCGTGGTTGCCCGTGATGGCGAGGATCGTGCCGCCCCGCAGGAAGAAAGGTGTGAAGGTCTTGTGGATGTGCTCGAAGGCATCCGCGATGTGCTCGAGTTCGGCATATTCGGAGAAGAGATCGCCGGCGATGAGCAGAACGTCCGCGGTCTTTTCCTCGCACAGTTCCGCGACGCGCTCGATGCGCTGCTTCAAGTCGGCGGTGCGGTCGATTCGACCCAAACGGTTGCACAAGTGCCAGTCGGCGGTGTGAACGATTCGCACGGGCGGCTCCAGGGTGAGGCTTCAACGTAGACTTGTCGGCGAGAAGTGAAAGGTTACAGGAATTGTCCCTGGGAGCGCGGCGGTCCCTGGGAGCGCGGCCGTCTCGGCCGCTGGATGAGTCATACCTCAAGAGACCGTGCTTGTACGTCGGACGTTCCCTTTCTGCCGACGTAAGCGGCCGGGACGGCCGCGCTCCCAGGGAAGAGGCCGCGCTCCCAGGTGGGCTCACGCCTTCGGTTCTTCTTCGTAGCCGCTCATGATTCGCTTCAGGACTCCATCGGGTAGCCATCGGCTCAGCTTCGTTAAGAGTGCGAGCCGCCAGGGGAAGTTGCTCACCTTCTTGCCGCGCACGATGGCCCGCACGATGCGGCTCGCCGCAACGTCCGCCGTCATGAGGCCCGGCATGTGAAAGGTGTTCATCGCCGTCATCGGCGTTCGAACGAACCCGGGGCAGATGGTGGTGGCGAAGACGCCGGTACCGCGGAGGTGGATTCGTAGGCCGTTCATATAGGCGTTCACGGCCGCCTTGCTGGCACAGTACGCGGATTGGCCGGGCAGGCCGCAGTAGCCCGCGATGCTGGAGATGGCGACGATCCGACCCGTCTGGCGTGCGAGCATTTCGGGCAGTGCCGCTGCAAACGTGTTGACCACGCCGAGCACGTTCACTTGGAACATGGCCTCGACATCGGCGAGATTCACGGGATCGAGCCGCGTGGGCATGCCGACGCCGGCGTTGGCCACGACCAAATCGAGTGGCCCGAGTGCGGCGCGAAGGGAAGCCAAGCCCGCGGCAACGGACGTACTTTGGGAAACGTCGGCGACCGCAAATGCCGCCTGACCTCCACTTGCCACAATTTCCGATGCCAGCGTCCGGAGCGGCTCTTCGCGTCGCGCGATCAGCCCGACTTTGTACCCTTCCACCGCCAGCGCCTTGGCCAGTGCCCACCCGATCCCGCTCGAAGCGCCCGTGATGACGGCAATCTGTCCGACCAGGGAAGAGGCCATTGCGAAGACTCCAGCAATGAAGAAAGCCCACCCGTTCGCACGGGTGGGCTTGGTTTATGAAAGAATGCCGGCAGGACGGCTGCGCTCTCCGGCAGAATTACGGCCCGATCGAGCCGGAACCGCGTTCGCCGGTCCGGATGCGAACGCAATCTTCGAGCGGGAGCACGAAGATTTTGCCGTCGCCAACCGAGCCGGTTTCCCCAGTGCGGGCGGCGTGAACGATGGCTTCGACGGCCGCTTCCACGAAGGGCTCGTTGACGGCGATTTCGAGTTTGAGTTTCGCGAGCAACCGCACGGTGACTTCGGTGCCGCGATAAACTTCGGTGTAGCCGCGCTGCATGCCGCAGCCGCGAACGTCGGTCACGGTCATGAGGTAAATATCGCGTTCGGCAAGTGCCCGCTGCACGTCTTCGAGCTTCTCCGGGCGAATGATGGCGACGATCAGTTTCATGGGAAGAGTGTGGGTGTGAGTGTTGTGGGTGTTTGTGAGTGCTTAGTGCGAGTGCGTGTGTGGGGGAAAAACTTGTTTTTCCTCACACTCACACTCGCACCCACACGACTTCTACGATTCCACATGGGCCTTCACGGGTGCGTGAAGAATGCCCGAGAGTAGTTTCTGGAGTTCGGCGCGAAGCAGGACGGGATCGCCACCGCGGAACCGGAACTTGTTCCCACTCATCGTGGTGAAGTACGGATAGACGGCCTTGAAGGCAGAATTGCCCGGTCCTTCGGTCGGCCGGCACAGGTCGCTCCAGACCTTGACGAGTTGGTCGGGATTGGCCCCTTCCACCACGACGGTGAATCGCTTGGAGAGCGGCCCGTTCGGCGGCGTGGAGGCGGACTTCGGCATGACCGTGAGGCCGGGATTTTCGTCCGGAGCACCGACGCCGTAATCCATGCCGACTTCGCCGTGAACGGCCAAATCGAGACCCTCGGCTTCATCCTCGGGCTTGAGCGTGAATCCGATTGTCTTGTCGATGAGCAGGATGAGTACCCCCGTGACGACGAAGGCGTAGGCGGCGGAAGTGCAGGCCGCAAGCATCTGCCACTTCAATTGAGCGGACACGTCGATGGCATCCTTGGTCTCGGTCAGCTTGCCGGGGAACTGATCCATCTTCATTTCCGAGCCGTAGACCCAGAGGGGCAGGCTGATCAAGGCACCGGTCAGGACGGCTCCAATGAAGCCGCCGACTCCGTGAACGCCGAAGGCGTCGAGGGAGTCGTCGTAGCCGAGCATTCCTTTCAGCAGGACCGCTCCATAGCAGGCGATGCCGGCAACGATACCGATGATCAGAGCGCCTCCGGGAGCGACGAAACCACTGGCCGGCGTGATTGCGACGAGCCCGGCCACGAGCCCCGAGGCGAATCCGAGTGCCGTCGGCTTGCCCTTAATGCACCATTCCGTGAGAAGCCATGCCATGCCGGCGGCTGCGGCCGCGATCTGCGTCACGGTGAAGGCGGAGATCGCTTGGCCGTTCGAGAATAAGGCCGATCCGCCGTTGAAGCCGAACCAACCGAACCACAGCATGCCGGCTCCGAGGAGGGTGAAGACCATGCTGTTCGGATGGAACGTCTGCTTGCCGTAGCCGATGCGTTTGCGCAAGATCAGAACCGCGGCGAGTCCGCTAAAGCCGGCCGCGATGTGAACCACGGTGCCGCCCGCGAAGTCGATCGCTCCGTTCGCGCCGAGCAAACCGGCAGCCGGGAACAGGGCGTCGTCCGGCTTAGCCTTCACCCAGTCGAATGCCCAGACCCAGTGAGCAATCGGATCGTATACGAGCGTGGTCCAGAGCAACGCGAAGAGGCAGTACGAGCCGAACTTCACGCGTTCGGCAAATGCACCGCTCACCAGGGCGATCGTGATGATCGCGAACATTCCCTGAAACATGACGTGGAGGTAGAGCGGAAGATTCGTGTTCGGGAATTTCATGAATCGGCTGACCTTGTCCGACTCAGCGGTCGCATCCTTCTTCTGCTCGTCGGTCGCGGTCGCCGGGTCGATCTTCCTCTCTTTGAGAACATCCTCAGCGGTCTTGCCGACGGCGGCTTCCGGGCTGATCAGGACGAGTTCCTTGCTGAAGCCGATGGCGCTGGCTTCGGTCTCGGTGCCGGGATACTTGAATTTCACGTACGACTCGCCGAACGCAAGTGGGTATCCAATGACCACCCACTGGACGCCGACGATGCCCAGCGCAACCATAGTTTGCATCATGGTGCCGAGGATGTGCTTGCGGCGCGACATGCCGCCGTAAAAAAGCGCCAAACCGGGAAGCATGAGCATGACGAATGCCGAGGCCGTGAGAACCCACGCGATGTCTGCGTACTTGTGGGCGTGGTCGTCGGCGGATTTGGCGGCTGCTAGCGATTCCGTCTTAGCCGCTTCCACGTCCGACTTCATCGCCGGAACTTTCGTAAGGTCTTCCTTCGGAGGATCCTTGGGCGGTTCCTGGGCGGAAGTGACCCCGCACAGCAAGAAGGACAGTCCGACCGCGAGTAGGCCGGAGAGGAGGAGACGCATCAACACAGGCAGTACCTCAACGGGTGCCAGGAAACGGATGGCGAAAGCTAAAGCAATGGGAATGCCGGGGAGATGGAGAATCTTAGATGGATTTAAGTGCCTCTATAACAGGCACTAACGTCGAGTCTGTGACTGACCTTGTATCATCGGCTAAAATTGCGATTGCTGAACTGTGTGGCACGAATGCTTAGGTGTGAGGCATTCCCGTGATGCTTCCCGTGGCAGGCGGTTATCTGCTCTAAGTTGATCGACGGGATGATGCCTGAAGGAATGCATCGGATGCAACCCCTCGAGCTCGGATACTGAGCAACGAATGGTGGCGTCTGTTCACATCATGCGGTCGGTCCTTTGTCCTTATTCGTCGGCGGGCGTTTGGGCAGCGTGGTCGGCGGTAGTTTCGGCGCGCGAATCTTCTTCTTCTTCGCGATCGGTGCCGGCATCGACATTCCCGCTGCGACGCCGAGCGAATCCGCGCCGCCGCGGCTGACCGGTCGCAACTTCTTCCGCGCTCGCGAAAGCACCGCCCCGATCGTGTTCACCGGCACGTCGGTCGCGATGCTGATCTCCTCGTAGGTTCGGCCTTCAAAGTAGTAAAGCCGTACGATCTCGCGTTCGCGGCCACTGAGGCGCTTGAGCAGCCTTTCGACTTCTTCGAGCCGCTCGATGCTCTTGGCCGCGGCGGGACCATCTTCGGGATCGGCCTCGGCAAAGCGCACGTCGCCGCGCGAAATCGACTCCTTGACCTTCTGCCGCCGGGCGAGTTCGCGGATGGCAATTCGCCGCGCGATGACCGTGAGGTACGTCGCCAAGCTCGCTTGTCCGCGAAACTCGCGAAGCACCTGGAAGCCATTCTCGACGATCTTGAGCAGCACCTCGGCCGCGACATCTTCCTTGTCTTCCGGGCTGACCCGCACGCTCCGTAGGTGCGCCGTGTATCCGATGACGTGGTAAATCAAGCTGAGGAAGCGATCCACGAAGTCGTTCCACGAGCCGGCGTCCTCATTCAAGCAGCGCTTGAGCAAGTCGCGATCGACCGAAGTGAACGATTTGGCGTCCACGGCCGGAACCCTCGAGTGATGCGCCGTGAGCTTCGTGCCCGAAATCGTACGTCGTGTACTCTACCGTCGAGCCTAACCGAGCAGGCGTGTCGCCTCAATGCAGTCCCGCTGCGTTCGCCCCCGCAGACATCTTACCCCCTTCGGTGCGACCGTTACAACTCACCGAGGTTAAATCGCGCGGGCTCACTTGGCACGCCCGCGAATCTGTGGGAGAATTGTGACGGAGGTGAACCATGACGGGCAAGTACCAGACGATGGCGGAAATCGAGGCCGAGTACGATGGCGAGTGGGTACTCGTAAATCGCGTCGAGCGAGGCCGCAACGGCTATGCTCGAGGTGGACAAATCGTCGCCCACGGTTCGGACAAGGAAGCGATTCTAGCCGAACTGGACAAATTGCCACTCCCTCACGACATTGCATTTTTCTTTGCCGGTCCCGTTCTCGAAGATGCGATCTATTTGCTATGAGCGAGCCATTCGATCCTAATGGCCGGCTGATCGCCATTCCCGTTGTGGTGTCGTCGCCCCGGGGAGTACATGAGTTTCGTTTCGCAGTCGATACTGCGGCTACTCGGACCTCCGTCTCCGGACTCGTCCTTCAACGCTTGGGTTACACCGAACCAGATGAACGCGATCGACGGACCGTTCGTACGGGAAGCGGTACAACTCGAGCCGGTTTCGTTCGGATCGGCGGGTTGCTCGCTCTGGGCCATTCGAGTTCCGACTTCCCGGTTCTGTGGATGCCTCACCCACCCAGCACGATGATCGACGGCCTCCTCGGGCTCGATTTCTTCCGCGGGCTCGTGCTCCACCTCGATTTCGCACGCGGCCAAATCGCACTTCGTCCGCCGCACCCGCGATGGCAGTTCTGGCGCTGAGTTCGTGCCAAAGCCCTTGACACGCTTTGCACCGCAAAGTAATCTGTGCGAATGCCACCAGGAGCCGCCATGCGCGTTCGCGAAGCGCTCGAACAGGTCTAGGGATTCCGATGGCTGAACCCGATCCGGACGCGGGCCGGTATTCCTACGAAGGCCTCGATCGCGTGCTGCACGAGAAGGCCCGCCTCGGCATCCTCACGGCCCTGGTCGCGCGTACCGTAGGAACCGCCTTCACGGAACTCGCGCGACTTTGCGCGCTCACCGACGGCAACCTCAGCCGCCACCTCGACGTGCTCATGGAAGCCGGCCTCGTGGAAGTTCACAAGGGCTACGAAGGCCGCCGGCCGCTCACGACGTGCAAGATCACGGCACTCGGGAAGAAGCGCTTCCGCGAGTACCTGGCTCAACTGGAGAGGGTGCTCCGCGACGCGGCCGTGGAAGAACCGGTGCGAGGTCGCAAGGGCTTGGCGTGAACGTTTAGCCGCGACGCGCAGTCTGCGGAGCGGAGCGCGACAGTTCCAGCGATGTCGCGCTCCGCTCCGAGGACTACGCGTCGCGGCTAAACGTCGAATCAACCGCCGACCAGTTCCTTGACCGGTTCGCGCTCGTCCAGCACGTACATCGGGCGACCCGCGCCGTTCGGGAAGGTCATCGACGGATCGATGCCGATGGCCCGATACAGCGTACTCATCACCTGGGGCACGGTGTACGGGCTGTCCTTGGGGCGTTCACCCTTGGCCGTGGTCGTGCCGACCATTTGGCCCATCTTCAATCCGCCGCCCGCCACCATCGCACCCATCACCGGCGACCAGTGATCGCGGCCCGCGTTCATGTTGATCTTGGGCGTGCGGCCGAACTCACCCCACATTACCGTCACGACGTCGTCCTGCATGCCGCGATCGTGGAGGTCCTGGATCAGGTTGGCGATGCCGCGATCCACCTGCGGGAGTTGCTTCTTGAGTTGGACGAAGTTCTGGCCGTGCGTGTCCCAGCCGCCAATGGAAAGGGTGACGCAGCCGACGCCCGCTTCGATCAGCCGGCGAGCCGTGAGGAACTGCTCGACGCCCTTGTAGCGTTCGAGCACGGCCTTGTCTTCCTTCTTGGTGTCGAGGGCATCGCGGACCACGCCGGCGGTCACCATCTCGACGGCCCGCTCGGTGTACGCATCCATTCCCTTCATGGTGCCGGAGGCGTCGATCTCGCGGCGAGTGTCGTCGAACACGTCGAGAAGACCCTTGCGGGCGTCGAGTCGGTTGGCGGTCACGTTGTTGGCGAGTTTCAGGTTCGAATTGCCCTGACCGCCCGGGGTGAAGGGGCGGTGGGCGACGCCGAGGTAACCGGGCTCGGTGCCGCGGCTCATTCCGCGAAGCGAAACGAACGGCGGTACCGGGCCGGCGCTCTCGCTGCGAAGTTTCGACACGACCGACCCGAACGACGGGTGGTCGGCGAGGCGGTTCACGCGGTCCGGGAACCCGGTGGTCACGAGCGAATCGCTGTGTTCATCGACGGAGACGATCGAGCGGATGGCGGAGAGCTTGTCCCACATCTTCGCTTGCATCGGGAAGTGTTCGCAAATCTGGACGCCGGCCACGTTGGTACTGATGGGCTTGAACTCGCCGCGGAACTCGACCGGTGCTTCGGGCTTGAGATCGTACATATCCAGGTGCGAGGGGCCGCCGGGCAGGTAGATCATGATCGCGGCTTTTTGCGAGCGCGAACCCTGTTTGCGGGCCGCGCTCGCGGCATTCGCTTCCTTCATCCGGAGCATGTCGGCGAGCGTGAGACCCGCGCCGAAGGCGCCGATCTGCATGAAATTTCGACGGGAGACGCCGTCGCAGAACCGTTGATTCGAACCGAGGAATTGCAGCATGGTACCCTCAATTCTCGACGTGTGGTGGAGGTGGGACAGTCTGCCGGTGCGTTCGTCTGGTAGGCGGGAGAGAGCGGCTTTCGGAAATTCCGTCGGCAGGAGCCGGATTTCCCGGAGGCAGCACTTTACAAATACTCGCGTGTCTGGGAGCGGCCGTCAACCGAAATCTGGAGAGGATTGCAAAAGAGTGGAGTTCACACAAGCGCGATGGCACCGATGAGCGCCGGAGCGAGATGAAACCCGTCCATGTTCCCGATGGCGGGATGGACGCCGAGTGCGGTCCCGAATATATCGCAGATTCGCTTCGAGAGGAAGGACAAGCTTCTCACTCCTTGGTGGTGTAGCGTGTGAAGGTTCCCCCGGAGTCCTTGGCAATCTGCTTCAAGAAAACCTCCGCTCGCTCCTCCATCGCGGCGAGCCCAGGGGGAAGACCACCGGGAAATGCACCCTTTGGAAATGCACCTTTGGGAAGCATCGGAACTTTTTTAGCGAGCATGTCCACAAACCGAGAATCGGCGAACATGATCGTGTTCACCACGACCCTCGGAGTGCCTGTGTTCAGTCGCTCGACCAGTGCCGGCACCGTCGGCGGAATGATTCCGTCGGTCATGAAGAAGATCACGTCCGGCGGCGGGCTCAGCTTGAACGCAGCCCGGAAAGTAGTCGTCGGGTCCGTTCCGCCTCGGGGGTTGATGTCTTCGACCCAGGTGCGAATCTTGCCCGCTTCCGGGGCGGCATTCGTCAACCACGAAGAATGCGGCATCGGCTCCGAGACCGAATTGAAACAGTAGATGTAATATTCGCCACCCTTGTCGAAGTCCTTGAGCGTCTTCAGCAGCTGCGTCCGGAGGTCGATGATCTTGGGGCCGCTCATGCTTCCCGAATTGTCCGCGATGATACAGAACCGCTGCCCCTGACTCTTGACCCCGAGGAACTTGACCTCGTTTTCCTTCGGCTTGATTGCGATCCGCTCCTCCGGCTTCACAGGTAATGGTTCCTGCTTGCTGTTGGAATCCTTCTTCGATGGCGTGCTTTGGTCCGGCTTCGCGGGAACGAGATTCGGCTTCTCGGGTGAATTGTTGACCGGTTCCGCGGAAGCCACTTCGAGAGGAGGTGGCGATGCCTCGCCTCGCGAACGCGGTTCCGCGGCCGCGATCACGATCAACGCGACGAGCAGGCCCAGAGCCAGACCGATGTCCGTGAGCCAGCGGGTTTGTAAGCCGTTCGGCATGCGAGTGCCTCCGAGAATTCCTCCTCCACACCCTATCCGCAACCGGAAGTGGAGTCAATCGTTCAGTCGAGAACCGACGCCTCGCCAGGTCAGCGTCGCTTTCCTCTCGGCTTCCGGGGTAGTCAGCGATGGACTTCGGTCCGGCAGGTTTCGACTCAAGGATCAGTTCCGTACCTGCCACAATCCGACCGCCAGCGCGATGGCACCGAGGAGCGCCGGCGCGAGATGAAGCCCGTCCATGTAGCCGATGGCGGGATGGACGCCGAGTGCGGTACCGAAACCGGCGACGCCGGCGATGGCGAGCGCCTGCCGGGCGGCACGATCCCAATCCGCGCGCCACGCCGCACCACCGAGGATCACGCCACAGCAACAAACCGCGCCGCCGAATCCGGCTCGGTCGTGCGCAATCAGCGGTACCAACCGCGGATTCAATTCGTCGAAATGAGTCCGTTCGATTCCTAAATACACCAAGTCTTCCGGAACGAAGACGCTCGTCATCCCGACGACGAGTATCGTGGCACCTCCTCCGAACATTCCGAGGGCCGTGGCGAGTAGGATCGCACGCTTGGCGAGTTCATGCCGAGTCGGCCGTGCCCACCACGATGCCGTGTCGATCCAGGCGATTCGACTGCGGGTGAGGCCGAGACCGCCGACGAAGGCCGGCGCGAGTGCGGCCGTGGCAGCCCCATGCCAGGTATCGAGGTAGCCGTAGCCGAGATAGGCGAGAAAGCTGAGGAAGCCGACGAAGCCGCTTGCGGCCAACAAATCCCACGCCCATCGTTGGCCGCGAGAGATTGGGCCGGCGACCAACCACAAGTACATCGTGCCGATGGCAATCAGCGCGCCGCCAAAGGAAACGCGGTCGTGCATCATGAAATGAACGATGCGGCATTCGTTCAAGGCACACAGCGCCTGGGGCGTCATTCCGAGATAAGCCACGTCGTGGGGTAGGAGTTCTCCCCGCGCGGCGAGGAACAATGCGAATCCGCCCGCGAGAACCAGACCCAATCCCGTCGCGCTGAGGAGAGGCCGGCCATCGCCCACGATGAGGCCGATCAACCCGACGGGCTCTCGTTGATCCTGCATCGTTGCTGCCTCTTGGGAACGAGTCGAACGATTGGAACTCCGAGCGAGTCGAGGATTGGATCGAGTCGCCGGGCCAGTTCCGGCCAGTTGTGATGCGGCACCGCGGGATAAAGGTGGTGCTCCAGATGATATAGGTGTTCGAAGGCGATGAGCCGGGCGACCCATCCCCGAAACCGACGAGTCTGAAACAGTTCGGTTCCGCCCTTCGGCAGATGAGGAATGTACGCAGTCGCCACCGGGACGATCCAGGTGCCACAATAAACGAGCACGACATAGATAATCGGCGCGAGTGCGATTCCCGCGATCGCCAACGCAATGGCACCGACGACGAGCCCGATAATCGCGACTGCTTCTACCGCCAGTCTCAATCGATGAGTCGGGTAGCGTCGAAAGGCCCAGCACCACAGACGCGGAAAGAAGAGAAAGCCTGCCGCGAGGGCCGACCCCAGCGAGCCGTGGGCGGCCGCACCTTCCGGATCATCGGCCGGGTCCGGGTAGCTTGCGTGGTGATTGAGATGTGCCAAACGGTATGCTCGACCGCTGCGAAGCATCATCAGTTCAATCGTGGACAGCAGTGCGTCGTTGACGCCTCTCGGCAATCCGAGCGTTCGATGAACCAGATCGTGCGACAGTGACCCGTACGTGATAAAGCTGAGAATCGCGACGGCGACGATCGCGAACGGCCACCACTCCATCGATGCTGCCAGGAAGTACGAAACGACGAGCGATAACGGAGTCGAGAGTGAAATCGCCTTGCGCCAGTGCGGGATTGCAAGCAAGTCGCGACCGACGCCATCCAGCGTCGGAAGAATAGGTGCGGTAGCGAGTGATTCCATATCTTCCTATCCGGAGAAACCGCAGCCGGATAACAATTGGGCTCGACGACTCGCGTTCACTTCGGCGGGTCCGGAACGTACCAGTCGCCGCGCCACCAGCAGTCGAAGATGAACCAGAGGAAATACATCCCACTGGTTGAACCCAAAGCGATGAGTAGAAGATCCGACCACGTCATGGCGGACTCGCCAAATGGGGACTGGTAACCATCCGCATGCTGTCTAGCATACCAACATCACGCCGAACACCATCGAGGTTTCCCATGTCCAGCGCCGTTCCCGTCCAGCACCGCCAGCTTTACATCGATGGCCAGTGGGTCGAGTCTTCGACCGGCAAGAAGATCGCCGTGGAGAATCCGGCCACCGAGGAAACCATCGCGGAAGTGTCGGCCGGTGGGCGGGAGGATTGCAAGAAGGCCATCGCCGCTGCCAGCGAGGCGATGAAAACCTGGATGAAGACCACGGCGTACGACCGCGCCAAGGTGCTGAAGAAGACTGCCGACCTGATGCGCGAACGGGCCGACGCGCTCGCCCGCACCATGACGATGGAACAGGGCAAGCCGCTCGCCGAGGCCAAGGGCGAAGTGCTGCACTCGGCGGACACCTTCGAGTGGTTCGCGGAAGAAGGCAAGCGTGCGTACGGCCAGGTGATTCCGCAGAGCAATGCCGCGAAGCGGCACCTGACGATCAAGCATCCGGTCGGCGTGGTCGGGGCCATCGGGCCTTGGAACTTCCCGATCACGCTGCAAGCCCGCAAGATCGCGCCGGCGCTCGCGGCCGGGTGCACGATCGTCTGCAAGCCGGCGAGCCAGACGCCGCTCTGCCTCATCGGCGTCTTCGAGTGCCTCATCGACGCGGGACTCCCCAAGGGCGTCGCCAACCTCGTCATCGGTTCCGCGAGCGAGATCGCCGACGAGTTCATGACCAACCCGCTGGTTCGCAAAATCAGCTTCACGGGTTCCACGGCCGTGGGCAAACAACTGATGAGGCAGGCCGCGGATCAGGTGAAGCGGCTCTCGCTCGAACTCGGCGGGCACGCCCCGTTCATCGTCTTCCCGGATGCCGACCCGGAAGTGGTGGCCAAGGCCGCCGTGCTCGGCAAATTCCGCAACAACGGGCAGGTCTGCATCAGCCCGAGCCGCTTCTTCGTTCACAAGGACATCGAGAAGCGGTTCATCGAGGTGGCCGTCGAAGAAGCGAAGAAGCTGAAGATGGGCAACGGCCTCGACGAAGGCGTGGTGGTCGGCCCGATGTTCGAGAAGAAGGCGATGGACGGCACGCAGGCACTCATCGACGACGCCAAGGGCAAGGGTGCCAAGGTGCTCACCGGCGGCGGCAAGGCCAAGAGCTTCTCGAAGGGTTACTTCTTCGAACCGACCGTGCTTAGCGGCCTCTCGCCGGATGCCCGCATCTTGACGGACGAGCCATTCGCCCCCGTAATGCCGGTGCTGGATTTCACGAAGATCGAGGATGTGATCGCCGCGGCGAACAACACCAAGTACGGCCTCGCGGCCTACGTGTTCACCAACGACCTCAGCATCGCCTGGCGGATGGCGGAGGGCCTGGAGGCCGGCATCATCGGCGTGAACGATCCAGTGCCCGCGACGCCGCAGTGCCCCTTCGGCGGCATGAAGGAATCCGGCCTCGGCCGCGAACTGGCGCACGATGGCCTGGAAGCTTACTTGGAAACGAAGTACGTCTCGATTGGGCTGCGCGGGTGAGAACGCTTGCGGCTTCGCAATTGGGCGTGACGCAACGAATTTCCGCCACCTGCGGCGTCCTGATTGGACGGTTGTTCGTGTGCGGGAACATTAAATTGAAGAAGATCTGATCGAGTGCGTCTGGCGTAGAGCAGAAATCGTTGATAGGCCGGCGAACTGGTTTGCGATTGAATCCGAACTCGGAAATCTGCCTCAACTGAAACGAAGAAAGCGGCTTCCAAAACCATGAGCGTCGCCCTATCCAAACTGGCAAGCGCTATCAAAGCGAAGATCAAGCGGATTCGTGCTGGCAACGCGCCGCGAGTCCTTGATCTTTTCGCTGGCTGCGGCGGTCTATCTCTGGGTTTTCACGCCGCTGGTTTTTCCATCTCGGCAGGCATAGAAATCGATCCGATGGCCTCACGATCGCATAGCCGGAATTTCTTTGGCACAGAAGGTGGGCCGCACGCCGAGGCACATGACATTACAGCGATGAGCGCACAGGAACTCGTCGCTCAGTTTGAATTCGACAATTCGGTTGCCGAAAGCGTGGACGTTATTATTGGCGGTCCACCATGCCAAGCATTCGCGCGTGTCGGTCGGGCTAAGCTCCGCGAAATCGATTCGCACCCGACCGCATTCAAACACGATGCTCGTGGAAACCTGTATTTGCGCTATCTTCATTATGTTCGAGAATTTCAGCCGCTCGCCCTGCTGATTGAGAATGTTCCCGACATGATGAATTATGGCGGACTCAACATCGCTGAAGAAGTGAGTGAAGTCCTGGAAGGTCTTGGATACTTCGCGCGTTATTCGCTGCTAAATTCCGCATTCTATGGCGCTCCACAGATGCGTGAGCGCATGTTTCTCGTCGCATACCGCAAGGAGCTTGGCTCTGACGTGCATTTTCCCGCACCGTCGCATTATGTGGAACTTCCCGCTGGCTACCAAGGATCGCGTGATGTAGCTCTCAAGGCGATGAGAAAAACAGGCAAACAACCTCTCCTGATCGACGACACGCACTACGAGGCTCCGGCGGATGCGTCCCCTGACCTACCGCACGCCGTTACAGCCAAAGATGCGATAGGCGATTTGCCAAGAATTACGCTGCACCTGGAAGGCAAGATGAAGAAGGTCGCACAGAGGCTCGATTCTCTGACCCCTTACAGGAAAGGCCTTGCCCTGACGCCATACGCAAAGGCAATGAGAAACTGGCCGGGGTTTGAGAGCAACACGGGCATCCTTGAGCATGTCATCCGCTATCTTCCACGCGATTACCAGATTTTTCGGATCATGAATCCGGGCGATCAATATCCGCAAGCCTACCAACACGCTCTCTCGCTGTTTCAAGCGACACTCAAGGCGATGGAGCGCCAAGGCATAACTCTAAAGAAAGGATCAGCCGATTTCGAGGCGTTGAAGAAGTCAATTGTTCCGCCCTACGACGCGACCAAGTTCCCAAACAAATGGCGGAAGATGGAAGCGGACATGCCTTGCCGAACGCTCATGGCGCACATTGGTAAAGACACCTACTCGCATATTCACTATGACAGCGAGCAGGCTCGTACAATCTCCGTCCGCGAAGCTGCAAGGCTGCAATCTTTTCCAGACGGATTCCGATTCTCAGGTTCTATGAACTCTGCATTGCGTCAGATCGGCAACGCCGTGCCACCGCTCATGGCGAAAGCGATTGCCGAGAAGATGATGCAGGCCATTTGCGAGGGGGCAAGAAATGGGCAAGCTGGCGGTCAAGACGCTTACCGGCTCCGATCTCACGCTGTTTGAGTGGCAGTTTCGCAATCGAAACACCGGCAATCAGAAGTCAATCAATCTGAATGCCGATGTTTTCATCGACAGGCTTTACCCGTCTATGCCAACTACTGATGTTGGCCGCACGGGTCGCGTTCCCCTCGACCTGTTCATTTATGGTCCGGGCCACGCTCGCGTCTGGAACATCCAACGCAAGATCATCAAAGGCGGCACTTACAAGAATTGGCGACTGAACGGCGAGTACATTCCCAATCCCCACGATCAGCTGACGCGCTTCGATGTCCTGGAACCGGGTGATTATGTGATCTTCGATTTTGAAGGGGATTTCTATCCGACTGCGGCACGGGCAGTATTTGTGTCCAGCAAAGTTGCTGAAGATGCCAACCTGCACACTGGCTTGAGAGACTTCGGCGTCGGAAGCATGATCGCTATCGATCTATCCCAACTCAGCCTTATTGTTCACGCCTCCGGCACGCCAGAGATTCATCCGGTCTATGAATTGCTTCTGGACGCGGCAATTGAAGACGCAGCGCAGGGCGGCCTTGAGGGCACGCAAAAGTTGCGTTCACGACGCAACGGACGCCGCATGACACGAGCGGAACTGGAACGAGCCAGACAGCGCGCAAGTGATGTCGGGCAAATGGGAGAAGAGCTTATCGACGTATATTTCGCGAGCCAGTTGAGTGCTGGAATCATTACGGACTACACATGGGCTTCCATCGAAAACGCAATTGAACCATTTGATTTCTTGCTTCGGCCCCAGGCGAACATCTCTCAGAAAGTAGAAGTGAAATCTACCTGCGGAGACTTCAATCAGGTCTTCCACGTTTCAATGAGCGAACTTCTGGAAATGGAGTTAAGCCAGGAACGGTATGACCTTTACCGTGTATACGCTCTCGATGAGGGCACGGGTCAGTTACGGATTGCTCAAGCTATGAAGGGCTTTGCGTCGAGTGTGTTGGCACATCTTCGGTCGCTTCCGGCTGGCGTGAGGGCAGATAGCGTTTCTATCCGCCCGAATACGCTCGCTTTTGGCGAGGAAATCACCATCGACATTACAGAAGCGGACGACCAGCCGAGCGATAATTCGTAGAAACTATCTGCTACGCAACTGAAAGCGAAGCAAGTCGCAATCTCGCACCCCGTATTGTATTCGATCCAGTTCTGGTATGATGCAGTGATGGTTGAGGAACGCCCGCTGAACATGAGGTGACACATGGCAAATCCCGCTCGGAGCCAGGGAATTCACGTCCTCGATGACTTCGTTTGCGAAGCCATTCACGAGCCCTCCGCTTCACTGGCAGATTCCTCGAAACAGGGGCGGAACGAGGGGATGTCGGTAATCCGAGAAGTCGCATTCGATGCTCGAGAGGAGCCAATTTCAAAGCTCCCCGAAGTCGTGAAATCGGAAGTTCACCAACTGGCTTCGTTCATCTCGAACTCTTCCGATCCCGTGAATGCTAACGTACTTGTTTAGCGCCCCAGGAGCAGCGTGGGCCGTGGGAGCAGGAGGTTGCCCGCACTTCGCAGCGTCTGACTGATGTGGTCCAGCGCCGATCGC
>JAYTUG010000419.1:0-5141 GCA_043744695.1 Gemmataceae bacterium
CGCCGTCCGTCGCTTCGCCATGACTTCCCCTTCCTGGGAAGCCGCGATCCTAACCGACGACTACCATTTCAACTGGACCAGTTTTCGGGGAGCATGCCATTTTCCCGCACAAACCGGCACGTCGCCAAATCGAAGACCTGCATTTTCTTGATCGACGGATTGAACGACCAGTCGAGGTCGTCGATCGTCTTCAGTTCGCGGAACTGAGCCGCCTTGACGCGCCGCCGGACCTGGCGATCGGAGCGCACCGCCAGTTCGTCCTGGAGCAGCAGTTCCAGGAACTCGGCATGGTTCAGATTGTTGCCGGCGGCCTCGTGCAGCCGGACTTCCAGGCTCTCCAAGAGCCCCGACAACCGCAGTTGCTTCAGGGCCGTACGCAATGATCCCGTCATCAGTTCACCTCCTTGCGAAACGAGTCGTGGACGAATTGGTCGTAATCCGACAGGTTGCGAATCAAGGGATGTTCGTTGAGGAACGGAAGCGGTTCCTGCTTCGCCGTGGGACGTTTGAGCAAGGAACGGATCGTCCGCAGGTGATGCGATCCGTGCGACGAGGCCACCTCGCAGGCTTGCTCGAGGGCATCGCACGGATGGCGCTGGGCCAGGTTCAACAGGCCCTGCAGCACGCGAACGCCTTCGACGCCGCGGTTCGCGATCACCGCCTCGGCCCAACCCAGGCTCTTCGGCCCGATGCGGCGAACCTTGCTAAACAGCCACGCGGCACCGCGTTCGACGCTGTTAATCTTCGGACCGGCGATGTACTGCGACTGCGTGCTGAACCGGCCTGGCTCGTGCCGGACGTGCACCGCGATCGACTTCATCCGCTCGTCGAAGATCCGCACCAGACGCGCGTCCCACCGCACCCACACCGGGCGTGCGAGATATTCGGGAGGCACCGAGTAGTACGCCTTCTCGACCTCGACGTGGCCGTCCCGATGCACCGTCCGACGCGACTCCGTAAAGCACGGGAACCGCTCCGCCGGCAACCGTTGCAAAGCCGCCCGCTCCACCGTCTCGAAGTGCTTGCCGACTTGCTTGCGGGTCGTGCCGTGCAACCGCGTGTCCGCCACCGTCGCTTCCCAGGTCAGAAGGAACCGATTCTGCTCTTCGAGCGTGTCGAACTTCCGGCCGCGAAGAGCATTCTCCTGAACGTAATCGACGCCCCGTTCCACCTTCCCCTTGTGACGCGGTGTGTACGGACGCGTCGGCAACAATGCCGTGCCGTAGTGCGTCGCGAACGACCGCACCTGCGGGTTCATCTCCGGATCGAACCAATCGGCCTTCGTCACCGCCGCGCGAAGATTGTCGAGCACCAGACGCTGCGGAACTCCACCAAAGTGCCAAAACGCGTTCTCCAGGCACCGAATGAAACTCTCCGTCGTCTGCCGGTACACCGACTCGCTGTACGCCTTCCGCGAATGGCTCAGCACGATCCGGAACACATGCGTCCGCCGACGCGCTCCGTCCGGTTGCAACACCGGTGCGCCCGTCCCGAAGTCGACTTGGGCTTCTTCACCCGGCCCGCACTCCATCCGGCGAAACGGCAGTTCGCGCTTCGCCCCGAGCCGACTCACGAACCGACGCACGCTGTAGTAACTGCCCGTGAAGCCGTGATCCGCGACCAGATCCTGATAAATCCGCTGGGCACTCAGGCCCAAAGCAAGCATCGACCGAATTGCGTCTCGCCACGGTGCACACTCGCTGGACCGACCGGTCGTCGAGACGGCTTCAGCAGCGGGATCGAGATCGGGACGTGCCAGCGCCGGGACGGGGTCGCCGACCGCGCCTTGTCCGGTGCCGTCCGCAACGTCGGAGCCGATGGGCGCATTGGCTGGTTTTGGATCGCCGGCACCCTCGTCCGAGCCGATGGGCGCATTGGCTGGTTTTGACTCCGATGCCGCCAGCCGGATGTGACGGGCCACCGTCTCGCGGTCGATGCCCAGTTCCCGAGCAATTCGACGCACCGACCACCGACGCGCGTGCAGTGAAAGGATCGTCTCGACCATAACCACTTTGAGCAGATTCGACATCGTCGACCTCCGTGGGGTGTTGGATACACCCACGAGGTTAACGACCCGATCTGCCACTCCTCAAAGTGGCTGGTTTTCAAGCGCCCATTCCTGGCTGGTGCGCCCCTGACAACAGTGGTCACACTCAACGGCAAAAAATCACTACCTCGGCCCCCGGCAGGTTCGCCTAAATGGCGCGGGGCACAGAGGGGCCGTCATGGCCGGGCTTCCACCTGGGCCCGGATCCGAGCGTGGTCCCAAGGGAATGGGTAAAACTCGATTTCGACCAACTTCTCCAAGTAATGGCTGAGCCGGTTTGGCCGATTCGTACCTTCAGGGCGTCGCGGAGATCCGGGCCGCAGTGGCCGGGATGACCCGCGAGCAACTCCTGGCCAAGCCCGTGCCCGGCCGCATGAGTACCCTGGAAGTGCTCTGCCACATCGCGGATTTCGAGCCGATCGCAGCCGAGCGCATGAAGCGGATCATCGCCCTCGGCGACACGCCGCTCATCCTCGCGGCCGACGAGAACCTCTTCCTGCAAGAGTTGCACTACGAGGAACGTGACCTGGAAAACGAGTTGCTGTTGATCGAGGCCACCCGCAAGCAGATGGCCCCACTCATCCGCACGCTTCGCCCCGAGCAGTTCCAAAAATCCGGCGTCCACACGCAGCGCGGGCTCATCACGCTGGAGCGGATCATTCAACTCGCGATCGGCCACATCGAACACCACGTGCCGTTCATTCGCGAGAAGCGGAAGGCTCTAGGTCTGTAGTCCGCGGTTCGGTGGGCTTGCGCTTCCGCTTCGGTTCGGGGGCCGCGTGAAAGCGGACTTCGAGCATGGAAAAATCATCGCCCAATACGTCGCCACCGCGAAGGCCGCGGGCGAAGCCGAGGTGGTTGTCGATCAGTCCTTCGCGGCCGAACTGTTCGCCGATGCGATCGATGAACTGCTGGAACTGCCACATGTCGCCGTCTTGCTTCTCGATTTCAAAGACGCCGTCGCTGTAGATGAGCAAGCGAGCATCGACCGGCACATCGACCGTGTGGGTGTCGAAGGGCATGTCGGGAATCATGCCGACGCCGGGGCCGTCCGCTTCGAGTTGCGCCACGCTTTTGCCGTTCCACAGTAGCCCCGGCGGGTGCCCGCCGTTGCAGTAGAAGAGCTTGCGATCCGACTGGCGGTAGACGCTGTACCAGATGGTGAAGTACTTCTCATCCTGGCGATCCATCTGGAAGATGTCGTTGAGCCGGGTGACGACTTTACCGGGGTCGCGGGGATCGACGTTGGGCAGCGATTGTGCCGCGAGCAAGTTCGCGGCGGAGACCGCGAGCAGGGCCGAACCGACGCCGTGGCCCGAGACGTCGAGCAGGTAGATCGCGAGGTGGTCGGCATCGAGCCAGAGGTAGCCGAACATATCGCCGGCAAGTTGGGTGGACGGCACGAACCGCCAGTTGATGGTGACCGGGCCAGTGGTCAGCATCGGAGGGAGAAGCGATTGCACGTAGCGTGCGGCCTGGCGAATCTCGGCGGCGAGTTCCTTCTGGCTCTCGGCGAGTTCGCGGTACGCTTCGTTGCGTTCCAACAAGTTGATGTACCCGCGCGAGTGGTAGCGAACGCGGGCCAGCACTTCGAGCTTGTCCGGCAACTTCACCATGTAATCGTTGGCACCGAGCGCGAAGGCCTTCGCCTTGATCACCGGTTCTTCCTTGCTCGAAAGCACCACCAGCGGCGTCTGCCGAGTGCCGGGGTTCGCCCGGTAATACTTGACGAGCAGCAAGCCGTCCACATCCGGCATCACGAGGTCTTGAAGGATGACCGTGGGCCGGAACGCGTTCGCGGTATCGATTGCCGCAACGGGATCGGAACAGTACCGGAACTCGATGTCCGCTTCGTTCGCGAACATCTGGCGGATCGTTTCGCCTACGATTGGCTGATCGTCCACGAGCAAGACGCGCACGGGCCGCCCCTCGGCGGTGGTGAAGTGCGCGATGCCGTGAGGGGTGGACATGGTCGTGCAGCCGCTTGCGGCTTCGCGATTCGGTTGGGGCTGCGAGTCGTTCCTATTTCACACGGGTATCATGGCGAAGGGAAGAGGGGAGGTCGGGGCGTTTGGGCCGGACCTCCCGGAACGAAGGGGTTGAACCGGCCGTGACGATTGCACCGAAGACGATGCCGCGGGCGGAGTGGGAAGCGGCCCGCGCGGCGTACCTCAGCCGCGTGCGGCCCTGCGCCGAGGATCGAGCGCGGCGCATGAGCCGAGGCCAGAAGCACCCCGTTCGCGATTTTCTGTTCGAATACTACTCGTTCCGGCCGGCGCATTTGCTGCGGTGGTCGCCGGGTGCGAACGTGGTGCTGGAACGAGCGACGGTTGAAGACGTGGGTTGGTCCGATTTCGAAGAGTGCGAGGCTGGCCTCGTGCTGCGGCCGGCGGCGTTCGCGAAGCAGCGCGTCTCGTACCTGCATTGGGCCATCGAGTATCTCGAAACGACGATCGCGCGCGAGCCCGCGTTCGCCTGCCTCGGCCTCCACGAGTGGGCCATGGTCTACCGCGATCCGAACGTGAGGCATCCGTACGTGCCGCTGCGGCTGAGCCGCGAGGCGATCGATTCCTTCGTCGAGAGCCAGCCGTTGCGGTGTACGCACTACGACGCCTTTCGCTTTTTCACGCCGCCGGCCGCGCCGCGTAATCGCATCGAACTCACGCGGGCCATCGCGGCGGAGTACGACCAACCCGGCTGCATTCACGCGAACATGGACCTCTACAAATTTGCGTATAAGATCGCGCCGTTCTGCCCGTCGGAGTTGGTCGCGGATGCGTTCGAACTGGCACTGGCGGCCCGCGAAGTGGACATGCGCGCGAGCCCCTACGACCTCGCGGCGTACGGCTACACTGCGATTGCCATCGAGACGCGGGAAGGTCGCGAAGAGTACGTGGAACGACAGCGCGAAGTGGCCGAGCGTGCGGTGCCGGTTCGCGAGAACATGCTCGCGGCCTATCGCGACTTGAAAGCGGTGATCGAGACGTGGAAGTAGCGAAGGAAGTTAGCTTGAGTGAGCAACCTCGACCAACACCTCTCCCCAGCTTTGTGGGGAGAGGTCGCCATTCCCATTCGAAATCAACCGCAAAGCGGG
>JAYTUG010000420.1:0-5135 GCA_043744695.1 Gemmataceae bacterium
CCCCGCCGAGCGACTCCGGACATCTACGGCGGGGCTCGCAAAGCCTCGACCCGCCCTACAATGCCCGCTGCATGACCCCCAGCGATATTGGGTACACCCTTCCGCTTCAGAGTCCCAGGTCTTTTTTCAGGTTCGCGTACCAGTTGCTGAACCAGCCGGTCTTCACGCGGTTGTTGCCGGTGTCTTCCATCACGGTCACGATCATCTTGCGGATGTCGCGGTCGTTCTTTTTCCCCTGCACGGCCTTGCGGGTGTTGACGAAGATCGCCTCGAATTCGCTGCGGTCCACCTTCCCACGGACCTCTACGTCCTGCTCGATCTGCCGGGCGATCGCGCTCTCGATGATGAAGCCCTTGCTTTCGCAAACCTGCACGAGAGCGAGCCGGGCGCTGTCGATACTCACCCCGAGTTGAATCGCGATCTGGAGGATCTCGCGCTCTTCGTTGCGGTCGATGTATTTGTCGTCGTAGCCGCGAAGCTCGATCTCGCTCGCGAACCGCTTTTTAATTTCGTCTTCGGACATCGGAACGCTCGCAGTGTGGAACCCCCATTCCGTACTTCGCTGTGGGCTGGGGTTCCTTTCGATACACCGGATGATAACTTACGGCTCACCGGGTGCAACGCAACGGAGGCACGATGAACGCAACGACTGCGACGGGAGGGCCGAAGGCCGTGGCACCGGGGGCCGGCTACGCCCTGGCCTTGTTGCTCAGCATCAACCTGTTCAACTACATCGATCGGCAAATCCTCTCCGCCACGCTCCCGAAGATCGATGCCGATGCGAGTATCTTCGGCCAATACGATCCGAATAAAGGCTTCAAACTCGGGCTGCTCACGACGGGATTTCTCGTCTCCTACATGCTGTTGTCACCGCTGTTCGGGTGGCTCAGCAACCGCATGTCGCGCTGGGTGCTCGTCGGTGTTGCCGTCATCGCCTGGAGCCTGGCGACCGGCGGAACGGGCCTCGCGGCCGGTTACGCGCTCCTTCTGCTCACGCGCTGCTTGGTCGGCGTGGGCGAAGCGGCCTACGGTCCCGTCGCGCCGTCGATGCTCTCCGATCTTTATCCGGTCGATCACCGCGGCCGGGTGATGTCCTGGTTCTACATGGCCATTCCCGTCGGCAGCGCCCTCGGGTTTGTGGTCGGCGGCATCATTGCCGATAGCGCGTGGGGCTGGCGCGGCGCGTTCCTCGTCGTCGTCATTCCGGGCCTTGCACTCGGCATCCTCTGCTTCTTCATGCTCGAACCGCGGACCCATGCCGGTTCGCCGAATCTGCCCGTGGAACGCGGCCCCAGTTATCCCGCCGTCGTCAAAGAGTTGCTTCGCAATCGGTCGTTCATGTACTGCTGTGCGGGAATGACGCTGAGTACCTTCGTTCTCGGCGGCGTCGCGGCCTGGGCCCCCGCCTACATCTTTAAACGGGAAGCCCGGTTCCTGATCGGCGCGGAAGCCGAGAACAAACTCCGGGAATTAAAACGCAGCGATGGTTCGCCCGAGATTCCCGAAAAGATTCTGAGCGAATTCCACGCCTCAATCGCTCCCGATCTACTCGAAGGGTCCGAGCTTCAGGCTCGGCTCAGCGAACGGCTCACGCGCGAGGAACTCGAACAATACGGTGCGAAGATCGACGACGCGGCCACGGCACCCGGCTCGATCACCACCGGGAAGATCGGTATCTACTTCGGCGGGATCGTCGTAGTTTCCGGCGTGTTCGCCACTCTCCTCGGCGGCATGCTCGGGGATAATCTCCGAAACCGCGGCGTGAAGGGCGCGTACTTCCACGTTGCCGGGTGGGGCACGGCCATTGGGTTCCCCTTCTTCGTGGCGATGCTCTACGCCCCGTTCCCGCTCGCCTGGGTCTTCATGTTCATCGCCGTCTTCTGGCTCTTCTTCAACACCGGACCGGCCAATACGATCCTCGCGAACGTGACCCGATCCGACATCCGCGCCAGGGCGTTCGCCATCAACATCCTGATGATCCACGCGCTCGGCGACGCGATTTCGCCGCCGATCATCGGAACGATCCGCGACTCGGCCAGCCTGCACACCGCGTTCCTGGCCGTGTCGTTTCTGATTCCCGTGTCGGGCCTGCTCTGGGTGATAGGTGCGAAGCACCTCGATGCCGATACGCGGAACGCCGAACAGGCCTGAGTGAGCGCAGCCCCTTCACAAACGGCTGTCGTGCCGGTTACAATGATTTCGCAGGCTCAATCATTCCCGTGCCCGGTTCATTTTCAGCCGGGTCCGTCCGCGGAGTCGTCCCCCATGCCGAGCCCTTTCCCAGGAATGGACCCGTACCTCGAAGATTCGAAACTGTGGGCTCCATTCCAACATCAGCTGCTGGCGTGCCTGTATCAACTGTTGCTGCCAGGGCTCGTGGATCGCTACCGCGCGCGGGTCGGCACGCGAGCCTACACGTCCGAAATGGCGCTCTTCACTTCGATCGTTCGCGAGGAGCATTCCGAGGAATTCATCGAGGTGCGGAACCGGACCGATGGCCGGCTCGTCACGCTGGTGGAAGTGGTGAGCCCGGCGAACAAGACGACCTCGACGGGCCGGGCGGCCTATCTCGACAAGCGCCGGGACACGCTCGCACAGCGCGCAAGTGTCGTCGAAATCGATCTCGTGCTCCAGGGGAAGCCGACCCTAAACTATTCGCGCGAAGGGTTGCCCGAGTACGACTTCGCAGTGACGGTGACTCGCGCCACGGCACCGGACCGCTACGAGATTTATACGTCCACGATGCAGAAGCGATTGCCCAAGTTCAAGGTGCCGCTCGCGCCCGACGATCGCGACGCGCTCTTAGACCTACAAGGGGCGTTCAATCGGGCCTACGACTTGGGGAACTTCGGGGCGCAGATCGACTACATGGGTTCGCCGCCCTCGGATGTCGCGATCTCGTCCGCGAATGCGGAGTTTCTCGACCAGTGCCTGAAATCGCAGAAGTTGCGTTGATCTCGCGGTGTACGCGCTTTCGGCTAAACAGTTCCGAGCCCATCTTCATGGTGTACAACACGTCCGCGATCGGGTCGGTGGCGATCGGCTACCAGTCCGCGGCGCGGCTTATTGTTGCGAACGGAGCCAGCGCCGCGAGGGAGAGGAAGGTTCGACGCATGAGGCACCTCAAGCTTTCTTACCGAGCAAGCTGTGGCTCTTGCCGTAAGCGAAGTAGATCACCAGCCCGAGCGCCATCCAGCCGATGAGCCGGTACCAATTTTGTGCCGGCAGCGAGAGCATGAGCAACAGGCAAGCGAGGATGCCGACCACGGGCACGACCGGAACGAAGGGGCAGCGGAACGGTCGCGGGGCGTCCGGATTCGTGTAGCGCATCACTAGCACCGCGCCGCAGACGACCGCGAAGGCGAAGAGCGTGCCGATGTTCGTCATTTCGAGCAGAACGTCGAGTGGCAGAAGCCCCGACATGAGTGCGACGAAGATCCCGACCACGATCGTGCCTTTCCAGGGCGTCTTGAACGTGGGATGGATCGTCGAGAAGAACGGGGGCAGCATTCCATCGCGCGAGACGGCCATGAGTACGCGGGCCGAGCCGAGGAGCATCACGAGCAAAACGGAGGTGAGCCCGGCGAGGGCCGCCGCGGAGATCATTCCCTTCGCCCACCCCATGCCGACATCCGGATGGGCGAATGCCTGCGACACCGCGGCCTTCGTGTCGAGTTGATCGTAGCGCACCATTCCCGTGAGCACGATGACCACCGCGATGTAGAGGATCGTGCAGATCACGAGCGAGCCGATGATGCCAATGGGCATGTCGCGTTGCGGGTTCTTGGCTTCCTCCGCCTGCGTGGAGACGGCATCGAAGCCGATGTAGGCGAAGAAGATGATCGCCGCCCCGGCAATCATGCCGACCGGTTGGTCCCCGCGATGCTCGCCGGCAATCTGGTAGCCGAACACGTTGATCCCGGTCCATCCGTATGGAGCGAAGTTGTCCCAGTTGACGGTCTTGATGAAGAACATCCCAACCAGGATTACGAAGAGTACGGCCCCGACCTTGATCGCCACCATCACCGCGTTCAGGTTCGCACTTTCCCGAATGCCCTTCACGAGAATCGCACTGAGAATCAAGATGATAAACACGGCGGGCAGGTTGATGATTGCCGAGGTTCCGACGAATTGACCGTCCTTGTACGACACCGGCGAGTCGTTGAGAATCTCCGGTATCTTCCAGCCCCAGTCCGGCGGGAAGAGCGAGAGGAAGTTCGAGAAGTAAGCCGACCATCCCGTCGCGACCGTGGAGGCACCGACGGCATACTCGAGGATCAAATCCCAACCGATGATCCAGGCGAAGATTTCGCCGAGCGTGGTGTAGGCGTAAGTGTAGGCACTGCCGGCCACGGGGGTCATCGCGGCGAACTCGGCATAACAGAGCGCCGCGAGCAAACACGTGAACCCGGCGAGCACGTAGGAGATCATGAGCGCGGGGCCAGCGATTTGGTTCGCGGCTTTGCCCGTCGTCACGAAGATGCCGGCCCCGATGATGCCCCCGACGCCGAGCGCCGTCAGGGCGTAGGGTCCGAGGATTCGCTTGAGGCTTCCAGCGTCTGCTTCCGAACGCACCGATTGCAATGGCTTCTTGGCGAATAGTCCGCTCACGGGCGAGTCCCCTCGGGAGAGGCGGTGAATGATCGGGCTATCGTAGGCGCAAAGGGCACGAACGTCGAAATGCCGCTGGATTGCGGTTACGCGCGACTCATTCCCTTGAATTGCTTCACGCAGTTGGTGATGGCCACTTCCGTCGGCAGTCGCTCGATGCTCGACGCGCCGAAGAAGCCGACGATTCCCTTCGTGTGCTTCAGGATGTAACTCACGTCGTCGGGTTCGGAGATCGGGCCGCCGTGGCAGAGCACGAGAATGTCCGGCTTCACGCTCTTGGCCGCATCGCACAGTTCCTGAACGCGCTGGGCCGCCTCCGCCAGCGACATCGCGCTCTTCGCCCCGATGCTGCCCTTGGTCGTGAGCCCCATGTGCGGAATGAGCACGTCCGCGCCGGCCTTCGCCATCTGCTCGGCTTCCTCCGGAAGGAACACGTAGGGGCAGGTGAGCAGGCCCATTTCGCTGGCCGTCGCGATCATGTCCACTTCCTTGTCGAAGCCCATGCCGGTCTCTTCGAGGCCGAT
>JAYTUG010000421.1:0-19917 GCA_043744695.1 Gemmataceae bacterium
GGCCATCCGGCGTGAACTGGCGAACGTTGTGGCCCAGATCGTCCGTGAGAAACAAGGTGTCGTCCGGTGCGATCGTGATGCCGTGCGGTCGTGTGAAAAGGCCTTGGCCCCACGAATGGAGGAGCGTGCCGTCGGGGTCGAACGCGATCACGGGATGCTCGCCGCGATTGAACACATAGACGCGGTCCTGCGAATCGACGGCCACCGCCGTCGCTTCGATGAACGACCACCCCGCGGGCAACTTCGCCCAGAGGTCGTTCGGTTCGTAGCCGCATTCTTGCGAAGTACTCACGCCAGTATTCCTTTCACGATGCGAACGCCGGGCTCGACGCCGGTCAGCTTCTCGCGCAGCCCGTTGAGTTCGATCGCGAGTTGCTCGTGGTTCATGCCGAGCAAGTGGAGGATGGTCGCGTGCCAGTCCGCGACGCTGACGCGGTTTTGAACCGCATGGAGGCCGAGTTCATCGGTCGCGCCGTAAGTCGTGCCGGCCTTCACGCCGCCGCCGGCCATCCAGGTGCAGAATGCGTTCTTGTTGTGGTCGCGGCCAGCCTTGCGTTCGTCCTTGTCCGCGGGAAGTTGCGCGATCGGCAAGCGCCCGAACTCGCCGCCCCAGACCACCAGCGTGCTGTCCAGCAACCCGCGCTGCTTGAGATCGCGGAGCAGCGCCGCGATCGGCTGATCGGTGCGGTCGCACGCACTCTTCAGATCGTTCGCGATGTTCGTGTGCGTGTCCCAGATATGGCTGTTGATGTACAGCTGGACGAAGCGGACGCCGCGTTCAATGAGCCGGCGAGCGATGAGGCAGCGGCGGCCGTAAGAATCGGTCGGCTCGCGGCCGATGCCGTACATCTCTTGAATTCGCAGCGGCTCGGAAGCCAGATCGAGCGCATCGGTCGCGGCGACCTGCATCCGCGCCGCGAGTTCGTAACTGGAAATACGAGCGTCGAGCGTCGCCTGCCCAGGGCGGCTCTGCTTGTGCAATTCGTCGAGTTTCGAGATCAGTTCGCGCTGCGACTTCACGATCGATTCGGGCCGCTCGGTTTCGGGCTTCAAGTTCAGAAGCGGCGAACCAGTGGAACGAAACCGCGTGCCCTGGAACACGGGAGGCAGGAAGCCCGCTTGCCAGTTCTCGACGCCGTTCACCGGCAGGCCGCGCGGGTCGTCCAGCACCACGTACGCGGGCAGGTTTTGGTTCTCGCTGCCGAGGCCGTACACGACCCACGATCCGAGCGTGGGCCGACCCGGCGCGGTCTTCCCCGATTGAATCATGTACACGGCCGGCTCGTGGGTGATATTCGTCGTGTGCATCGAACGGATGAACGCGACCTCGTCCACGACCTTCGCGAAGTGCGGCATCGCGTTGGACACCCACGCCCCGCATTGGCCGCGCTTCGCGAATTGGAACGGGCTCCGCATCACCGACCCGGCGCTCTGGATGAACTCGATCTCGCCGGCCAGCTGATCCGGGCAGGGTTGGCCGTGGAGTTTGTCCAACAGCGGCTTCGGATCGAAGAGATCCATCTGGCTAGGGCCGCCATTCATGAATAGGTGAATGACGGACTTCGCTTTCGAGTCGACGTGCGGCTTCCGCGGCTTGAGGTCCGCAGCATGGGAATCGTCCGCGAGGAGGGACGCCAGTGCGGCCGCACCGATGCCGCAGGGAATTGAACGGAACAGATCGCGACGGCTGAGGGACATCAGTTGATTCCAAGGTAGCCCGCACTCGCCGAGTGCGGAGGTTCGATCGGTCGGGATGAGGCTTTGCGAGGCCCGACCGTCCGTGCCGAAATGGGACTCGATTGCGACTTCGTATACCAAAAAAACTCCCCCGGATTGAGATTCGCCTTTGCCGGATTCTCCGAGATGTAGACTCGTAAGTGTTCAAACTGCTCTTCGTTTCTCACCAAGTGGTCGAAGGCATCCGATTGCCAAAACCGACCCTGCCGACCGAGCACTTTGTTGATGCGAGTCGATGTGAATCGCTTCCACGCCTCGCATTGAGCCAGCATCCGTTCATCGGAGGGAAACGCGACCAGCAGATGAACGTGATTGGGCATCACGACAAAATCGAAGATCGCATATCGGCTGCCATCGAAATGAAGCAGGCAATCGGCTACGATTCCCGCCAACTCTGGACGTTTTAACTCGCAGGCACCGGCGCAGGCATCAAGCGAGTCGTTCCAGCGATTCCATTCGATGTCCGACAACTCCCGTCGCGCATGAGCCGACAAGATTGACAGCTGCTTCCGCCACAAATCGCCTTCCGTTTCGATTCCATGCTTTCGCAACCATGTTTGGCGCTCCTCGCGCCATTGGTCCATCACGGCCTTCGGTACTGAGTCGCAAGTGCGCCAAGTGAGAAATGTCACCACGCCCGCCTGCGACCAGTGCGGCAAGCCTCGGTCAATAACCTGTGTCTCCGCCTCGCGGTCGAAGAAGAGCAGCGAGTCGATGGTCTCGCTCATTGCGATCAACCCCGTTTGAAATGACAGTCGTGTCTTCGTAAAGCCTCGACACGACCGACCATTGCTCCGCACTCGGCGAGTGCGGACTACTAATTCAATCCACGTAGAGAAAGCTCGCGGAGTTCAGGATCGCGTGGCAATATGTCGCGAGGGCCTTGAACTCCGCGGCGTCGCGGTCGGGCACACCGATCGCTGCCTTCTCCCAATCGTTTGCGAACTGCACCAGCGCCGTGCGACCGAGTTGCCGTTCCTCGGCAGTTGGCGAACGACTCAGAGCCGTCAAGTACAAGGCGTCGATCTGCCGGGCGGGATCGTTGCCGGCCTCGCGGCGTAGCCGCTTCGCAAAGTCCGCCGCCAGTTGCTCCACCGCCGCGTTGTTCAACAAGTGAAGTGCCTGCGGAGCGACGGTCGAATCGCGGCGCTCGATGCAGTTCGGATTCATCTGCGGGAAGTCGAACGCCTCGAGATGCGTCGGCACCTGCTTCCGCGTCTGCTTCACGTAGACGATCCGCCGCCAGCCCTTCGCACTTCCGTTTGGCGTGACGAGCCCATCGCGTCGTACTTGAACCGAGTCGGCCGGGCCGCCGCGAGTCTCATCCAGGCGTCCCGCGACGAGCAGCAGCGAATCGTAGATCGACTCCGCATCGCGGCGAGCGAGTGGCATCCGCGACACGAGCGAGTTTGCCGGGTCGAGCTTCGCCAGTTCCTGCGTGACGGTCGAACTCTGCCGATAGGCCGTGCTCGTGATGATGAGCCGGTGCATCGCCTTCATGCTCCAACCTTGCCGCACGAACTCGCGGGCCAGCCAGTCCAGCAGTTCCGGATGGGTCGGCGGCGTGCCGGTCTTGCCGAAGTTCCCCAACGAGGCGACGATGCCCGTGCCGAAGTGGTGCTTCCAGATCCGATTCACCGCGACGCGAGCCGTGAGCGGATGCTCGGGTTGCACGAGCCATTTGGCGAAGGCGAGCCGACGGCCGGTCTTCTTCGCCCCGGGCCAAGGCGGCTTCACCTCGAACGAAACCTTGCCGTCCGTGAGCATGGAGGGCACGCCGGGGCCGACGAGTTTGCTGGGAGTGTTCGAGTCGCCGCGACGGTAGATGTACGTGGGCGAAGGCTCGCCGCGATCCCAGAGCGCCTGAATTTTGGGCTCGGGCGGCCGCTGCGAATGAATCGTGCGGATGCGAGCGTCTGCGTCGTCCGATTCTTTTTTGAAGGCCGGATCGAGTAGCCTCAAGTCGGCCACATTCACGCGAAGCGACTTCTCGAACTTCTCGGCCAGGTAGCGATGAACGGGGTCGCGCTTCTCCGGCGCAGCCGCGAGCATCGCCCGCACGTCCTCGCGGATCGCGTCCGGCAACTTCGCCAGTCGCTCCACGGTGAACTTGAGCATCAACGCTTTCGCCTTCACATCGAGTACCGTGCGAACGGCTTCGATTTCTTGAACGAACTTCGCATCGTCCGCTTCCCAAGACTTGCGTTCGGCCGTCGTCACATACGGGAGCATGCGGCCCGGAAGAATGTCGATGCTCTCGGGGCCGATGCCGGGGCGGATGTCCGGCTTCAACCAGTCGTACTCATCGAGGGCACCCTTGAAGACCGCGATGAGCCGGTAGTAGTCGCGATGCGGAATCGGATCGAACTTGTGCGTGTGGCAGCGAGCGCACTTCAAAGTTAAACCCATCACGGAGGAACCGAGTACGTCGATCTCGTCGGCGATCACCTCGATGCGATCCGGAATCGTGCCGGTGATGTTCGCCCAGGTCGCGTCGGGCACCATTCGCAGGAAGCCGGTGGCCACGAGGTTGTCGTAAATCGCGGGCGTAATTTCCTTCGCGTTCTCGTAGTCGGCCAGTTCATCCCCGGCGAGTTGCTCCATCAGGAAGCGGTCGTAAGGCTTGTCCGCGTTGAAGGCACGAATGACATAGTCGCGGTAGCGCCAAGCGTGCGGCCGGGGCAGGTCTTGTTCGCGCTTGCCTTCCGAGTCCGCGTAGCCGGCGGCATCGAGCCAGAAGCGACCCCACCGTTCGCCGTAGCGCGGCGACGCCAGCAACTGCTCGATCACCTTCTCGTAGGCATCTGGCGACGCATCCGCGAGGAAGGCCTTCACCTCGGCCGGTTCGGGCGGCAGGCCCGTGAGGTCGTGATAAGCTCGCCGCAGAAGCGTCGCCTTGTCCGCCTCCGGGGAGAAGGTGAGCCCGCGATCTTCGAGCTTCTGGAGGAGGAAGTTGTCCACTGCATTGCGGACGCGGGTCGGGTTGCGAACGGCGGGAACCTCGACCGTCATCGGCGGCTTGAACGACCAAAAATCGCGGTCCTTCGCCGTAACCAAAAGATCTGGCGTTCCCGTGGCGACATCGGGTTCGAGCGTCACTTCCGGAGCACCGTCTGCGATCCAACGGGTAAGAATCGCGAGTTCGGTCGCCTCCACGGGCTTGACGCAGGCTTCGATCAAACGGGCCGGCGGCGGCATCTGGCCCGCTGCGATTCGTTTGATGAGTAGGCTCTCGGCAGGCTTGCTCGGCACGATCGCCGGTCCAGACTTGCCGCCGCGGAGCATCGCCGCCTTCGTCCGCAGATCGAGGCCGTTCTCTTTTCGATGCAAGCCGTGGCACGCTGTACAGCGGCGGAGCACGATCGGAATCACGTCGTGTTGCGACACGGGTTCGGCGCTCGCCACGTCGCTTTTTCCGGGCTTCGCCCCGCCGGCAATCCACGAGCGGATCAATTCCACCTCCGGAGCGTCGAGCTTGTCCTTCTTGCCCGGCGGCATCAACCCGCTGTGAACCTGTTCGAAGAGATGGCTCTTCTCCGGGTTCCCCGGCACAATCACGGCCCCGGCTTCGGCCCCCTTCAGCGCGCCCGCCAAGGTGTTGAGATTGAGTTCGGCCTTGGCGACTTTGTCGCCGTGACAGCGGACGCACTTGGCCTGAAGCAGCGGTCGGATTTCGTCGAAGGTGGTGGGGCGTGAATCGGTCTTGGCGCTCGGCTTCGCATCGTCGCCCGTGAGGGAATGCAGCCCGCCCATCGTGAGGGCAAGCGCACCAACGAGAGCCATGCGAAGGAGAGGGAATCGCATCGAGCAGTCCAAGATGTTCGGCAGGCAGACGTTCGAAGTACTGTTATCGTCCGCCGATCTCGCGGGCTGTCAACGGGAGAATGGTCGAAAACTTAAATCGGCCGGCCCAGGCACACGGCCGTGATGTCGTCGTTCTGATCGCAGCCAGCGGCATGTCGCTTCACGGCCTGAATCAATTGTTCACCGGTCGCGTGTACCGTGGCACCACGCGTGAACGCGGCCTTGATACCATCGATGCCGAATAACTTGTCGTATTGATCGAGCGATTCGCTCACGCCGTCGCTAAAGATGAGGAGTCGATCGCCCGGTTCGAGCCAAACCTCGCTGGACAGGTACGGGATGCCGTCGGCGATGCCGATGGGCAAGCCCGCCACGTCGTCGGAGGCCACTTCTAGCACTTCCCCGGAGGCACGGATCAAGAGTGGAGACGGATGCCCCGCATTCACAATCCTCACTTTGTGAGATGCCGGGTCTAGCACCACCGCCGCAAGCGTGACAAACTTCTCCGGCACTTGCATGCGCATCATTCGCTCGTTTAAACGTGCCACGGCCTCCGCGGGATCGGCATCTCGTTCCAGCGCCACGCGCGCCTCGACGCTGAACTTGGCCATCACGAGCGCCGCGGCCACGCCCTTCCCCGCTACGTCTCCCAGCACCATGGCCAGCCGGCCATCGGGCAGCGGAATGAAGTCGTAGTAGTCGCCTCCCACCTCTTGAGCCGATTCGTAATACGCGAAGAATTCGTAGCCGGGCACCACGGGCAAGGCATGGGGCAGCAAAGCGCGTTGCACTTGCTGAGCGACTTCCAAATCCCGCGCCCGACGTTGGAACGCGAGTGTCTCGCGGTGCAAGCGGGCGTTGCTCAGGGCGATGGAGGCTTGATTGGCGACCCCGAGAAGCAGAGGCAGATCGTCCTGGGTGAATTTGCGGGAATCCCCAGGGGCATCCAGCTGCACGGCACCGAGTGCCCTTCCGGCCGGCGTCCACAGCGGCGTACACATCAGCGAACGAATGGGAAGACCTCCGATGCTCTCGCTGTCGGGGAACTGCGTTGGGAGGTCGTTCCCCAGTACGGCCTCGACGCTCTCGAGGCAGCGTTGAACGACGCTGGTGCTGAAGCGCGGGTCGGCCGGTTCGCCCCGAGGCGTGCGAAGTGTGTGAACCACGAGCGACCCGGACCGATCGTCCTGAAAGATCACCAGACCGCGCTGGGCCTGCGGGAACATGCGAAAGAGATGCTCCAGCATCCGTTCCAGCACGTCGTCGGCATCGAGTGTACCGCGGAGGGCCGCGCTGACCTCGAGCAGTTGCCTCAAACGATCCGCTGGCTGCGACAGCAGCGATTGCCCGCTGTCCGTATGGCCCACGGCTGCTTCAAACGTAAACGTACTCGGCGGGTCGAAGTGAAACTGGCACCGGATGTCGCAGATGCGAATGCGATCCTGATCGTTCAGCGGGCGACGACCGGGGTACGGCAACTTCTTGTCGTTGAGCAGCGTGCCGTTGCGGCTGCACTTCCCCGCTCCATCGCCATCCTCGATGAACCACTGCCCTTGCGAGTTCGTGATGACCGCATGAATTCGGCTCACGCTATCTTTCGCGCGTCCCGGCGGGCCGGCCGGATCGCTCACCACCGCATCGCAATTCAGCCCGCGCCCAATGAGGAATCGATCACCGACGACGGGCCACTGCGTCCCGGACTTGGACCCATTGAGCAGCACGAGTATGGGCATGGTTCCTCCGGTTCGCGGAAGAAGTAGGCGCTGGCGAACTGCTCTACTTCAACTCATTGAATGTTACGGCTTCGATGTGGTGCTCGGCTTTGTGAACTTCCTCCCACTTCACGCCGTCGGTGGAACGCACGAGCCGTCCCTTCCAACGCGGCCCGATGAACGCACCGTTGCCATAGGCCATCGAAATGGGTGCATTCCAGTTGGAAGTTCGTTCCCATTTCAACCCGTCCGGCGAAGTGAAGGTCGCACCGACGCCGACCGCCACGAACCGGTCTTTCGCCCAGACCACGGCGTTCAGATGTTCTCCCTCGTCGCCGGTTTGCCGGTCGGTCCACTTGACGCCGTCGGCGGAAAGCATCCGCAACCCATGAAGGCCGACGCCGACGAAGACGCCACTTCCGAAGGCGACATCCACGAGCGTGTCGATGGCTTTCACTTCGGGTGCGTCGGTCCATTTCTGACCGTCGGGCGAAGCCGCACGCCGGCCGCGGTCGCCGACGGCCACGAACAATTTGTTGCCGAACGCGACCCGACGAACCATGAACTTCCCGGGGATGTCGTACGGGCCCTCCCACTTCTCGCCGTCGATACTCGTCAGCGTGAACGGTCGAGCGAGCCCGACCGAACCCGGATCGCCGCCGAGGGCGAGAAAGGTGCCGTTGCCGAAACCGAGCCCGCGAATGTACCGCGAATATTGCGCGTCCTTAATCGAGGACTTCCAGGTGATTCCATCGGCAGTCGCGGCGAAGATGTTGCTGCCGCCGAAGCTGCCGATGGTCGCGAGGCAACCGTTGCCTCCGGCGGCGCAGCGATAAGTCTCGCCTTCTTTGCCGAACACGGGCGCGGACCAGTTCTTGCCGTCCGGCGAGGTGATTCGCAAGCCGTTGTGCCCGACGGCGAGAAAGAGCGGTGTCGTCATGCGCCTCGAAGGATCGATGTGAAGACTCTGAATCCGTGTGCGACAAGTGTTATTCTGCGGCTTCGAAGCTCGCTGGTCAACTTCTTCTTTCGACGCGATAATCTCCGCATGGATGATCCGCTCCTGCTCACGTACGATCGCGGCACCGTCGTCATCGCCGCCGGGCCGCCGGGGTTCAATTACAACACGCTCCCCGGCGTCCTTTTCGACCCGCGCACCGGGCTGCACCGCGCCCAGGGCCGGCACTACCGTGCAATTGTCGAGCACATCCTCCGCGAAAAACTGCCCTACACGGACAACGCTCGCGGCTGGGAGAACAAACCCACCGGCTGGAAACTCAGCGCCGAACGCACGCCCCGACCGTATCAACTCGACGCCCTCCGCAAATGGACCGAGGGCGGTCGCCGAGGCGTCGTCGTCATGCCCACCGGCACGGGCAAGACGTTCGCCTCGTTCCTGTGCATCGAAAAAGTCGGTCGGCCCACGCTCGTCGTTACGCCGAAAATCGACCTCATGGTTCAGTGGGCCCGCGAACTCGAACAATCCTTCGGCGTCGAAATCGGCATGGTCGGTGCCGGCGAATTCAACTATCAACCGCTGACGGTGACGACCTACGATTCCGCCTACATACACCTGGAGAAATGGGCGAACCGCTTCGGCTTGGTGATATTCGACGAGTGCCATCACTTGCCGGGCCCGAGCTATTCCGAAGCGGCGAATGCCGGGCTCGCACCGTTCCGACTGGGCCTGACGGCAACGCCCGAACGAGCCGACGGTGCCGAAGAGTTGTTGTTCGAACTCATCGGCCCAATGGTCTATCGACTCGATATTAACGATGCAGGAGAATTCCTCGCACCCTATGAGGCTCGCCGCGTGTTCATCGATCTCACACCGGAAGAGCAGCAGCGCTACGAATACTGTCGCGAATTGTACAAACAATTCGTTTCGGAACGCGGGATCAACATGTCCGGACCGGACGGCTTCCGCAAATTCCTGTTCGAGGCGAGCAAGTCGCCGGAGGGATGGGCCGCGGCACGGGCCTTCCGCGAACAGAAACGCATCATGCAGGCGCCGAGCGGCAAGTTCAAGTTTCTCGAAGAAATGCTCCAACGGCACGCGGCAGATCGCATGTTGATTTTTACGGCCGACAACGCCACGGTCTACCGCATTGCTCGCGAATACCTCGTACCCGCAATGACGAATCAAACCCGACCGAAGGAACGCAAATCGATCCTCGAGAAATTCCACAGCGGCGAATATTCGGTTGTGGTGACGTGCCAGGTGTTGAACGAAGGCGTGGACGTGCCGGCGGCGAACGTGGGTATCGTTCTCTCCGGCACTGGCAGCACCACGGAAAATGTCCAACGCCTCGGCCGCATCTTGCGCAAGTACGGCGATAAACAAGCGGTGTTGTACGAGGCCATCTCGCGCGGCACGGTGGAAGAATTTGTCAGCGATCGGAGAAGGCAACATCGGGCGTTCCAATAACATGCTTACCGGCAATCTCGTTCGCGTCAAGTTCGCGAAGAACAAACTGATTCCGCACTACCTGCCGCCCGAGAACAAAGGGTGGCTCGGGCTCGCGGAACAATTGTTGCTCGGGTTCCGCGCTGCGCCCGGCCGTACTCGCGGCGAGATCTACGACGACCTCAACGAGATCATCGGCGAAGGGCAACCGGCGTTCGTGCCGCGCGGCTTGGCCGATTTGCTGGAAGATCGCTGCGAGTTCGAGGTGAACTCCGAGTTCCCGCCAGACACGATTCGCGAAGCCGTGTTTCGAGCCGCCGCGATGCACCGGGTGGAGGCGGCCGCAGCCCGGCAACCGTTCGACCGCCTCACCGTCATCGCAAAAGTCGGACGGGAACTCGCTCTCGAACCCGAGTTGATCGAGAAGGGTCTCTTCGCGGATTTGAAGGACGAAAAGCGCGTGTTGAAGTTCGACGACTGCACGCCCGAGTTCCTGATTCACAGGTACAACGTCGCACTCGCACAATCCATTTTGTTGAAGTGTACGGCGATGGAAGTCCGCATCTGGGGTGAAACGCCCGCTCGCTTTCGCCAACTGTTTCGTCAGGTCAAGTTTCATCGACTGATATGTACGATTCACGAGTCCGCGAATAATTCCTATACCTTAAAGCTCGACGGCCCGCTCTCGCTGTTCTCGGCCACCAACAAGTACGGCCTGCAACTCGCGCAGTTCCTCCCCACTCTTCTGCACTGCAAGGCGTTCGATCTCCAAGCGAGCATTCGCTGGGGCACGGAGCGGAAAGAGAAATCGTTCGCGATCTCGGCCGCGGACGGACTGCGCTCGCACCTCAAGGATTTCGGCGTCTACACGCCACCGGAATTGCTGCAATTCGCGGATAGTTTCGCGGCGAAGGTTAAGGGTTGGCATATCGCCACCGATCCGAATCCCGTCTCGCTCTCCGATGGCGTCTGGGTCCCCGACTTCAAACTGACCCATCCCGGATCGGGGAAAGAAGTGTTCGTGGAAATCATCGGCTTCTGGCGGAAGGTGGACGTCGAGAATTTGTACAAGCGATTGAAGAAGCAGATGCCGGGCAAATTCGTGTTGTGTATTTCCGAGCAGTACCGCGCCGACAAGGACGATGAAGTCTCTTTCGGCGACGGCGTCTATCGATATAAGCGAACGCCGCTGCCCGATGAGGTGGCCAAGATGGCGGCAAAGGTAGCAGGAGTGAGGTAGTCAGTCCATCTCTTCAATCGGTTCATCGCCGCGCGGTCTTGGCACAATCGGCCTCAGCAGGAACGGCCCCTTCAACAGGCCTTCGACGCTCCAGATGCCGCCGATGCAGCCTTCCCCATCCGGCTTGCCGCTGTATGTTACGCGGTGTTTGCCGATGTATTGCTTTACCATCGCGATGTCGCCCCTTTCGAGGTCGTAGGTGCCCGCGAATGTGAAGCGGCCCACGACATCGCGGCCTTCGCCGGTAATCTTGCCGTTCGAGAAACGCAGCGCGAACGCGGTCATCTTCTGTTTGCCGAAGGCTTCCTGGAACCAGAAACCTTCCCACTGGCCAGATGGATACATGGTGTACCTCGTGCTGTCGGTAATCGAGAACCTATCCGCATCCGCTTCAAACCGCTATCGTTCTTGTATGAGTCATCGCAGTTCCCGCCCGTATATTTGGATGCTGGCCGGCAGTTTCTCGTTCACCGGAATGGCCGCCTTCGCCAAGATTCTCACCGAGCACTGCGACTGGCAAATCGTCGCCATCGCACGAGCGGGCCTCGTGGCTCTTCTCGCTGCGCTCATGGCGTATCTCGCCGGTGCGAAGCTCGTGTTTCTGCGACCGCGACGCCTCTGGATCCGCAGCATCGCCGGCAGTTGCAGCATGGTTTGTACGTTCTATGCATTCTCGAAATTACCCATGGCGGATGTACTGACACTCACGAATACTTTCCCGATCTGGGTGGCCCTGATTTCGTGGCCACTCTATGGGAAGCCTCCGGGGTGGAAGATGTGGGTGGCGATATTCGTGGGAATCGCGGGCGTCGCGCTGGTCGAACAACCGCACTTGGAATCCGCGAATGCGGGCGTGTTCGCGGCACTGGCCGCTGCCGCGTTCACGGGTGTGGCCATGCTCGGGCTCCATTCGCTCAAAGGGGTCGATCCGCGTGCGATCGTCGTACACTTTTCCGCGGTCGCCACGGTCGTGTGCATCGGAGCTTACTTCGCGTTCCCGCGTTCGCACGATCCCGCCGCCGTTCTCGACCCCGTCGCGCTGCTTCACCTGCTCGGCATGGCCGTCAGTGCGACCATCGGGCAATATTGTTTAACCCTGGCGTTCGGGAGTGGAGCCCCCGCCAAAGTCGCCGTGGTCGGCCTCACGCAAATCGTGATGGGCCTCGCCCTCGGAGTTTGGCTTTGGGGTCATCCGGTGGATGAAGTGACGGTGCTCGGCACGCTGCTCGTGATCGCTCCGACGGCTTGGCTTCTCACCCGGTCCGCATCCGAGCGAGCCGAATCAACCTCGGATTCGCCTGCGTGACAGTCACCATTATTTCGGCTTCACCGGAGCTACGATTCGCGAGGCGTGGCGCTTCTCGTGGTGGACCGCATTCTTCGCCACCGCAGTCGACTTCGGAGGGTCGAGCGTCAGCGGTTCGCCCGTGTTCGGATTCGGTTCGTAGAACGGAGCGCCAGTACTCGCCACGGTCACACGGATGCGGTGCCCCTTGTTGAACACTTGGCTCAACCAGCCCACATCGAACGACACCGGCGCGATCCTGCCCGGTTCCAGGAACACCTCCTTCTCGTAACCCTCGCGGTAGCGCGCTCGCCGAATGTAATCGATGAGCAGGATCGAGCGGCCATCGGGATAGACATCGCAAACCCGCACGATGAAGTCGGTGTCCTTAGCGGATGAGGTCACGAAGAGTTCGGCCTTCACGAGGCCGGTCCACTCGAGCGGCTCGGTGAGAGCGTCCGTGGTGAAGGTCCGCACCTCGGCTTGCTTCTCGAAATCGCGGGCATCCTTCGCTCCAGGAAAGGCTCGCTGCGGGATGCTGGCGGGCTTTAACGGGTCGGCCAGGAACGCCGTGGAGGAATTCTCCTCGGTCGGTAACGTCGACGAGAGTATGCCGCCGGCGTGGAGAAAGTACGGCGTCGCGTTGGCCTTCACCGGCCAGTCGGGCACGGTTCGCCATTCGTTCCCCGGTGCGTCGCGCTCGCCGACCGCACCCATCGAGTAATACTTCACGGCGGCATCCTTCATCGCCCCGTTGTCGATGCCCTTCAGGTGGAAGTCGAACCAGCGGATCATATGGGCGTCGCGGTAGAAGGTTGCGTTCTCGGGGAGGACGAGGTCGCCGATCTTGTTATTTTTCGCTCCGCCGTGCAGCCACGGTCCGATGAGGAGTTGTTGTTTGCCGCGCGAATTGACACCGCCTTTGTGTTGCCGGCCGATATAGCTATCGATCGAACCGACGTTCATGAAATCGAACCAGCTACCGAGCGTGAAGCACGGCACATCCATTTTGTCGAAGTGCTTGCTGCAATCTTCCGCGGCCCAATATTCATCGTAGTTCGGATGTTGGAACCATTCTTCGAGCAGCTTGCGATTGTGTTCGGGAACGCGGCAGACGGCTTCCATCGTCTTGAAGCGTTCGGGCCGCGTGGTGCCGCCGATGCGATAGCCTTCGTGGTAGAGGCTGAGGCCGGTGTCGGTCATGTACTGGGCTTTGAGTGCCGGCGGCCTCGTGACGGCGAGGAAGTTCTGGGCGAACCCGGCCTGCGACCCGCCGAATGTGCCGACCTTGCCGGTGCTCCAAGGCTGCTTCGCGAGCCATTCCACCGTATCGAATCCATCCTTGAGTTCGCCCCAGCCGAGGGCGCGGTAGCCGGCCCACGTGCCTTCGGATTTTTGCGACCCTCGAAAGTTCTGGGCCGCGATCACGTATCCGCTCTCGGCCAACTTCGCGTAGGCCTTGCGGGTGCCCGGCGCGGTGATGTCCGCGTAGCGTTGCTCGTAGAGGACGGGCCAAGGCCCCTTTCCCGGCGGCGTGAAGAAGTACACGGAGAGCCGCGTGCCGTCGCGCATCGGCACCATCTCGTGTTTCTCGACGATCGGCGTCGGTTCCGCTGCGAAGGATGTGGAGGCGAGAAGGAGCAGGGCGGGGAGAGAGCGGAGCATGTGGGTTCTCATCGGAGTTACGGCCTTCGGCGCGACGGACCAGCATAGAGGACTTCCACTGTCATGGCAGCATCATCAACTCGGTAGAAAACGCCGAGCACGTCTTCATACCAGAGCCGGAATCCCGGTTCCCGAGACTCGCCGAGATTGTGCGGAATCCGCCTCAAGAAATGGTCGATCCGTGCAATCGAAGCACGAACGCGTTCAGGATCGAAGAATGATCTCTCGACCCGATTCGTTTCCTGAATGGAGAACACGGACCAAACGACAGCGTAGGTCATTCCCATCCCAATCGCTTCTTGAGTTCGTCGAAGGTAACGAATTCACCGGCAAGACGCCGCTGAGTTTCTTCGGGTGTGATCCCGGCGACCCAGTCGGGTACAGGTGCCGGCTCGCTGGTGGCGAACACACGGCCGGAAGAGTCGCGAAACTCGACGGCTTGCGTCCCAGCCGATTCTTGAAACAATCGCTCCGCCTCAGACCACGTGCCGAGTGGCTTACCGTTCACGTAAAGCGTAATCATGGTTCGATCTCCTCGTGCATCCCGCGTTTGCTACGAAATGGGAGCGATGTGTGGAGCCGATTCCAGAGCGGCCCGGGGAAGTTGGACAGCGAACTCCGTGTGAGCGGTCGGCATTGTCTCGATGTGCCTGCTCACGTGGCACCAGCCGGTCAGTCGATCCCACACGCTGTTGATGATCTCTTGTGTATCATCGCTTGCTCCGGTAGCACGGACCTCGAGCAGCAACGTCTCCAATGCAGCTTCGAGGCGTTCACGTGAGTGTCCTTCCGAGGCGAGTTTCTCAACCTCCCGGTGGAGTGCAAGAGGCTCGCCAGTCTTCCACGCTGCTTGAATTCTGTCGAGTGTCGTTGCCATTGTTCTCCCCTTCCATCAACCGATGAACCGGACCAACTCGCTCGCGTCGCTAGTAGTGCCGCTTCGTAAGCAGAAAGAGTCATTGGATAAGCGACTTCCACGGTGCCATGTGTCAGCTTGTCCTGATTGTACCTCAAAACAATGCCAAGATCATCCGTATCGATTTCCCACACCGGATCCTTGCCGATTCCACCATTGACCTGAGGGGGTCGGCGGTTCTTCGCCAAATTCGCTGGGTCGTTCGGTGCCGCTGACATACCGCCAGTTCCGGGCTGAATGATTTCATATCCTGCCGCGACGGTCACGTCCGGATCGACTCCAAGAGCCACATCGGCAGGTGTCCTCACACCCAGCGCCCTTGCCGATCTTTTCACGAGCGGCTGTCCGTCAGTGTCGGCGATCATTGCACGATACAGCTTCACGGGCGATCCTGACTACACGTATAATTCTACACCGGTTCCCTTCTCACGCCAGGATCGCCTTCACCACTTCGCCGTGGACGTCCGTGAGGCGGAAGTTGCGGCCAGCGTGCTTGTACGTCAACTTCAAGTGGTCGAGGCCGAGCAGGTGCAGCATCGTCGCGTGCAGGTCGTGGAAGTGGACCTTGTTCTCCACCGAATAGTAGCCGTAGTCGTCCGTCGCGCCGTACGAGAGGCCGGGCTTCACGCCGCCGCCAGCGAGGAACATCGTGAAGGCGTGCGGGTTGTGGTCGCGGCCGTCCTTGCCCTGTGCCACCGGCGTGCGGCCGAACTCGCCGCCCCACAAAACCAGCGTGTCCTTCAACATGTCGCGGCGCTTCAGATCCGCGAGTAGACCGGCGATTGGCTTGTCGACTTCGCGGGAGTTCTTGGTGTGGTCGGCCTTCAGGTTCTCGTGTTGGTCCCACTTGTAGCTGTGCGAACACTGCACGAAGCGGACGCCGGCCTCGGCGAAGCGGCGTGCCATGAGGCACTGCCGGCCGAAGTTCGCCGTAGCGGGGTCGTCGAGGCCGTAGAGTTTCTTGGTCTCGTCCGATTCCTTCGTGAGGTCTTGCACCGTGGGTGCGGCGGCCTGCATGCGGAAGGCCATCTCGAACGACTGAATGCGTCCTTCGAGAGCGGCGTCCGCACCGCGAAGCGAAGCCCGTTCGCGATCCAGAACGGCGAGCAAGTCGAGTTCGAGCCGCTGCTGATCGAGCGGGGTCGTGCCTTTCACGAACGGCACGCCAACCTTATCCGAAGGCGTCCCTGCGTTGCCGAGCGGCGTTGCCTGATAGGTCGCGGGGAGGAACGCGGAGGAATAATTGTTCACGCCGCCGTGCGTGAGCGTGGGGCAGATCGTGATGTAGCCGGGCAGGTCGCGGTTCTCGGTGCCGAGGCCGTACGTGACCCAGCTCCCCATGCTCGGCCGCACGAACGTATCCGAGCCGGTGTGCAGTTCGAGGAGCGCCCCGCCGTGCCGCGAGTTCGAGCCGTGCATCGACTTGATGAAGCAAAGATCGTCCACGCGGGTGGCGATGTGCGGGAAGAGTTCCGAGACCCAGGCACCGCTTTGGCCGTGCTGCTTGAAGGCGAAGGGCGACTTGAGCAGGTTACCGGTGGGTCCCGAAACGACGCGCGGTTTGGGAAAGGGCAGCGGCTTGCCGTTGTCTTCGGCCAGTTTCGGTTTGTAGTCGAAGGTATCGACCTGGCTGGGCCCGCCGTGCATGAACAGGAAGATGACGCGTTTGGCCTTGGCCGGAAAGTGCGGTACCTTCGGCGCGAGCGGATCGTCGCGGCGCTCCGCAGCAGCAAGAAGGTCGGTGAGTGCGAGCAAGCCGAAGCCGCACGCGGTGGAGCGGAGCAGGTCGCGGCGAGAAGGTTTCATGTGGGTTTGGCTCCGGTGCGGTCGGTACGTTTTCATTTAAGCCATTCCTTCCCATCCATGTCGAGAATCTGCACTCCATCATATCCGGAAACTTCAATGTACATCGCCTTTGTTTCAGTCGTCTACCGATTTTTGGGTGTGCAACTATTACTTGGGTGGGAAATTGATCCGCGACCGACTACCCAAGTTAATGACGCTCACCCACGCATCCGTTTCATCCGGCGGCGGCGCGGCGGCGCGGGGTCGAGTCTACTTCCTCACCATCGATGAACCGCCTGCAATCCGGAAGTGCATTCAAAAACGTCTGCCCGTATTGCTTGGTGAGTACGCGCGGGTCGAAGAGCACGACGATCCCGGTGTCGGTCGCGGTGCGGATCAGCCGACCGAAGCCTTGCTTCAATTTGATTGCGGCCTGCGGAACCTGATACTCCACGAACGGATTGCCACCGTCGGCTGCGATCTTCTCCAAACGAGCTTCGGTGAGCGGGCGGTCCGGCACCGCGAACGGTAGCTTCGTGATGATGACATTCGAGAGTGCCTCGCCGCGCACATCGACGCCTTGCCAAAAACTATCGACGCCGAAGAGCACGGCCCGCGGCGTCTCGCGGAACTGCTCCAACAATCGCGTCGTCGGCGTGCCGCTCCCCTGCACCATGAGCGTGTAGCCGTTTTGCGAGAACCACGCCCCGAGGTTCGCCGCGGCCCGATTCAGGAACGTATAGCTCGTGAACAGCACGAACGCCCGCCCCTCGGTCTTCGCCACGTACTCCGGTATCTTTACGAGAACCTGCTCCTCGAACTTCGCGGCCTGGTTCGAGGGATCGGGCATGTCGCGGAAGAGGTGCAGTTCCACCTGCTTCTTGTAGTCGAAAGGGCTGCCGAGTTGCCGCGTCTTGGCGTCTTCCAGGCCCATGCGGCGCTGGAAGTGCGAGAAGCCATCGCGGCCACCGGCCGAGAGCGTGGCGCTCGTCATGATGATGGTCGGTATCTTGTCGTAAAGCTGCGCCTTCAATGCCGGACCGACATCGATCGGGGCACTCGCCAGCGTCACGCGCGGGACGCGGCCTTGCCGCACTTCCACCCAGTAAACCTGACCGTCAAGTTCTTGCCCGAGCCATTCCTTCACGGCCTGGGCCGTGGCGAAGAGGCGGTCGCCGCGGCTCGTGAGTTCGATGCGCTCTTCGTCCGAGTTCCGCTCTTTGGCGAGGTTGTGCAGAATCGTGCCGAGCTTGGAGAGTTCCTCGGACAGATGATTGGGAACCGGGTTCTTCTGGCGAACGCGGCCGGTGCCCTGCGGTTGCGTGCGCTGCCACTCGAACACCGCGTGAAAGAAGTTTTCCGCAGCCATGCGGGCGATGTCGAGTTGAGTCACGGCATCGCCGTCGCCGAGGGCCGCGAGGATGCCCTTTTGGCTGCGCGGGCTCAGCAGCTGGTTCAATAAATATTCCACGCCGCCCTGCGAAACGGAGAGCCCGAGGTGGTCTGCCGCGACATCTTCCAACGTGTGGGCTTCGTCGAAGATCGCAACCTGATACTCGGGTAGCAAGCTGGCCCCGAGTCGCTTGAGTGCCAGATCGGTGAAGAAGAGTGCGTGATTGACGATGAGCAAGTTGCCGTTGAAGACCTTGTTGCGGGCCGCGAAGTAGAAGCACTTCTTGTGGTCGGGGCACTTGCGGCCGAGGCAGTTGCCGCTGTCCGATTGCGCGAGATCCCAGACGTTGTCGTAGGGTTGGAGTGGCAGGTCGGACTTGCTGCCGTCGGTGGTCTGCCGGGACCATTTGCCGATCTGCGTGAGTTGCTGCACGGCCGCGAACGAGTCCAAGAGTGCATGCGCCTTTTGCTGGGCATTGCGGAGGCGGCGCAGGCTGATGTAGTTGCCGCGGCCCTTTACGAGAACGGGGTTGAAGTCGTGATGTAGCGCCGATTGCAGGAAGGGAATGTCCTTACGGACGAGTTGCTCTTGCAAGCTGATCGTGTGTGTGGAGACGACGACCTTTAGGCCCTTCTCAGCCGCGGCGACGATGGCTGGCACGAGATAGGCAAACGACTTGCCTACGCCGGTGCCCGCTTCTACGATCAGTTGACGCTTCTTGTCGATAGCTTCGGCGATGGCCTCGACCATGTCGACCTGTTGGGGTCGCGCCTCGAAGTTGGGATAAACCTCGGCAATGGGCCCGTTCGGCCCGATGAGTTCGCGCGGTGTCATACCGTGATTGTGCCCGTTCCGTGGTCGAGGTCCAGCTGCGTAGTCGGTCGGTCGAACCGTTCGCAACTTCAGTTCTTTCGTATGGAGCCGAGCGTTCATTTCCAACACTCACGGCAAGCATCGCAGCAGCTCAATTACCTCCGGTTGAATGCCACGAGCAGCACCAAAATCAACAAGCCGATGCTGATCGCGGAGACGAACGTGAGCCCGATGACGAACCACGCCCGACTCACGGGAGGTGGAATGATGGCTCGCTCTCGTTCGACGAATCGAAAAGCACTGGAGGGCGAGCCTTTCACGGGAACGTCGACGGTCGCTCCGCCGATCATCGTCTCGGGGGTGTCGTCGCTCGCCGGCACGGCCGGTGTCGGCGCGACCGCCCCTCCGAGTTTCGCCAGAGGGATCAAAGCCTCTGCCAAGTCTGCCGCGGTCGCGAAGCGCTGAGCCGGGCTCTTCGCCATGAGCCGATCCACTATTCGCACCAGATCCTCGGGCACGTCGTCTCGCAGCGAACTCAGTAACGGCGGTGCCTGATCGACGTGGCGAATGATCTTGTCCAGAGCCGTGCCGTCCGGGAATGGCGGTTTCGCCGTGAGCATGAAGTAGATCGTCGCGCCCAGGCTGTAGAGATCGGCCCGGCGATCCACGATCCGCGAGTTCTTCGCCTGTTCCGGTGCCATGTAGTCCGGAGTGCCGACCACGGTTCCATCGCGAGTGAGGCCGCCCTCCAGGTCGTCGTCCAGGATCGAACGCACGAGGCCCATGTCCAAGATTTTCACGCAGGCGGGTTCCGTTGCTCCGGGCCGATGCCTCTCGCCGCTGACGAGGATATTCGAAGGCTTGATGTCGCGGTGAACGAAGCCTTGCTCGTGGGCGTGGTGCAAACCCAAAGCGGCTTGCCGGGCGTATTCGCACGACTCGGCAATTTGAAGCGCGCCGAACTTCTGCACGATGCGGGTCAGGTCGAGCCCGTCCACGAATTCCATCTCGAGGTAGTATTGCCCGTCGGTGCTGCCGGCACTGGAGACGGCCACGATGTTGGGATGCTTCAGTGCGAGCGCAGCTTGCACTTCTCGCTCGTAACGGCCGCGGGCTGTCGGTTTCGCGAGCACTTGTTCGCGCACCACTTTCAGCGCGAT
>JAYTUG010000422.1:0-5095 GCA_043744695.1 Gemmataceae bacterium
AGTTTCGAGCGTCATGATCAACCGCACCAGCCAACCGCTGATCGCGTGGTTCCTGCTGTGGGATCTCGTTCTCACGGCAGCGGGCTGGCTCGGCGCGTACTGGATTCGCTGCCGATCCGGGTACTTCCCCGCCTATCGCGAAATCCCCGAACTCAGCCTCTACGTTGCGAGTTTGCCGCTGATCCTCTTGCTCGGCGCGGTGTCGTTCCGCGTCGCGGGTATGTACGACGTTCACCGCCTGCGTCGATTCCGCGAAGACATCGTGGCCGTGTTTCGCGGCGTGGCCCTGCTCTCACTGCTCGTGATGGCCACCAGCTTCGTGCGGCAGGCGCACTACGAATCGCGCGCGGTGATGGTCCTCTTCGCGGGCTTCGTGTTCGTCGGCGTCGTGCTCGCTCGAAGGGCCACTTGGACCGGCGTTCGCCGCCTCCGCAGTCGAGGCATGAATCAGAGTCACGCCCTCATCGTGGGCACCGGTCGGCTCGCGCGCCAAACCGCCCGCACCCTGCGCCACGTTCGTTGGACCGGCATCCGCACCGTCGGCTTCGTCGAAGACAATCCGGGAAAGATTCCCACCGATCTGCCCATCGTCGGCAAGATTCACGAACTGGCGGAACTCGTCCACAAGTACCACATCGAACACGTCTTCATCTCGCTGCCCTTGAACCGATATTCGGATGCGCGGCGCGTCTTCGATGCCCTCTCCGAAACGACCGTGGACGTTCGCCTCATCGCGGACCTGCGTGCGATCTCGGGCCTCTCGCTCACCACGACCAGCTTGCACGGTATGACGATCATCGGCCTCCGCGAGAGCCCGCACTACGGGCTGAACGTGGTCGTGAAGCGGTTCATGGACATCGCGTTCGCATCGATTGGCATCGTCGCCATCGCGCCGGTCTTGGCGGCCATCGCGGTCTTGATCAAGGTCACGAGCCCCGGCCCGATCTTGTATCGGCAGGAGCGTTGCGGGTTGAATGGGCGTTCGTTCCAGATGCTGAAGTTTCGCACGATGCGGGTGGATGCCGAGGCGAACGGCGCTCAGATGACCGCCGCGAACGACCCGCGCAAGACGCGGCTCGGCTCCATCCTTCGCGCCACGAATCTGGACGAGTTGCCTCAACTTTTCAACGTGTTGATGGGCGACATGAGCCTGGTCGGCCCGCGACCGGAGCGGCCGGTGTTCGTGAAGAAGTTCTCGAAGTCGATTCCGAACTACATGGCTCGCCACGCCGTGAAGGCAGGCATGACCGGCTGGGCCCAGGTGAACGGCTGGCGCGGCAACTCCTCACTTCGCAAACGCGTCCAGTTCGACCTCTACTACATCACGCACTGGAACCCGGTCTTCGACGTGCGCATCCTGTTCCTCACCGTTTGGCGCATGCTCTTCCAGAAGCAGAAGCACGCGTATTAAATCGCCTCGTGTCAATCCGGCAATGCCACGGATTCGTGCCCCGATCGGGTGGAGAGCGCCGGAACGAGAGTCGACGCGGAATAGGTGAGGAACCGGATGCTGCCGTCGGCGAGCGCGAAGTTCGCCCCGCCGCCGTGCTGACTCCAAAAGTGGAACGACGAACACATGTCGTCGGGGTTGCCGGGCGAGAACGTGTAGGGGGAATCGCGCGGGCAGGTGGGGGCCCGAAAGGTGCGGTTCCAAGTGAACGTGACGATGTGAGAATCGAGTTCGCCTTCCAAGGCTTGCCCGGAGCCCGCGTACCACCAACCGAAGGAGTTGTCCGGCGAGGGCGGTCGCTCCCCGACCATCAACGTGTTCGAAGTGCCATCGGCCACGTCCCCGAATCGCACCGCCGAATTCGGATACAGCATTCCATCCCAGAACAGCCACTTCGTTCCGGCGACTCCGAGGTAGTGCGAAAAAGCCGCCGTCGTGCCGTCCGGGTTGGTGCCCACTTTCCGTCCGTCCGCCGGGCAGACGAAAATGGGCAGTTCGCGGGCGAGGTTGCGGTGCGGCACCGGCTTGCTGAACGAAAGCTGACCGCTGTAGTCCGTTACGGCCTCCCGCCACGCGGCATCCTGTTCGACATAAGGCAGAATGCGCGCGGTCCACGATAGGAACGGGAAGTTGTTCCTGTAAGTGCCGGTCGCGGGTGGCAGGCTTCGCTGCGCATCGTGGTATTGGTGCAACGCGAGCGCGATCTGATGCAGGTTGTTGGTACACGAGGCTCGACTCGCCGCGGCGCGAACCTTCTGCACGGCAGGTATTAACAACCCCACAAGCGTCGCGATGATCGCGATCGCCACGAGCAGTTCGAGCAGGCTCAGGCCGCGTCGTTCCATCATGCCACTCCCAGGGCGCGGCGACGGCTGCGGATTCGCCACACGATGGCGGCCAAAACGAGGGCCAACCCGATTCCGCCGAGCGTCCACTTCCACCAGGCGATGCCCGGCGGTCGCAGCGCGGTATCCGCCAAGGGCTCGGCTTCCTTGCGATGGATCAATTCGCGCAATTTGGGAATCTCGTCCGGGTGAATTCGCTCGTTCTGCTTCAGGATCACGTACGGCGTCACCTTGCCCGGTTCCGCACGTTCAAGGTCCATGACGGCAGTACCTGCAGGAAGGTCGAGCATCAGCGAATCGCGAGATGGGCGATTGTCGACGTCGAGTTTTGTCACCTTGTACTCGGACACGATCCAGAAGCCGCGGTTTTGAGTCATGTAGGTGACGATCCGCATCGGGAACCAGCGGCCGTTGGAGCATTCCTTGATCTCGGTCACTTCGTAGCGATATTCCCCGTCTTTCTCATAGGTCCAGATGATGCAGCGAGGCAAGTGCCCGCGAGCCGGATCGAGCGCAAAGTCCCGTTTGTGCCCGTCGGGGTGGTGAATTGTCAACCACTGACAATCAATTCCGCGATGGGGAGCGGTACGAATTTCGATCGGCTTCTGTGAGGCGGACGCTAGGCGAGTCAGGCTGTTCTTACCTCCACCGCAAATCACGTTTAGCAGCAGGCCGCCCTCTTGGGCTTCTTCCGACCACCCTGGAACGCTTTTGCCTGAGAGAGAGGCGTTATCCCTTCCGGTACCGATTTTGGGTGAATACTTGAGGAAATCCGACCCGTTGTAAAGATCTGTCGAGCCGCCAAATGCCATCACAGGCCCAAACAACAGTCCAGAATTGTTCGGATCAGGAGTCGTCGATTTATGTCCCTCAAGCAGGATTTTCAGGGATTCCTCGTCCGGGGTCAGTTCATATCGGACAAACTTGCCGTTCTTGACGAGGCGGACACGGGCAGTATTGGGAAAGACCGTATCGCCGGACTGGCGAGGCATCCATTTCCCGGAATACGCATCGGTCGCGGACAATGCCTTCGCCTTGGTGTAATCGTAGTCGCAGGTAATGAAAGGAAACTGGTCGAGGTTGTGTTGAAAGCGCGAGATCAATGTGTTTGCATCCGGAAGATTGACTTCTTGAGCGCAGACATGCTGTGTTGAGAGGGATGCCGCGCCGATCAATGCCAGCACGACAACTCGAGCTTCCGAGAAAGTGTTGGGTCGCATGTTGATGGCCTAGAAGGAAAGGATGATGGCTGATACGTTGCACCGCATTGTTCTCGGTCTCCAGCACGGCGAGAATACGCTCGGTCGTCGCAACGCCGTGAACGGCAAGTGCATTACTTGGACGCAACCTATTTACATCCGTTCATTTGGTACACGAGTTTCTGCAGGGTGGCGCCGGCACAATTCGGAAGCGTCCAAAGATCCGCGATTGCACACGGCACTGTCGGCCATTGGTCGCAGCTCCGGGTGACATCCTCACCGGGGCCCGGAAGTACACATACGCCATAGATGATGGGCAAGTTGCATTTCATGGATTGGTACGATGTACCATTGAAAACCGCGGGGTACGGTGTGTAGCAGAAGCTTGGGTCCGCGAGACAAGCAGGTTGATAGTCACAGTACTTGATGGGCTGCGAGGTGCTTCCACCGCCACTACCCTGCCACGTGAGGTACGGGTTGAAGGTTGTGTAATTTGCACCGGGCGGCACCGTCGGCGGGTCTTCCGCGAAGAGTTGCGGAGTGAACACCGCAAGGGCCAGGATTGAGCCGAACGCGGCCATCAGCAGTTGCACTCGGGTTTCGACGCGATTCATGACGCACTCCTCGGGTTGGGATTACTGAGGCACCTTCACCGCCTGCGGCAGAACGACCGGCACCACGACGCGAGACGAATTCTCGGTCTCGATCGCAATCTCCGCGAACGATGGCTTGGAGTCGACACCCGGCAACCGGGTGACGACAATTTGATTCGATTCCGTTGCCGATTTTTTCACAGCGATTGCCGGATGGTCGCAGCGAACCGCCGTCACGGCCAGCGGCTTGCCGTCCGCCGATTCCACCCGGACGATCCGTTCCCATTCCTCGGCACGGAAGACGATTTGCGTGGGAATGGCGACGACGGGCGGTTTCACGTTCCAATCGATGCTGAGTTGCGCGGACGGTTGAAGCAGCGTGGGAACCGTGGCGGAGAGGATTTTGGAACTGTCGTAGCCAGCATCCCGGCGGGCATGGACATCTACCGAAACCGGCGTGATTCGCCGGAGCAGTTTGCTACCGAGTGCGACCTGCTCCGATTCGCCAAGCGCGACGCGGACATTTCGATCGGTCGTTTGCAGCACCGGTGGAGGAGGAGCGGGAGTGCCGGCTTTCCAGGTTTGAACCAGATTCGCCGTCCGCGTCAGCCGCTCTTCGGGGAGCACGTTGCCGAGCGAAAGCGAATTCGGCTCGAATTGTTCCGATCCGAGCAACTCCACCCGGACGAGGGCGGACCACTGCCGATTGGCGTCGTCGGACCACTGGCAGAGGTATCGCTGTTTCCCGGAGCGCCCGACCGTGCTGACCGTCAGACGGGCCGTGGTGAATTCGCCCGGTTCGAGTTGGTCGAGGTCTCGCGTGCTGGTCGAACAGGAACACGCGCAGGCCATCGGACCGAACCGCACAGTATCGGCGGTTCGATTCTCGATCCGCACATCAAAGACCTTCACGGGAGAGCCGTCGATCAGTTCCGGGTCGGCATCCAAAGTGAAGGTCGTTACCAGCGCGGGGGGGGGGGGGGGGGGGGGGAAAAATTTGGTTGGGCC
>JAYTUG010000423.1:0-19832 GCA_043744695.1 Gemmataceae bacterium
CGGAGCGCGCTCCGCTCCGAAGACGACGCGTCGCGGCGAAACGGTGTCCTTGAGGTTGCATTCATGGATTCGGCTGCCGCGGCTCGTGCGGGCTTTCTCACCATCGATGCCGATGCCGCACTGAAGGATCTCGCGCTCGCGAACCTGACGAAGTGGCTCACGCACGCCGACTTCGCAGCATACCGCCCGCAACTCGAATGGCTGATCGCGAATGAGAAGTGGTCGCTGCTCGTCGATTCCTTCTACCAAGTGATGCCGTTCGGAACGGGCGGGCGGCGCGGCTCCGTCGGCGTCGGCCCCAACCGCATGAACCTTTGGACCCTCGGTGCCAGCGTTCAAGGCCATTGCGAATACTTGAAGCGGCGCTTCCCGGACGTCAACCCGTTGGCCGTGGTCCTCGCCTTCGACGTGAGGCAGTTCGAAGATCGTCGCGGCGTCTACCATCGCGACCTGCCCAACCCCGTGCTGCACCTTTCCAGTCGCGATTTCTGCCAGCACGCGGCCGGCGTCTATGCCGCGAACGGCGTCCATTCCCACATCCTCGCGCCGGAGAGCAAGCGCTACATTCCCACGCCCGAACTCTCCTTCAGCATCCGCTATTTGAAGGCGTTCGGCGGCCTGAACATGACCGCGAGCCACAACCCGCCCGACGACAACGGCAGCAAGTTCTACGACGAACGCGGTGCCCAGCCCGTACCGCCCGAAGACCAACTCATGAGCGAGTACGTGGATCAGGTGAGCGCGATCAAGCATCTGGCGTGGGCCGATGCCGTGCGGAGCGGAAAGGTTCACTTCTTGGAAAAAGCCCCGCACCGGGCCTACATCGAGTTGTGTCGCAAGGAGAGTCTGATTCCGCCTCCGAAGCTCGATGAGTTCCGCGTGGTGTTCACGCCCTTGCACGGTTGCGGCGGGTTCTGTGCCGGTGAAACGCTGGAAGCGCAAGGCTTTCGGCCCATTCCCGTGCCCGAGCAGGCGACCCCGGACGGCCAGTTTCCGAACGTCACGAAGACGCCCAATCCCGAGATTCCCGAGTGCATGGATCGTGGAGAACGAGTCGCGCGCGAGAAGCAGGCGGATCTGGTGCTTGCGACCGATCCCGACGCCGACCGCATCGGCGGGTTGGCCTGCACGTCGCCGGACGGGGTGGGGGATTACCGGGCACTCACGGGCAACGAGATCGCGGCGCTGCTCACGCACTTCAAGTTGAGCCAGCTCTCGCGGCAAGGTTCGCTCCCGAAGTCGCCCATCGTCGTGACCACGCAGGTGACGACGAGTCAGATCGGGCGCATCGGACGCTACTTCGGAGCCCAAGTGATCGACGACCTGCTCGTCGGGTTCAAGTACCACGCCGACGTGATTTGGCAGCTCGAATCGACGGGCCATTACGGCGATGTTCACGGCACCCCGGCGGACTTCGTGATCGGTACCGAGGAGAGCCACGGCATCCTCGCGACGGCCGAGCTGCGCGATAAGGACTCGGCCTGCGCGGCGCTGCTCCTGGCCGAAGCCGCCCTCGATCAGAAGCGCAAGGGGCAGACGCTGCTCGACTATCTGGACGACCTAAGCCGGCAGTTCGGATACTTCCGCAACGAGGTGCTGAACATCGTGATGACGGGCCTGGAAGGGAAGCAGAATATGACCCGCATGCTCGATGCTATGCGAGCGAAGCGTCCGGAGACGATTGGCGGGCTCGCCGTAACCGGTTTCGAGGACATGAGAAACGAAGAGGGCCGATTCGGGCCCTTCAAGGGCGACACGGATCGGTCGGCTCGGAATTTCTTGGCCTTTCACATGGACGGCGATGCGGGGATGCAGGCAAAAGTGTCGTTGCGGCCGAGCGGGACGGAACCCAAGGCGAAGGCGTACATCGAGGTCTGTTCCGAGCCGCGCCGAGTGGGAACGACCGATGAGGCCTGGCAACTTGCGTGTTCCGCCGTGGATGTTCAGGTTCAGCAGCTCGCGACCGATTTCCTCCAAACCGCGATGGCCACAGTGGGCCAGACTCCACTTCCTGGCGCGGACAAGTTGACCCGCTAGGCATCGACTTCGTCTTATGTTAATATCTACAAACAGTTTATGTTCGTGAGGTGAGATCGCTGGCAACCGACGGATCCGAGGTGAACTTGCGTCTGAAGGGAATCCGCAACTCCACATCTGAATCAGTGGATGGTTTGCCTCGTGTCGCGACGGCATTGTTTAGACGACATTTTCAACCAAATTCAAACCGGGGCTCAGTCCCGTTCGTCTGGAAAGAGACTCCGTTGTCGGGGGTGTGCTAGCGCGCCTGGACCAACCGCGTTACCTTCCCCTACCGGTAACCTCGGCACAATCGGAAGTCTCCGCGACCCTTACGGAGACCCCCACTGATCCGAAGAACCGTACCGTTCGCCATATGCGGATGAATCCCGGAGTATTTCGCAGCCCGATTAACGCGGTTTCATTGGTCCCGATTCGCTGTCCGGTTATTGTTGTTTACTGCGCGCATCTTGGTGCGGACTCGTTAGCGACTCGCCATACATACTCGATCTGCGAGAGCGATCTCATGGCACAGAAGCCCCGAAGCAATCGTTGGAGCGGCTGGCTCAACCGGAGGCCGTCGGTCCTTCGTCCGTTCCCCTCGAACCTTCATTTCGAAGAACTCGAGCGCCGGGAAGTACCGGCCACGTTCTCTTGGACCGGGCTGGGGATAACACCGCAAAGCGCCCCCGATCCGAACTGGAGCAATCCGGGCAACTGGCTGAGTTTCCAGGCACCGACGGGCGTGAGTGCCGCTGTCGATGACCTCGTCTTCCCGGAAGGCCCCTCCGTCCGAACCGCCGTGAACGACATCGTCGGTGGCTTCTTCAATTCCATTTCGTTTTCGACCGTGCCCAACGCGGGGTACACCCTCCAGGGCAACTCGATCACGCTCGGTCGCCTCGGCCTCCCGGGTACCGGCTTCATCACTGTGAGCCAATCGTCTTCGGGCAATGACATTCAGTTCGATACCACCCTGGGATCGGGCCCGGCCAACCAGTTCTTTACCGTCAATGGTGGCCTCACGATCTCCGGCAGGCTCAGCGGCAACAGTACCTCGACACTCACCAAGCAAGGCATCGGAACGCTCACGCTCACCGCCGACAATTCCGGTTATCAAGGCAACATCACGATCAATTCGGACTCGGGCATTCTCGCAATTACCAATGCGAACGCCCTGGGAACGACGGCCATCGGCACGACGGTTGGCACCAACTCGACACTTCTGGTTTCGAACGTCGTCGGGACGATCAACGAGCCGATTCTGTTGAACGGTCCGGGCAGCAACAGTGCGGGCGCGCTGTTCAATGCCGCGGGCAACAACACTTGGAATGGACCGATTCGCTTGGGCACCGGTAGTGCCTCGGCTGGCGTCGTGTTGGGGGCCGCCCCTGGGTCGGTACTTACGATTACGAGCGTTATCAGCGACACGGGTGCCGGGCAGATTCTGAGCAAGGAAGGTGCGGGCGAGATTCAACTCTTTGCGGCCAATACCTATCGCGGGCTCACCTACGTCAACAGCGGCGTCCTCACCGTGGGGAACAAGGATGCTCTCGGCGCGGGCGTCGATCCCCTCAGCGATAGTGCCGACCCCTCCAAGGGCACGATCGTCACTTCGACGATTGCCAAGCAGGGACAACTCCGACTCGCCGACCCGACCGGCGTCGGCTTCACCATTCGCGATGAATTTCTAACTCTGAACGGTGCTGGCCAAGCCGGACTCACGAACGTCGGCTCTCTGACGAACACCAACGCGGAGAATACCTGGGCCGGACCCGTCGTGCTGGGAAGCCCCACGCCGAACGGCGTGCCCGTGACCATTGGCACCGGGAGCGGCACGCTCACCATTAGCGGCGTAATCTCGACGCCTAACGGTGCTGGCTCTCCGAACGGGTCGACATCTTTGACGAAACGCGATAGCGGCAAGCTGATCTTCAACAACGCGAACACCTACGCTTGCCCCACGTTTATCGTCGAGGGCACGCTGGACATCCGCGATTCCAAGGCGCTCGGCACTAACGCCGTCACGGTCTCCTCGGGCGCGACGCTTCAAATGGACGTGGAAGCGGGTGCGGGCCCGAACGGCTCGGCCCTTCCCAACCTGGATGCCCACGGCCGCAATCTCTCGAACGATTCCGTGACCATCGACGCACACCGGCTCACCGTTTCGAACTTTCTCACCTTGGACGGGTTCGGCGTTCTCGATGCGTCTGGGACTGGCGTGGGTGCCCTGTACAGCGCCACCGGCATCAACATCTGGACGAGCAGCATCATCATCTCGAACGCGGCCATCGGGGTCGCTCTCGATCCGCGAACCGGGCACCCGACCCCAGACTCTTCGTACTTCGTCAACGATTACAGCCTGACCACGATCAGCTCTATTCAGGACTTCGGCGGTACGATCGGTGCCGGCATCCTGCACAAGGTCGGGCTCGGGCAGATCATCCTGCAAGTCGCGAACACTTACACCGGCCGCACGTTCATCGAGGCCGGTTGGGCCACGATCGAGAACGACAAATCCCTCGGTGCCCACATCTTCGGTTTGGCCGCAACGCTGCAACCCGAAACGTTCGTCTCGACCGGTGCCGCGGTTCACCTCCGCACGCTTACGCCGACGAGCCCGCCGCTCTTCGTCGACGAGAACCTGATCCTTTCTGGGACCGGCCCGCTCCTGCCATACAGGTTCATCAGCCAGAAGGGTGCCTTGGTGAACATCGGCGGCAGCAATGTCGTGGGCCAAGACAACGCCCTCGCCCCAATCTGGTTCGGGTACGTCGCCTACAACGGCCTCACCGGCGTCGGCGTGGAGCAAGTCGCCCCGCTCGTTCCTGGAACGGGACAAGACCCGAGCCACCTCACGATCGTCGGAATGGTTCGCGACGATAACGTGACGAACCCCGCGCTGCCGGTGCCCGGCGGTCTCATCAAGCTCGGTTCGCGCGAACTGACGCTCGATGGCGACGCCACTTACTCGCTGGCCACGGACATTCACGAAGGCAAAGTTCGCGTCCACAACAATACGTCGCTCGGGCAGAGTACCACGGGCACGTTCACCGGGCCGCAGGTTTACAATCAGACGACCACCACGGTTCAATCCGGGGCGAACCTGCTGCTCGATCAATCCGTGCCGATCTTCAACGGCGGCGTGGGCTCGGGCATCCAGGTCGCGAACGAGCAGTTGATTTTGAACAGCGCGGGCCAACAAATTTCCGTTGCCGGTTCGCTCGTTCCCGCCCCGACCAAGTTCTTCCTGTCGTTCAAGAACAACCTGATCGGGCAGTCCGAGATTACCGGGCCGCTGGTGCCGGGGTTGACGGGCGCGGAGATGCAGGTCGAGTTGAACAAGTTGCCCAGCATTAAGGGTTCGGAAGTTCAGACGGTGCAAGTCGGCTCCGTCGGCAATTTTTCGCTCACGTTCAACTTGCAGACGACGGTGCCGGCGCTGCCTGCCGGTGCTCCGGCTGCTGCGGTTCGGGCCGCGCTGCTCACGCTCAGTTCGATTCGCCGCAACGAGATTCAGACGGTGGACGTGCTCGCCGCCTCGATCGGCTTCACGATCTCGTTCAACGGGCAAACGACCAATGTGATCCCCGCTGGCTCGCCGGCAGCCAACGTCAAGGCCTCGCTCGAGGCGCTCAGCAACATCGGCCTCGGCAACACGACCGTGACCTCCTCCGTAATTGCTGGCGGAACGCGCTACACCGTGACGTTCAGTGGCGGCGCAGTGGCCTTCACCAACGTACCGCAGATGACCGCGACCGGGAGCTTGCTCCCGAACCCCATCGTCACCACGACGCAGCAGGGCCTCGGCGGCGACGTGACCGTCACGTCCGCGCCGGGAGTTCCCTCGGGCACGCTTTACACTGTTACCTTCGGCGGCGATCTCGCGTTCCAGAACCTCAATCAGATGTTCGCTTCGGGCACGGCGATTTCGGGAACTCCCGTGGTCACGGTCCGCGACGGCATCAATGCGTTCGTCACCGTCTCGGACGGCTTGACCGCCGGGCCGGCCGGGGGCAACACTTACACGATCACCTACCTCGGCGACCTCGCGAATCAGGACGTGAACCAAATCGTGGCCTCGGCCAACGATGGAACGGTCCCGACCACCGCGACCACGGTGGTCGGCGGTGCGGCCAACGAAGTTCAAACCGTCAGGGTCGTCGCCTCCACGGGCAGCTACACGCTCACGTACACGAGTCCTTCGGACCCACTGAAGACGACGCATCCGGGGGCCACGGCCACGACCGTGGCCCTGCCCATCACGGCACCTTCGGTCCAGGTACAATCCGCGCTCAACGCCCTCATGATCCTGCAAGACGATGTCGGCTCTGTGGTCGTCTCGCGTTCGGGCAACGTCTATACGATCGTGTTCGGGACGGCCCATTCCACCGACACGCCGCTCTTGATCGCAACCTCGATCTTCTCGCCGCTCGGCACCCCGGAAGTCACCGTGAGCGGTGCGACGACGGTCGACGGCTACGCTTCGGAAGCTTCGCTGGTCAGCCTGACGCAAGACAACGCGTGGCGCGGACCCGTGGTGCTCAACTCGGGTGGTCGCATCGCGACTGCGGCGAACACGCGCATCAACTTCCTCGGTGCCATCGGCGACGCCACCAACCTGCTTTCGACTTCGGATTTGGTGAAGCGCGGGCAGGGTGAAGTGCTGCTTGCTGGGCTCAACTCGTTCCGTGGAGACACCTGGATCGACGAAGGTATCACGACGGCCGCGAACAGCGGGGCCTTCGGTGGCACGGCCAAAGGCACGACGGTCGCCAAGAACGCCCAACTACAGATTCAGGGAAGCCTCACGATTGCCGGCGAACCGCTCACCGTGCTCGGTACCGGCGTGCCCTTGGCTTCGACGGTCTCGGATCAGTGGTTCAACGTCGGCCCGGCTTCCACGAATCGCGTGTCCACGGCCGGCAATCAGTCGACGAGTGCCCGCGTCACCAGTGTGGCGACCGACCCCACCGACCCGAACGTGATTTACATCTCGACGGCGGGCGGCGGTGCCTGGAAAACGAAGGACAAGGGCCTCTCGTGGGTGCCGCTGTTCGACAACACGGTGGATGCGGCGGCCGTGATGTACGGAGGGTCGATCTACGTCGCGCCTTCGGATCCCAACGTCGTCTACTTCGCCACGGGCGAAGCGAACGGCGGCGGTGCGAACGGCTCGCCCATCACGGGGCAACCGGATAGCTTCGCTGGAACCGGCATCTACAAGACGAATAACGGTGGAGCGACCTGGACCCTGGTGACCGGCCCCAACAGCCGCAACCCGCTCTACGGTTTGGCAGTCTCCAAGTTGATCGTCGATCCGACCGATTCTGGCCGCATCTACGTGGCCACGGGAAATGCCTCGGTGATCAACGGCATCCCGCTGCAGGTTGCGACCAATATTCTGGCCAACGCCGTGGCGGGCGTTTATCGCTACGATGCCGGTGCCGCCACTCCGGATTGGGTGAACCTGACCGGACTCGCCTCGCCGAACCGCAGCTCGGTTCTCGGTACTGCGCCCTACGCTGTCGCGCCACCGGGCATCCCCGGCCCGGACGACGATTACCGGCTCAAATTCCCGCAGACGAACGCGACCTGGAGCGACATTGCGCTGGTTCAAGTCGGCCCCGGTTTCCGCCCAAATGACGGTCCGGCCGGTTTCCCCGATAACACGATTAACGGACCGGGCAACACGCGGCACACCTGGGTGCTCTACGCGGCCCTCGGCGAGTCGGAGCAAGAATATGCCACCGCCCAGTTCAACGCGGGAGGCGTGTTCAACGCCGTCTACCGCACTGAAGATCCCGCGAATGCCTTTGCGGCGGGGCAGGGTCCGACCTGGTGGTTCGGAACTGGTACGATCTATCCGGTCGCCTTCAACAACACGGCTGAAGCCCCGAGCGATCAGCCCATCCCTGTTCCGACGCTCCCCGACGGGCGTCCGACGGCACACTACGAAGTCGGGCCGATCACTCCGCCGAACCCGTTCCACCAACCGGGCCGCAACGAGTGGATCAAGCTCTCCGCCGTTACCACCCGGTTTTTCAACGTGGTTCCCGGGTCCGTTAACAGCAGTCTTCTGCCATCCGGCCTGACCATGAATGCCACGGTTCAGGTGTATTCCACTAACCTGGGCAATTCTCTCGATTACTGGCCATACCCTTCTAGCAACGCGCCCTACGGACGCACCGGCGAGTTCCTGGACATCCAAGTCTCCGGTTGGGACGGCGGAATCGCCACCGCCTGGGACTTCGGAATCACGGGGCCGACTCCCTCGCCTTACGGGCTGACGACCGCGACCTCGGCGGCGACCGGTCGGTACACCAATGTGATTACCAGCCCGGACCGCACGTACGGGAGTGCTTACCGATCGGTTCCGTTTGCGCCTCAGACGACGGCGACTGGAACGTTTCCCACTCCGACCGCCAATAACTCGATTGTTTACCTCGCCGGGAAAGACGATATTTGGCAGTCGACGGATATTCGAGCGGCGGCGGCGGCGAATGTTGCACCGACCTGGACCCTCGTCACCGGTGGGGCGAACACGCCGGCAGACTACTTCCACGCCCTGTCCATCGATACCTCGACGGGTAACCTCCTGATCGGCAGCGATGGCGGGCTGTGGCACGACACGATTAGCGGCAACGCGCACTCCTTCACGAACCTCAACGGCAATCTCGCGACCACGCAGTTCAACAATGCCGATCCGTATCCCACGGACATCAATCAGGCGCTGGCTGCGTCTTACAACAACGGCATTCAACAGTTTGGCGGCAGCCTCGCCTGGAACGGCTTGGCCCTGCCCGCGGCCGGCGATCGCTCTCGGAATGGTGGCGACATTCGCTACGATCCCAAGAATCCCCTTACGGCCTTCGCGTCGGCCGGCGGCCAACTCTTCCGCACGCAAGACGGAGGATCGACCTGGACGCAGGTGCTGACGGCTAGCGCCTCCAACAACCTCCCCGTTTACGTCGATCCCCTCAACACTTCCCGCGTGCTGGTCGGAGGCTCGTCCATTCTCGAAACGACTCAAGCCGGAGCGGCCAGTGGAGTTCTCGGGAGTACGTTCGTCGACCTCAACGGCGGCACCACGATTGCCATCGCTGCCGCTTCCTACCAAGGTAAATTCACAGCCGACCCCAGTTTCCCCCTCGTTACCGATCTGCTGTCCAACACCTACGATCCCGACACGATTTACATCACGGATGGGGCGACGCTACGTCTCACGAAGAATCGCGGCGTGACGTGGGTCTCCCGGCCCCCGTTCAACGACATTCTGTATACGGTCACCTTCGGCGGCGCATTTGCGAACGGAGGCGTGCCACAGGTGACTGCGATTCCGGCATCCGTCGTGACGACGACCTTGCTGAATGGCGGCGTGGCAGGCTCCGAGATTCAGACCATCGAGACGTTCGCCAACGCGGGCACGTTCACTCTCACGTTCCAAGGTCAGACGACAGGGCCCATCCCCTTCGGAGCCACGAGCGTTCAAGTCGCAAACGCACTGAATGCTCTCAGCACGATCGGCGGGGCGGGCGGCCGCGTTTCGGTCCTCGCCGGTCCGGGCGGAACGGCCATCACCGACGTGGCGGTCGACCCGAGCAGCCGCGATACCGTGTATGTTACCACTCGCTCCACGCGAGGCTCGGTCGGACTCCCCACGGTTTACCGCTCGATCGACGCAGGATTGACCTGGGTCGACATTTCCGGCTTCACCTCCCTCAATTCGCCGGTGATGTACTCGAACCCCACGGACTTCCCGATTGCGGATGGCGTGGGGATTTTTCCCGGCTCGCCGAGTCCGGGGCCGGTCACGAGGTCGACCGTGACCGTCACCGCGCCGGTCGGGGATATCGTCACGAATGTGACGGTGAATCTGAACATCGACCACACGTACTCGAATGACCTGGAAATTTTCCTGGTCGGGCCCACGGGCGTTCGAGTGGCCCTGCATCCGTACGGTACCCGCCCGGGCGCGAATTTCACGAACACGACGTTCGCCGACTCCGCGTCGACCCCGATTGCGACCGGCACGGCACCATACACCGGAAGCTTCAAGCCGGGCACGCCCCTCAACGCGCTCAACGGGACCGATCCCAACGGCGTCTGGACGCTCGAAATCGACGACGTGTTCCCTCCGGATACCGGCACCTTGCGGGACTGGACTTTGAACCTGAGTACCGGGATTGCCGTGGTCGGCGCGCTCCCCAATACTCAGACCTGGACCGCCGTGGTGGATCCGCGCACCGACACGCTTTACGTGGGCAACGATCAGGGCGTGTGGCAGTTGAAGAACGCCTCCGGCACGCCGGTTCCGAACTGGGTTCGCTTCGGCGAAGGCATGCCGAACGTACAAGTTCACGACCTCGTGCTGAACCAGACGTTGAACACGCTCACGGCTGCGACCTACGGTCGCGGGCTGTTCCAGTTACTGCTCACCGATTATCAGGACAGCCCCGGCGCGGTTCGCGTCATCAGCGGCAACACCACCTGGACCGGTACGGTGACCATCGCCGGGAACACGACGCTCACGGCGGACGGCACGCAAGCGATCCAGAACGGCATCGCCGCCGCCTCGATCGACTTCATTGGGTCCATCAACGACAGCACGCCGGGCAACAACTCGACGATCATCAAGCGCGGCCTCGGGACGATCACGTTCTCGGGTTCGAACACCTACGGCGGACAGACGCTGATTCAACAGGGCGTGCTGAAGGCGAACAACCCGACCGCGCTCGGGTTAGCCACGGCGAACACGGTCGTTTCGGCCGGTGCCGCGCTCGCGCTTTCGTCGGACCTCCAGGCCGAGCCGGTGTTCCTCAACGGGGACGGGATTTTCTTCAATGGGCACAGCACGGGTGCCCTGCGCAACGTGGCCAACAACAACGTTTACACGGGTGTGGCCACACTCGGGACGAACGTTACCATCGGCGTCGATTCCGGCACCACGCTCACGATCGGGGCCGATCCAAAGACGCTCTTCCCGCTCGTGGGCACGGGTTCCATCGACGATCTGAACAACAACTTCACGCTGGACAAGGAACTGGCCGGCACGCTGGTTCTCGCTAGCGCCAACACCTACGGTGGTGAGACCCGCGTGAACCAGGGAGCCCTACGGGTCGAAGACCCGCTGGCGCTCGGGTCGGCCGGACCGTTCTCCGGCACTCGCGTACTCGACGGTGCCCAGGTCCAGATTTCCCGCAACGCGAAGACCCTGGTTCCGACGGTGGTCGCCAGCGAGAGCCTCTCCCTTTCCGGCACCGGCCTCGACCTCACCGGCGCTTTGAGGAACGTGCGTGGGGATCTGGTCCAGACCGGTAGCAACGACAACACGTGGAGGGGGCCGATCACCTTCACGATCAACCCGAGCTTCTCTCCGCAGACGAACCCCGGTAGCCGGATCGCGATTGGGTCGGACGATTCGGGGATCGCCGGCGTGGTCGATACGCTGAACCTCGACACGAACATTCAGCAGGATTCGAATCTGGCATCGTTCGGGCTCATCAAGCTCGGCGCGGGCCGTTTGAACCTGATGCAAGCGAATAGCTTTACGGGCACGACCGAGGTCGGTGCGAACATTGGCGGCCGCGACTTCCTGGGCGGTTCGCTGCGGATCGAGAATTCGAACAGCCTCGGGCCGAACGCGAGCTCGAACTCGGTTCAAACGCTCAGCATCGTCGGGATCACGCCGGCGCTCGGGTATCAACTTTCGTTCCAAGGTCTCACGACTGGTGTCCTGAGTTCCACGGCTTCCGCGGCCGCGGTTCAGAATGCCCTCAACGGGCTTTCGTCGATCGCGCAATCCGAGCAGCAGCAGATTCAGGCGACGGGGGCCGGAACGTACAGCCTGACCTTCGATGGGCAGACGACCGGGCCGCTCAACCCGACCGATTCGCCGGCCACGGTTGAGGCGAAATTGAATGCCCTCACGAGCATCCGCCGCTCGGAGGTTCAAGAGATTCTGGTTTCGGGGAACCCCGCGTCGGGAACCGATGGCTTCTTCACGTTGACGTTCAACGGTCAGACGACGCCGCCGATCGCCTACAACGCACCTGCCGCCGCGGTGGAGACTAGGTTGAACGCTCTGTCGAGCATCTTCCCCGGAAGCGTGATGGTGGCTTCGGCCGCGGTTCCGCCGTTCGCGACGAAGTACACGGTGACGTTCAGCACGACGCTGGCGTTCGCGAATCAGCCGCAGATTACGGCCGCAACTTACGTCGAGGCGACGACCCAGGACGGTTCGAGCGGTTCCAGCGAGATTCAGACCGTGGCGGTGTTCAGCAACACGGGCACGTTCACGCTCTCGTTCAACGGGCTCACGACGATCCCGCTGCCATTCGACGCCACGGCCTTGCAGGTTCAAACCGCGTTGAGGAATCTGCCGAGCATCGGCGGCGTGGCTGGCAACGTGTTCGTGTCGTCGGCACCATTCGGCGGCGGCACGCAATACACGATCAACTTCGGTGGGACGCTCGCCAATATCGACGTGCCGCAGATCACGGCCGATGGTGCGGGTGGTCCCGTCACGGCGGTAACGACTCTTACGCAAGGCCTCGGCGGCCGCGTGGCGGTTTCCGGTGCCGCCCCCAACTACACCGTTTTGTTCCAGGACGATCTCGTGGCTCGCGACGTGTCGCAGATCACCGCGACGAACGCGAGCGGAACGGCGAACGCGACGATCGTCACCACGCGGCACGGTGCGGGCGTACTCGTGACCGAGACGCCGAGCGTGAACGGGAAGGTGCTCACCGTCACGTTCCAGCGTTCGCTCGATCTGGCCGTGGTGCCTCAGATTCAGGCGGTGTTCGTCTCGCCGGGCCTGGCCGTGACGGCCGCGACCGTCCAGCAAGGCGGGGTGGGTGCGATCGTGAATAACGGCGCGGGCGGCTCCTCGCTCGAACTCGCCGGCGATCCGACCAACAGCGGCTCGGGCACCATCGACGTTGCGAAGCTACTCACGATCAACGGCACCGGCGTCGTGGGACAAGTGAACGTCACTTCGGTTCCCGTAGTCGGCGGTACCGCCTTCACGCTCACCTTCGATGGCGCACTCGGCAACACCAACATCTCGCTCGTCACGGCGACGGGAGCGGGCGGCACGACGACCCTCGTTTCTTCGGTTCAAGACGGTAGCCGCACTGGCCCAGACATTCAGAGGGTGCAAGTGTCGGGCACGAGCGGGACGTTCGCGATCTCGCTGAATGGCGCGAAGACGGTGGACCTCGCGTTCAATGCCACGGCCGCGGACGTGCAGGCCGCGCTGAACGCACTCACGAGCATCGGCGGCACCGCCGGAGCGCTCAACAACGTGAGCGGCAACAACACCTACAGCGGCCCCGTGACGCTGGGCTCGAACGCCAGCATCGGTGTGAATCCCGGCACTACGCTCACCGTGCCCGTGTTCCGCGATCCGACTCCGCTCACCGCACCCGCACCGACCTTCACCAAGGTCGGCGAAGGCACGCTCGTCTTCCCCAATGCGAATCAGTACGGCGGCAAGACGCTGGTTCGCGACGGCGTGCTGAGCATCCAGAACCCTCAAGGCATCGGCACCGGGCGGACGGAAGTTCAGACCTTCACGACCGTGGGAACGGTCGGGGCGTTCACCCTCACTTTCAACGGTCAAACGACCGTGCCGCTGGCGTTCAACATCCCGGCCACGGGCGGCGCGAACCCCAACAGCAGCGTGCAGAACGCCCTGATCGCCCTCTCGAGTGTCCGCCGATCCGAGGTTCAAACGGTCCGCTTAACGGGCTCGAACGCGGGAACCTTCACCCTGACGTTCAACGGACAAACGACGACCGCCATCGCCTACTCCGCGTCGGCGGCGACCGTGCGGACCAGGTTCGAGGCACTCACGTCGGTGGGTATTGGCAACGCAATGGTGAACGGTGCGTCTCCCTTCTACACGATCACCTTCACCGGTGCGCTGGCGAATAAAGACCTTCCCGCGATCTCGGCGACGGGAGCCGGCGGCACCGTTGCCACTCCGGCCCTGGTACAAGACGGGCTCGGCGGCACGGCCACGGTTACCTCCGTTCAGGTTCCCGGCGGGCGGCAGTACACCGTCACCTTCGGCGGCGACCTCACGAACATCAACCTTCCGCAAATCGTCACCACTTCGGGCATGGTGTTCGTCACCACCACGACCCCCGGCAGTACCTCGCCTCCGGTTTCGGAAGTGCAGATCGTCGAGGCGTTCGTGTCGGGCGCTCAGAACTTCTCGCTGACGTTCAACGGTTTCTCCACGGGGCCGCTGACGGCCGGGTCTACTGGGGCCACCGTGACAGCCGAACTGCTATTACTTCCGAGCGTTCGCCACAATGAGATACAAGACGTGACCGTTCTCGGGACCAGCGGTACGTTCCAACTCACCGTCACCACGGCGAGTGGAACGCGAGCCACCGGCGATCTGGCGTTCAACATTCCCGCCGCCTCGCTCCAGTCGACTCTCGAGAATTTGTTGAACGTCGGCGTCGGGAATGTGACCGTGGCTCCGTTTGCGGTCGTCGGCGGCACGGGCTACCGCGTCACCTTCACCAGTGCGCTGGGGAATACCAACATCGCCCAGATGGGCGTCTCGGGCAAAGCCGGGGCTTCGCCTTCGGTTCAGACCTTCCAGGACGGCCTGGGCGGCAACGTGAACGTGATACTCACTGGGGTGGCGGGCGACTTCGTCTATACCGTTACGTTCGGCGGCGATTTGGCGAACACCGACGTGCCGCAAATGACCGGCGCTTCGAACACGACGTCCAGCTTCATCGGCGGAAACACCCTTGCGGATGGCAACGGCTCCGAGACGCAGTACGTCCAGGTCACGGGTTCGAACGGCACGTACTTTCTCACATTCAACGGCCAAACGACTTCAGCCCTTCTGTTCTCGGATTCGGCCGCGGTGGTGGAGCAAGCACTCCTCGCGCTCACCTCGATCGGCGGCAGCGGCGGAACCGTCTCGGTCACTAAGGCCGGCACCTCGAACGCACCGGGGGGAGCGGTTTTCACCGTGAACTTCGGCGGCTCGCTCGCGGATTTGAACCTCCCGATCATGACCGTGGTCACAACCGGCGCGACGGTGGTGACGATCACCACGGCCAACGATGGCCCGGAAGGGACCGTGGTCGCCAGTGGAGCGACGCTCCAACTCAACGGCAACATGACGATGGATCGCGAGGTCGTCACCATCAACGGCCTCGGCTTCCAGAATCAGGGTGCGTTGAACGTGAAGGGCGGCAACGTCGTGTGGCAGGCCTTCTCGCCGCTCCAGCAGATCCCGCTGTTCCTCGGCAGCAACGCCTCGATCGGCACCACGCTGGCAAGCGACACCCTCAGGTTCCTACTTCCGATCTCGGACACTCGGCTCCTTCCTCCTCCCTCGACGTTGGACATCTTCGGACCGGGCACCGTGATCTACGCCAGCACCGGCCCCGCGCTCTTCGCCGGTGCGACCTACACGCAGTACACGGGCACCACGACGGTTCACGACGGCTTGTTGCTTTTGAGCCAACCGGCGGGCGGGGCGATCCTCGGAGCGCTGGTCGTGGGCGATGGTATGGGCGGAACCGCCACGGTTCGCGAGACCATCGACAACCAGATCGCGGACACTTCGACCGTACTGGTGAACTCGGATGGCATCTTCGACTTGAACGGGCACATCGACAGAATTTCGACTCTGACGGTGCTGGGCGGCACGGTGAATACCGGCCCCAGTGGCCAACTTACGACCGGCAACGTGAACATGACGGGCGGCACGATCAACATCGGCGACGATGCGACGCTCACCTCGCTGAACGTCACCGCGACCGCCGCCGCTCACATCGTCGGGGGCGATCGCAGCACGTTCAATGCGATCGACGTGAGCCTCGCCGGTGCCAGCACGATTGCCTTCGGCTCCAACGGCAAGTTCAACGCGAACGACGTACTCATGACCGGCAACTCGACGCTCGCCTTCGGCGCGGGCAGCACCGTCAACGTTCGCGATATCGACATCACCGGCGGCAGCATCACCTTCCTGAATAACGGCGTGCTCAATGCCAACAACGTGACCGATCGCGGGGCTGCGATCTCGTTCCTCGACAACGGCATCGCCACCCTCGCGAATCTGTCCATTACGAACGGCTCGTTCGCGATGGGCAAGTTCGGGCAACTCCACTCCACGGGCAACATCTTCCTGGACAACAGCACGCTCTCGTTTAAAGACGATGGAATCCTGACCGCGACCGGCACGCTGACCGAGATCAACAGCGCCGCCCTCAGCTACTTGCTCCGCGGAAGCCTGACCGTGGGCGACACGTTCCTCACTAACAGCACGGTGGCGATGGGCGATGGAGCGGGTGCGACCACGGGCAACATCCTGATGACCAACAGTTCGGTGAGCCTCGGCGCGGGCGTGGTCGGAGGGAGTAGCCGCCTCGCGGCCGGCAACGTGACCGCCAACGGCACCAAGGGCGGAGTGACGTTCGCATTTGGCGACAACGCCGCATTCGACGCCAACACCGTCTCCATCTCGAATGGAGTGGTCGATTTCGGCGACTCGGGCAACCTCACCGCGACTGGCAACCTCTCGCTGAGCAACGCGAAACTCGCCTTCAACGGCAACTCGACTCTCGTCGCGCTCGACTTCACCGCGCTGCTCGGCTCGATGGTCGAGTTCTTACTCAACGGCACCATTCAAGTCGGCAACGTGATCTTCGGCGGCGGCAGTTCGCTCGTCATGGGCGATACGGCCGTCGTCTCGGCCACGACTTACGACGCGACCGACAGCACGCTCACCTTCGGGAATAGCAGCACCGTCACCGCTCCGGGGAATCTCAAACTGACGGGTTCGCACCTCGTCCTCGGAACTTCGAGCCTCCTGCAGGTGAACGACGTGACGATGAAGTCGATCGCCGATCCGAGCACGATCTCGATCGGCAACGGCAGCACGGCGCTGCTGGGCAAGCTCGACATCGTCGGCGGCTCGATCACCGCGGGGAACAAGACCACGATCAACGCCGGCAACCTCACCGATGTCGATGGCGACATCACGTTCGGGAACGGCAGTGCCTTCAATGTCGGCTCGGCTTCCATCAAGGACGCGACACTCCAATTCGGAACCGATGGCACCTTCAGGACCGCCGGCGATCTCGCCCTCGATAACGGCATCGTCACGCTCGGCAACGGCGTGGTGGTTTCTCCTCAGTTCGCTACGCAGAACGCAACGCTCACGAACGCCTCGCAGATCAACCTCGGATCCAATACCGTGGCCACGACCCTGGCCATCAGCATCACCGGTAGTCAGATTTCACTCGAAACCGGGGCGGTCCTCACGCTCGGTGGAAACATCACGGCAACCTCCACGGTCGCGAACACCTCCGTGATCGGCGGTACCGGGACTCTCAACGTCGGCAGCGCCCCGCGGATCGTGAACGTCCTCGATGGTCCTCGGAACGTGGACCTGTACGTGACGGCCGAAGTGGCTTCGACTCAAACCGAACAACTCATTAAGACGGGTGCGGGCCGGCTCGAACTCGCACCGGCCACGCCCTTCACCGGTCCGATCGCCATCCAGGCCGGCGACGTGCAGGTCGATACCACCATCGGCCAGGTGGACCTCACCGGCCCCACGGCCAGCCTCAGTGGTACCGGCCGGGTCGGCCTCATCGACGGGGCACCGCCGATCGGTGCCCGCGCCATCGGTACCGTGAGCCCCGGCGTGAACTGGGACGTGAACCCCGCCGGAATCCTCAATTCGGGCTCCGCCATCTGGGGCGCGAGTACCACCTTCTTCCTGAACATCGCGAACCCGTCCAACACGCATCCGATCGCCGTCGCCGGCTCGGATTACGACAAACTGCAGGTCGCGGGGAACATCTTCCTCAACGGAGCGAAGTTGGACGGACTCTTCGGCACGGGCGTGAAGTTGGCCGATAAGTTCACGATCATCGAGGCCACAGGCTTCGTGAACGGCCGGTTCGCCGAACCGTTCGGTACCGGCGTCGCCTTCATCAACGGGCAGAAGTTCTCGGTCGATTACAGCAACCCGCAGAAGGTCGTGCTCACGAAGATTCTGGCCAACATCACCTCGATGAGCGTGACGGCCTCGCTCAATCCTTCGACCCAGCGGCAATCCGTGCTGCTCACGGCGACCATCAACCCCGAACCGGGCGCGGGAACCATTCCGTTCACCAGCACCGTCACCTTCAAGTTCACGAACACGGCGACCTCGCAGACCTACAGTGCGGACGTATTCGTCGGGACGGGCAACAAGGCGGTGTTCGATACGAACGCGAACCTGCTGCCGGGCAATGCCTTCCTACCGGGGGGAACCTACACCGTCGGCGCGACGTTCAATGGCGATCCTGTGAACTTCACCACCTCGAGTTCTTCGCTCGCCTCGAACCTCGTTGTCGAAATTCCGGTATTCAACGCACTCACGGGCACGCCGGGCTTCCTCTCGCCGAACCAGAGCCCCGGCGTTCAGGACATCCTCAACCTCGCGGTGACGGTCAACAACGAACGCGGCCTGCTGAGCAATTGGACCTTCACCATCAAGGACAGCAATAGCATCACGGTGCGGACGATCTCCAGCCCGGTCGGGCTCTTCGGGCCGAGCGGTGCCCACACCGCCGTGCCCATCGCTACGACTTGGGACGGTAAGGATTCGACGGCGACGTTCGTTCCCAGCGGCGACTACTCCGTTATCGCAAGCTTCACCGATCAGTACGGCAACACCGGAAGTTCCAACACGATCAGCGTCGTCGTGGATAACTTGAACCCGACCGCGACTGCTCTCACGAATAGCAATGTGCTCATCGCGCCGGGCGTCGGCGGCTCCGTCACCGTGCCGGGATCGACCACCTTCACCAGCACCGTGGGCGATCAGGCTTTTAGCGGCCACTCCGCTGGCACCTTCGCCAGTTGGTCGATCAGCATCACGAAGGTCGGCGACAGCGTGCCGACTCGCACGTTCACCGGAACGAACACGAATGTGAACGTGAATTGGAATGGGACCGATGCGGGCGGCGTGACCATCGTGCCCGATGCGGCCTACATCGTGAAGCTCACCGCGACCGACCTGGCCGGGAACACCTTCAGCCCCGCGACCCAAACCGTCGTGGTGCTCACGCACCCGCCGACCATCACGGTGACTTCCAACAGTCCCACGGTCTACGGCCAGAACATCACGATCACCACCACCGTGAGCCTGCCCGCCGGCACGCCTCCTTCCGTGGTCAGCCTGCTCAACAACAACCCGCTCGAGTTCTACAAGGATTCGACGACGCTGCTGGGCAGTGGGAACCTCGCGCTCGTCGGCAGCGCCTACATGGCCAGCATCACGGTACCGACGTTCAACGCCGGAACGTACAACAGCCTCTTCGTGCGGTACCTCGGCACGAACAACTTCCTGCCGGGCGATTCGGCCCCAATCACCCACGTCGTGACCAAGGCCTCGTTGACCGTGACCGCCAGCCAGTCCGTAACCAAGCAGTACGGCGATCCGGTTCCCGCCCTCACGGTTGCCTCGGGTGTCCTTACCGTCTCGGGCCTCGTGAATAGCGACACGGCGGGCAACGTACTGACCGGAGGCGCGACTACAACCGCGACGCAGGCCAGCCACGTGATCGCCGCCGGCTACCCGATTACCCAGGGAACCCTCACCTCGAACACGAATTACACGCTCACCTTCGTCAACGGCAAACTCACCGTCACCAAGGCACCGCTCACCGTCGTGGTCGACGACAAGACCCGCTCCGTTCACGGGGCGAACCCACCGTTCACGTTCTCTGCGAACACGCTCCTTCTCGGCGACCCGGCATCGGTCGTCACCGGTTTGAACC
>JAYTUG010000424.1:0-5066 GCA_043744695.1 Gemmataceae bacterium
GTCACGGCCGCGACCATCTCGACGCAGACGCCGATGAACGTGGTGCAGCGGAAGAGCACGAGTTGCCACAGCTCGGTGCTGAAGGCGGCGGCGACGGGCGAGAACGAGTAGATGATGATGCTGCCGACCATCACGGTCTTGCGTCCGAGGCGATCGACGAGCCAGCCGCCGAGGAGGCCGAACACGCCGCCGCAGAGGGCCGCAATCCAGAGCATCCGGCCCGTCCAAAGTCGCACCGCGTCGCTGTCCGTCTTCTGCTTCAAGAGTTCCGCGAGAGCATCGGCTCCGATCACGGGGAACATGAGTAATTCGTAGGTGTCGAAGAGGAAGCCTATGGCGGCGACCGCGAGAACCAGGGCACGCGTGATGGGAGCAAGACCGACCGAGGAGCCGGGAATTGGTACGGACACGGTCGATCTCCGAGATGCGGAACGGGCAGGATTACCGGGCGAGGCTTCGCTGATATACCCGCCACTCTCAGCACCGGCTAGCCAAGATGTGCCACTCGAGGTACGTTGCCCAAATTCCAGAGGCGTACCCCGCGGAACGGTCCGCCGTAGTGATCGTCGCGGGCACCGCCTGCTAAGGATTTGATTTCACTGCCTGGATGGCACCCTTGCCAACCGGATCGAAGAACGTCGCCGGAAACGTGGTCTCGGTATCGAAGACGGCACCCACCACGTCGATGCTCGCGAAAAAGGCGTACGAGAAGTCGGCTCCGAAGAGATAGGCCAGTCGGAGGTCGGACCCGGTGAGATTCGCACTGGTTGCGTTGGCGTTCTCGAGATGCGCCTTATACATCGTGGCATTGCCCATGTCGGCCGAGGCGAGCTGAGCGCCTCGTAGCCGAGCGAGGCTCAGGTTGGCGGATGTCAAATTCGTGCCGGTGAGGTCCGCGCCATTCAGGTTGCAATAGATGAGCGTGGCACGCGACAGATCGGCAGCGCTCAGGTGAGCGCCTTCCAAATTGGCACCCGTCAAGTCGACTCCGGCGAGGTCGGCTACCTCCAAGTTCACGCCGGCAAGTTCGGCGCCGGCCAGCGAGTCGCCTTCGTATCGATACACCACTTCGTCGGTGAACAGACGTTTAATCTCGATCATGGAGTCTTCCGATTGGGAAGGGGCTACCATGAATATTTCTAGAGGTAGCCTGCGACGCCGGCAATGCCGAGAGTCAGCAGGAGGACGAGGATTCGAACCTCGTGGAGCGGCTTTGGAAACCGCGTGCTCTCCCAGGAGCATCCTCCTAACGATGAGGCGGTACGGGGGGAGTCGAACCCCTCTCCTCGGCTTTCACAGAGCCGCGTGCAAACCGTTACACCACATGCCGCATGAAGAGTACCCCGGCCAGGATTCGAACCCGGAACGCCGCGTTCGAAGCGCGGAGTGATTCCGTTTCACCACCAGGGCAAGTACGTTCAATCAATTGCAGACCTGGGAGTTGAACCCAGAGCCCAGGCTTATGAGACCCGAACGAGCGCCGGCCCGTCTGCAAACTGTCAGTGGTGACGGAGGGATTCGAACCCACACTGTCCACGTTCTGAGCGTGGCGACTCCTGCCGATTGGTCTACATCACCCGTGTTTGCCGCTCGCGGCTTCGCGACTTCAACCATCGACCCCGTCGCGAAGACGCAAGCGGCCAGCGCCCTTGGCGGGATTCGAACCCGCGACCTCCACCGTGACAAAGTGGCGAGCACTCCAGACTGCTCCACAAGGGCATCAACCGAGAGCGCCCAGTGGGAGTCGAACCCACACATCCGCCATGGCAAGGCGACAGGCAGCCGCTACATCATGGGCGCGAAATATCAGTGAGGCCTGAGGGACTCGAACCCTCACACTCCGGTTAAGAGCCGGAGGTGCTGCCACTAACACCTAAGCCTCAAGTTGGATCGGAAGCCGGAAAAACGAAGCCGGCCGGGGGTCGCTTCAACCCCCGGCCGGCGTGTGTGCCATAACTGGCTGCCCCGGGGTTAACCATTATCGCCTTCACCGCGAAGCATTTTCGCAACGGCATCGACTGCCGCAAGGTGAAGGTCCAGATTCCAATGCCAGCGGTTCATGATGTTGTTTCGCGGTTACCGGGTGATTGCGGGGCGTCGTATATTGATGAGACGCTCGCCGCAATCAGTGGTTCGCGCAGTCAGCGGAATTATTTCGAGAAAATGACCGTGACGCAGTTCGAACCCGAGATGCGGCAGGCACACAAACTCGCGCAACGGGGTCGCGGGTACGTCGAACCCAACCCGATGGTCGGGGCCGTCGTGCTCGATGCAAACGGCATCCGAGTGGGCGAGGGATGGCATCAGCGGTTCGGCGGTGCCCATGCTGAGGTGAACGCGTTCGAACAGGCCGGCGACCGCGCCCGCGGCGGAACCCTCGTCGTCACGCTCGAACCGTGTTCGCATTTCGGGAAGACGCCGCCGTGTACCGATGCCGTGATTCGTTCGGGTGTGAAGCGCGTCGCGATCGCGATGAGCGATCCATTCCCAAAAGTGTCCGGCAACGGCATCGCGATCCTTCGTGCTGCCGGGATAGAGGTTCGCGTTGGGTTGTGCGAAGCCGAGGCGATGCGATTGAACGCACCGTATCTCAAGCTGCTTTGCACCGGCAAACCGTGGGTACATGTGAAGTGGGCGATGTCGCTCGACGGCAAGATCGCGACCCACACCGGCGACTCGAAGTGGATCAGCGGCAACGAATCGCGCCGTAAGGTTCACGAACTGCGAGGAAGAATGGACGCGATCCTCGTGGGCAAGGGAACTGCGATCGCGGACGATCCGTTGCTCACGGCCCGGCCGCCGGGCCCGCGCACTCCGGCGCGCGTCGTGTTGTGCGGATCGGGCGAACTCCCCGAACGCTGCCAATTGCGTTCCACGGCCCGCGAGGTTCCGGTCATCGTCTTCACGCAGGAAGGGAACGAACCAAAACTCGCAGGCTGGGCGGCCGATGGTTGCGAAATCGTGCCGCTCCCTTCGAGTGACACCGGGTTGTCAATCGACGCGATTCTTGCGGAACTCGGCCGTCGCCGCAAGACGAACGTGCTGGTCGAAGGCGGGGCGGGCGCGCTCGGTGCGTTTCTCGATGCTCGCGCCGCGGATGAGTTCCACGTCTTCGTTGCCCCCAAGATCATCGGCAGTGACAAAGCCTTGTCACCGATCGGCGGCACGGGGATCAGCAACATGGCCGAGGCTCTGAAACTCGCGGAATTCACGTCCACCCCGTCCGGGGAAGACGTCTACTTTCACGGATTCGCTTCACAATGAACCACTACGTTTCGCATCTCGAAGGCGCGATCGACGGCGCGACAATCCCCTTTGGCGGCCTCGCCAACCTGCACGACGGCCGGCCCATCTGGGTCCGCTACCACCTCGACAAAATTCGGGCTGCGGTTGCGCCGGCGGACATCGCGAAACGGCCGCCGAGCCTGTGGCGCTATCGCGAACTGCTGCCGCTCCCGGCGGACGTAGAACCCGTGACGCTCGGCGAAGGGATGACGCCGCTATTGCCCTGCCCGCGGCTCGGCCAGCAACTCGGGCTCGCGAACCTGTTCGTGAAAGACGAATCGCAGTTGCCCACGGGCAGCTTCAAGAGCCGCGGCATGACCGCAGCCATCAGCATGGCCAAGTGGCTGGGCGTGAAGCGCGTCGCACTTCCCACGGCAGGTAACGCGGGCGGAGCGGCCGCCGCCTACGCCGCCCGCGCCGGAATCGAATGCTTCGTCTTCATGCCCGCCGACACGCCTACCGTCAATCAGTTCGAGTGCCATCTGTATGGAGCGAAAGCCTTCCGCGTGAATGGACTCATCAACGATTGCGGCAAGATTGTGAAGGACGGCGCGGAACGCATGGGCTGGTTCGACCTCTCCACGCTCAAGGAACCGTACCGCCTCGAAGGCAAGAAGACGATGGGCCTCGAACTCGCCGAGCAGATGAATTGGAACCTGCCCGACGCGATCCTCTACCCGACCGGCGGCGGCACTGGGCTCATCGGCATGTGGAAGGCCTTCCACGAACTGAAGGAACTCGGCTGGCTCAAGACGACGCGCTTCCCCCGACTCATCTCGTGTCAGGCCGAGGGCTGCGCGCCGATCGTGACGGCGTTCGAGAAAGGCGAGCGCTTCGCGGATCTCTTCCCGAATGCGAAGACTGTGGCCAGCGGCTTGCGGGTGCCAGTGGCCGTGGGCGATTTCATGATCCTCGACGCGATCCGCGCCAGCGGCGGGAAGGCCGTGGCCGGCAGCGAAGCCGCAATTGGCCCCTGGATGCGTCGGGCTAGTTCCGCGGAAGGCATCAGCGTCTGCCCCGAGACGGCGGTCTGCTTCAACGTGTTGGAGAAGCTGATCGCGTCCGGCGACGTGACGCGCGATGAAACGGTGGTGGTGTTCAACACGGGTGCCGCGCCGAAGTACCTCGAAGCACTGCCGGCCGACTTGCCGTTACTCGACAAAGACAAGCTGGATTGGGATGCGATTGCGAAGTGAGTTTCTTCCGCCCGGGTCGTCAGCGGCTTTCCAACGGAGACTTCTCTCCCGGTAGCACGTAGGTGATCTTCATCGGCGGTCGGCCATTCTTGGCCGGCTTCGCGATTGTTTCTCCCCGCATCGGAGTCGGCGCGAACGCCGGGGCTTCCTGCTTCGCATCCAGATCGAGTGTGAACTCATCAGCCGCGTCCTGTGAGGCCGCGAGAACTGGCGCGTCGACAATCGGAGGCTCGACCGAAACCACGATCGGCGGTGGAAGAATCTCGGACGCCGGCTCCACTTCACCCGGCAACAAAAACACTGGGTCCGGCTCAGCAGGCGGCGGCGGTTCCACCAATGGTTCTTCCACCGGCTCCGCCTCGATTGGCTCCGCTTCCAGAATTTCCTCATCCAGCAGCGGCGCTGCTTCCAACACTTCCGCGGAGGCCGCATCGAGCGGTTCCGCGTGCAGCACCTCACCGGGGATGAGACTGTGCGGTTCCACGATCAACGCCGCCTCGATGGGGAGGCGTCGTTGCTCCCACGCCGCCGCGATCTTCTCCTGGAGCGCGAGGATGCCGCCGACGCTCTTCCAGTGCAAGCGCC
>JAYTUG010000425.1:0-19696 GCA_043744695.1 Gemmataceae bacterium
CCATCGGCTCGCCATTCGTACAGCCCGATCTGGCCGTCCTTGTCGGTGTCGAGGGAATCCCACCAATTCGGAAGTCCAACGGGAAGCTTGCCGTAGCGGATGGCGACGACGAGTTCTTCTTTCTTCTCGTTGCGTGGATCGCGTCCGGTGCTGCCGTAGTTTCCGTTGCCCGCGTAGCTGCCGTAGCTGCCGGCGTTCGCATCGCCGGACGCGCCGCCGAATCGGGCCGCGATGTAGGCCTTGTATTCGTTCAGGTCGATGTAGCCGTCTTGATTGGTGTCCGATTCCTTGAAGGCCGACTTCAAGGGGCTGTTCTCGTTGATCTCGTCGTAAGAGAGCTTGCCATCGCGGTTGGAATCGTTGTCGGCGAAGCGCTTTTCGATGTCCTGATCGGTCATGCGGAAGCCGCCACTGCCGCCCTTGTCTCCGCCGAAGCCTCCCTTACGATCGCCGCCGAAACCACCGCTGGGAGGGCCGAAGCCTCCGCCAGGACCGCCCGGCTGCATGGGTCCAGTTCCACCATAAGTCGTGACCATCGGTGGACCGCCTGGGCCCCCGAATCCGCGACCCTGACGATCGCCACCGAAGCCGCCAGGACTCGCGCCGCCTATTGGAATGCCCGGGCTCGGCGAACCACCCGGCGTAATGCCCTTCGCCGCCAGTGCCCGCGAGAAGCTTTCCACGAACTGCGCTTTCGTAATCACGGTGTTGTCGTTGGGGGCGGGCAGGCCGGCCTTCTCGAAGCCCGACTTCGCGAAGGCCTTCATGTTCGCGTCCATCCGCGAGAAGTCGATGGTCTCTCCACCCTTCGCATAGAAGCTGAAGACGGTCTCGGGATCGGTGAATGGATTCTTGCCTCCGCCGCCTCCGCCGCCTCCGCCGCCTCCGCCGCCCTTGCCGCTTCGATCCTTGCCGCCGAAGCCGCCTCCCGGCTGACCGGTCGACGTGTGAGGATCGAATAGCAGGAGACCGATCGCGCTGAGTGCGAGCAGCGCGGCACTAGGTGTGCGTCGGAACAACATGGGCCGATCCTCCAAAAAGCGCGAGCATCTCCATCTGCGATCCTACCCGAGCCCTCGCCGCGTGACTATCCATTCTTCGGAAAAATCTCATGCGGCTATCAGAATCGTTGCCTGCGATTGCTACCCGGCCGCGCGGCTCGGCTCGCCTCGCCGCCGGTACCGCTTGCCGACGTATGCCAATGTCATAAACTCACGATGTTCGAGAAATCCCAACGAAGCCTTCCTTCAAATTGAAGTTTCTCGCGGGCCGGGAAGTCGCGGGCCACACGCCCCACCAGCTTCCCGGTTCTTCGTTTAGCGGAGCAGCACGATGAGCGACGAAATCACGCCGGAATCGGAAGTGCCGGAACTTCCGGAATTCGACGGAGCGGCCACGGCCCTCGCCGATCCCGAGGCCCCGGAAAAGCTCGACCAGGAAGTCGAGATCCGGGACGCCGGACCGTGCAAGAAGCACATCAAGGTTACCGTTCAGCGCGCTCAGATCGACGAGCGCTTCGACGAGAAGTTCTCCGAACTGACGCTCAGCGATCAGCCGCAAGTTCGCGGGTTCCGCCCCGGCAAGGCACCTCGCAAGATGATCGAGAAGCGCTACTACGACTCGGTGGCCGAGGAAGTGAAGACGCAAGTCCTCATGGCGAGCCTCGAACAACTCGCGGAAGAGCAATCGATTTCGCCGCTGAGCCCGCCGGACCTGGACCCGAACGCGATTGCCATTCCGAAGGAAGGCCCGTTCATTTACGAGTTCGACATCGAGGTTCGCCCCGAGTTCGATCTCCCGGATTACAAGGGGCTCAAGCTCCGCCGCCCGATTCACGAGTACACCGAAACCGAAGTGGCCCGCGAACGCAAGCGCATCCTCGAACCGTACGGCCAACTCGCGCCGAAGGACGGCGACGTGCCCGTGGTCGAACTCGACGACTACGTGACGGCGGACGTGACCATCAAACTCGGCGACCGCGAACTCAACAAGCTCACCGAGGTCCGCTTCAAAGTCGAAAAGCAGCTAGCCCTGGCAGACGGCGTGGCCGAAGACTTCGGCGCGAAGATGGAAGGGGCGAAGGCTGGCGACGAACGAACCGTGGACATTACCCTCTCTCAGGAACTCGGCGTCGAGGCACTCCGCGGCCGCAAGGTACAAGCCGCGTTCTCCGTGAAGGACGTGAAGACGGTTCGCCCGCCCGAACTGACCCGCGAACTGCTCGAAGATCTCTTCGGCGTCAGCACGCCCGAGGCCTTCGATCTCTTCGTGCGGGTGCTGCTCAACCGGAAGCTCGAATACTCGCAGCGTCAGGAGGCCCGCAGCCAGGTGCTCGCTCTGCTAGCCACGAGTGCGAACTGGGACTTGCCGCAAGACATGCTCCGCCGTCAGGCCCGCACCACGCTGGCCCGCAAGGTCATGGAGATGCGGAACGCCGGGATGTCGGAAGATCAGATCCGCGGTCGCCAGCGATTGCTGGAACAGGACGTGGTCCGCAGCACCTCCGCGGCTCTCAAGGAACACTTCGTGCTTCAGAAGATTGCCGAAGTCGAGAAGATCGAGATCGAGGATCGCGACCTCGACGACGAGATCGATCGGCTTGCGGATCAAAGCAACGAGAGCGCCCGAAAGGTTCGCGCTCGCATGGAGAAGGAAGACCTGATGGAAGCTTTGGCCACGGACCTGCTCGAACGCAAGGCGCTCGACTTGGTTCTTGCCGAGGCGACCTTCGAGGATTACGAACTGACTCCCGAGCAGCGTGCGGAACAGGCGAGCGAAGTGTCCACGGTCTCGGCTCAAGCCGCACCGGAAGCCGAGCATGCTCCCGAGGAGAAGGCCGAAGCACCCGCGGGCGAAGAGCCCGCTGCCAGTTGACCGCCTGTATACAGTAGTGGTAGTTCCAAGTTCCAGGTTCGAGGTTCCAAGTTAAGACGGCCGCAGGCCGAACTTGGAACTTGGAATCTGGAACTTTCCGAGTAAGAGGTCCGCCATGTCCTCCCCGTTCGAACTGAGCGCCGGTCCGATTCAGCCGGTGCTGCAGCGTTCCCGCGAATACTCCCGCCAGCGCACCATGACGCTCGGGGATCTGCTGCTCGAAAACCGGATCGTCTTCGTCGGCTCCAGCCCGGAAACGGGGGGCAGCCCCGTCATCTCCGACTACCTCGCCAACATCACGATCCAGAAGCTGCTCTTCTTGCAGTACGAGAACAAGACCGCCGACATTCACATGTACATCAACAGCCCCGGCGGCTCCGTGTCGGCGACGCTCGCGATGTACGACACGATGCAGTTCCTCGAGTGCTCGATTCTCACGTACTGCATGGGTATCGCGGCGAGCGGAGCGGCGATCCTGCTCGCCGCCGGCAGCCCCGGCAAGCGCTACGCACTGCCCAACTCCAAAGTCATGATCCACCAGCCTTACGGGCAGGTCGGTGGGCAGGTCTCGGACATCGAGATTCAGGCGGCCGAGATCTTGAAAGAACGCGAACGGCTCAACGAGATTCTCGCCGAGCACACGAAACAACCGCTGGAAGTGATCGCCCGCGAGACCGACCGCGATAAATACTATTCGGCCATCGAAGCCAAGAACTTCGGGCTGGTGGACGAGGTCCTTTCGAAGGTGCCGCACGAAGGTAAAAAGTAAGCGAACCGATCAACCGTCATCCCCGTCGCGTCCGACAAGTCCGGACGGCGGCGCGGGAAACCGCGACCGCCTTCCTACACTCGCTCATCAACCGCGGACTCGCCGCCCGATTCAGAGGGTGTGGCGGTCCGCCCCGGATACCAGGGAGTTCCGACCATGCCGCTGATTCCGATCGTAGTGGAAAGCCGGGGCCGCGAAGAACGGGCCTACGACATTTACAGCCGCCTGCTCAAGGACCGAATCATCTTCCTCCAAGGGGTGGTTCAGGACGAGATGGCGAACCTGATCGTCGCCCAAATGCTGTACCTGCAGTTCGAGGACGCGAAGCGCGACATTCACCTGTACATCAACAGCCCCGGCGGCAGCGTCACCGCGGGCATGGCGATCTACGACACGATGCAGTTCGTCGCCTGCGACGTGGCGACTTACTGCATGGGTCAGGCCGCGAGCATGGGAGCGATGCTCCTCACGGCGGGAACCAAAGGCAAGCGGTTCGCGCTGCCCAATGCCCGCGTGATGATTCACCAGCCCCTCGCCGGCACCGAGGGCACGACGACCGAGATTCTGATTCACGCGAAGGAGTTCCTGCGAACGAAGCGAACGCTGAACCAACTGCTGGCGAAGCACTCGGGGCAGACGCTCGAAGCGATCGAGAAGAACACCGACCGCGACAACTTCATGTCCGCGGTGGAGGCGCAGAACTTCGGGCTGATCGACAAGGTGCTGGAGCGGATGCCAGCCGATCAACTGATCGCCCGCCCGGCGTTGGATTGACCATCTGCGGAGCCGCTTGCGGCTTCGCGATTTTGGATTCCTGCAGGATGCACGTTCCACGCCGCAAACTGGGCCGGGTCGTCCGCCAATTCGCGGCGTGCCTCGCCATTTCATGCGGCCTCATCGGCTGCAAAGCCAACGCGAAGTACGACGGCATCGAGGCCGAACTCCGCACCCGCAATCGCGAACTCTCCGAAACGCAACGGGCACTCGATCGCTCGCGCGAAACGAACCGCGCCTACGAGCAAAGCCACGGCACCGTTCCCGGCATGGCTCCCGCACCGCAAGGCGGCACCTGCGGCATCCGCGAGATCGCGCTCGCCCGCGGCACCGGTGGCGTGGACGACGACGCGATCCCCGGCGACGAATACCTGATGGTCGTGATCGTGCCGACGGACGAAGACAAGTCTGCAGTAAAAGCCGCGGGGCGTGCCACGATCGGTGCTTGGGAGTACGGGCCGGATGGTTTGAAGCGATTGATCGGCACCTGGGAAGTGTCTGCCGAGCAACTGCGATCGACCTGGAAGTCGGGACTTCTCGCGACCGGTTACTTCGTGCCGTTGCAGTGGCAGCAGTTTCCCACGACCTCGAAAGTGCGGGTCGCGGTGCGGCTCACGTCCACCGATGGCCGCATGTTCGAAGCCGATCGCGACATCAGCGTGCGGCCAATGACGGGCGCACTTCCCGCTCCCACGGCACCGGGCGTGCCTTACTCGGCGACGCCGATTCCGGGCCGTCAGCCTCTGACCTCCGGAGTGCCGCCGCCGGGAGTGCCGCCCATCCTTCCCGGGTACGAAGAACTGCCGCCCCCGATGCGGCCGTAACGTCTAACGAGTGGACCAATTCCCGCGACGCTGCCGTATCGACCGCGCCCCGAACCTTCACCTCAATCCAGCAGTGGCAACCGTGAGTCTCATCATGCTCCGTTTACTCATTGCCGCAGCGATGCTCTCCACGTTTTCCGCGTTCGCCGCCGACCCTCTGCCGGCGGGAGCCAAGGCGCGGCTCGGCACGCCGCGGATGCGCGATCTCGCCGGTTGGAATGGAGCCGTGCTCGCCGCCGACGGCAAACACCTCTACGCACAATCGCCAAAGGGAATCGCACGATATGAGATCGGCACCGGAGAACCGGCCGGATCGATCGGCGACCGGGCCGGCGGCTTCGAGCGTCGATTGGAACTGTCGAGGGATGCAACGCGCGTGCTGAGTGCGAATTATTCCTCCGTCGCGGTCTGGGATGCCACCACGGGCAAAACGCTGGCCGAAGTGAAGCGGCCGATCCCCTTTGGAGATGCCGGCGCCTCGATGTCCGCGGACGGCAAGATCTTCGCCGCTGGTGGGAGCCTCGACTTCAACGCCAAGGACAGACCCGTCACGGCAATGGTCTGGAGCGTCGAGAAGAACGCGAAGCTGGCGGAAGTCGCAGTGCTTCAGAATCAATCGGCCAACGTAGCGATCTCGCCCGACGGCAAACTGCTTGCAACCTGGGGAACCCACTTCGAGCGGAACCCCTCGAAGGACGGCCCCGACCCGGCCACCGACCCCAACCGCATCGTCCAGTTTTGGGATGCCACCAGCGGCAAGGAACTGGCGAAGTTTCGCACCGAGAGTTTTGGCACGCCCCAGGTCGCGTTCGCACCCGACGGGCAGGTTGCGGCCTTCTCGACGGGAACGGGCACGATTCGCCTCATCGACCCGAAGACGGGTGCGGATCGCCGGCGACTCTTCGGCCGCGCCGATCAGGCATCGCGAATGGCGTTCTCCCCGGACGGCAAGACCCTGGCCACGGCGGGGAACGACGGCACCGTTCAACTTTGGAACGTCGCCGATGGCGCGCGAATCGGCACGATCGAGTGCCCCGCCGGAACGCTGTCGGTGGGCGTTCGTGGGATTGTCTTCACCTCGCCCGACCGGGCCGTGGCGTGGACGGCGGTCGGGCTCACCGCGATCGTTTGGGAACTGCCTTCCGGAAAACTCCTGTCGCCACTCGCGGGTCACGTCTCGGGCGTACGGTCGATCGCATTCGCGGCCGAAGGCAAGGAGGTTCTCACCAGCGGAGACGATGGCGCGATCCACCGCTGGGATTTCGCGGGACAGAACCTCGGCGAGGTGAAGCTGCGGAACTCGGGAAGTTTCGGCTCGCTCAGCCGGTTCCCCATGAGCCAAACGACGCTGACGGAAGACGGCAAGCTCGCGGTCGGGCAGCTGGGAATGAGCGGGCTGTATGAAATCGCGACGGGCCGGCAGATCGCCGCGCCGCAAGCCGGATCGAACGTGGACGCGCGAACGATCCTGTGCCGCGATGCCCGCACCTTCCTCGTTCTGCCAAACCTCCCGTACCCGCCCAAGCCGCAGCCCAAGTCGCTCGCTATTGCCGTGTGGGATGTCGCGACGGGCTTGAAGTTGTGCGAACTCGATGCGCCAGTCGGCGAAGTGACGATTGCCGCCGCGAGCCCGGATCGCTCGAAACTCGCGATGGTGATTGCAACCCGAACGCCCGATAACAAGGCGTTGTTTCAGGTGATCGGCTGGGACCTCGCGACCGGCAAAAAATTGGGCACTTATTCGGAACCCGGTGGCTTCGGAGCCACGTTCCTCGCAATGGCACCGGATAACATTTCCGCAATCGCCTCCTCGCCGACGGGCAAGGCCTTCGTCCTGAATTTAGTGGAAGGGAAGGTTGCGATTGAGATCGACACGCAGGGTCGCAACTCGACGGCCACTCCCGCGTTCGCGCCGGGCGGCAAGCAGTTCGCGCTGGCAACCGGCCCCAGCGCCGAGTTCCCGAGCGAGGTCAAGATTTACGAATGGGAAGGAGCCAAGCCGGGTGCCGCGTTCCGCGGTCACGCGGGTGCCGCGAACTGTTTGGCGTTCTCGCCGGACGGCAAGACGCTCGCCTCCGGCGGCGTCGATACGACGGTGTTCCTTTGGGACGCTACCGCGAAGCCGAGCCCGCCTTAGACCCAAAGTTGCAAGACGCGCAAGACCGTTTCCCGCCACACATCGAGTGCATCTTCACCATCCAACGTGTAAGCCAGGTTGGAACCGTCGCTGAGTTGCGGCCGCGGGCCATCCACGATCACCTCCGTGACCACCGCATGGTCCAGGTCGATCTCGAGCGGTTCCGTCGCGGCCACGAACGCATGCACCTGAGCGTGCTGAGCGAGAGTTCGAATGCGTTCGAGTACCTGCTCCGAACTCGCGACGTGTTCGATGGCCGCATCGCCGCGCGCGATGGGATCGCGGAGCAATAGCGCCATCAACGTCGCTTCCTCCGCCAGGGGTTTCTTCTCCCCATCCTGCACGAAGAGTACCTCGAACCGGATCGCATCCGCGCTGAGCCACCCCGTCAACTTCTCCACGATCGCCAGAATTGCGGACTGCAGCATCACGATGCGCTGGTAAGGCAGTTCGGCGTCTTTGAACCGCAAGGCGACGAGGTCCGGATACATCGCGAAGACGAACGCTCGCCGCCGGCGAAGGAATTGGTTCTCGTCGCGCGAGTAGTAGAAGAGTTCGTCGCGCGTGAACTTCACATCGAAGAGGTCGGGTTCGTCGTCGCGTTCCTCGATGTACGCGAGTTGCGAATGGAGCAGGCTCTCAATGGACCCCTTCGTCGAAATGGAGGTGTATCCGCCGACCGGGTAGTGATCTTCATCGAGCACGCGGGTGGGCACCTCCCGGCGATTGGGAAGCGGGCTCGCCGGGCGCGTGGGAAGTTTCGCGACGAGATCGATGGTGTTCTTTTCGATCTGCTGGAGGGCAACGCGTTGGCCGAGGTCGCCGAGGGCCGAGCGGTTCTCGAGGGCCGAGATGTCCGGACGCGAAAGCGATTCGTTCATGCGCCGCGCGGCAGCCACGAGTTGCTCGTACATCGTCACGAGGAGCGGGCTGGGGCCGTCGCGCATGAGCCGCTCCCACGCGGCACCGAGCACGTCGTCGCTGCGATCGCGAAGCAAGCCGCGAATCACGGCGGGGGGAAGCAGCACGCCGGGCAGGTTCGATCGCGCCTGCATCCGGTTCACAATGTAAGCGAGCCCTTTGACGCGGTCCTTCTCGTGGTACTTCTTCAATGCGTCTCCGGCGCGCTCGAACGCGGCATCGGCGTACAGTTTGCCGAGCACGTGATCTTCGTACATGCGAACGAGCGCCGGCGGCCAGCCGGGAATGTGCCACGTCTCTTTCGAACGGTGTTCGGAATCGACCCCCAACGCGATGTGCCCGAGATCGCCGACGAACCCGACCGGGGGCAGCGGTTGGCCGCTCGCGGCAACCTCCATCGCCCATTCGAGCGTACTCTTCACCGTGGCGGGATTGGGCTTCACGGCACGTTGCAGCCAGAGCCCCTCTGCGACGAATCGCCGGGCCACCTCCAAGTCTCGCAGTTCGATCGGTTCCATGCCGCTTCCCAATTTCGCCAGGTTCTCAAAACTTCTTATAGCCCGCGCAGCGCCCAGCACCAACCGCGGGAAGTCGAGTCGCGAGTTAAAACTGGCACAACCGCTCCGACCGTTAAAGTCGTCCTCGCCGAATGCCGATTTCAAGGTGTGAGTACTTGGAACTAGACCGGTTCGGGCCGTTGCGCCGCTGCGCGGACGGTTGGGATGAGGAACGCATGACGACCACGCGAATCCTACCCGCGGTGTTTCTGGCCGCGTTAGCGAGCGCCGGACCAGTCGCGGGACAGATCCGAATGCCAGCTTACTCGCCGCCGGGGCGATCGCCAGCACTCGTGCCGGCCATCGCCCCCGCCGGTGCAGTGGAGCCGGAAGCACCCGCGCCGCGCGCCCAACCCGCGGCGACGTTGAATCGGCTCACCGCGCCGATACCGCCCGGCGGAGCCGCCGGCGAATCGGACCCAGTGGGCACGCTCACCGCGCCTCCGGGCCTCCCCGCCGGCTCGTACGCCAGCCCTTGGTTCAGCACCGATGGCCCGGGCTGCGCCGGCCCCCTCGGCGGGCACGGCTCGGTCGATTACGAAGTTTATTGGCGAACCGGCCCGAGCTTCGCCTTCGGAAGCGGGGCGTTCACCGATCGACTGCACATGGGCTGGAACGTCGGCGGCGGCGGACGAAGCCTCTTCTTCAACAAGGCCGGCGACGCTGCCTGGGCCGTCGATCTCGGACTCAGTTACACCTACAACCGCGGATCGAACGACGACCTCGTCGACGCCTTCCTACGCCGGCCACCGATCACCGGCTTCAACAATCAGATCATCCCCCAGGCCGACTCGTTCCAAACCGTTCGCATCCGCGGGCTGCACCGAACCTCGTTCAACTTCGGCGTCGGACGCGATTGGTTCGTCTGGGGCAACGGGCAACCCGGCGCGGAAGAAGGCTGGAACCTCCGAGTGGGAAGCGACGTCGGTGGCCGTTGGGGCACGGCCCACGTCGATCTCGTGCCGGTCGATGAAGTCGGCGGCTACTCGCGACGCCAGAAAGTTTTCCACGGCTTCTACATCGGGTTCCACTCGAACATCGAGGTGCCGATGGGCGGCTGGATCTGGTTCGCCGGAACCCGCGTCGAGTACGGCTACGATTGGATGGACATCCTCCCTCCGCTCAAGGGCGACGTTCAGAACGCGAATCTGCTGTTCACCGGCGGCGTGCGTTACTAGCGCAACGGGGCCTTCTCGGGCTTGCCGTGCGAGTCGAGAATCTGGAAGTGGTGGATGCCGCCCTTGCGGTCGTCGGTGTAGGTCCAGACGATCTTCTTGTCGCGGGTGATCTCGGTGAGCTTCGCCTGACCCGAGGTGGCGTGGTGGCTGGTGATAACGGTGTTGCCGTTCGCCAATCGCTGGACGCCACAGGCATCGTTGATGGGTTTGCCGGGTAGGTCGTCGTTGGTCACGCGCCAGACTTCCTTCGCGTCCTTGTCCACTTCGATGACGAGGTTGCCGAGCGTGCAGCCGATGAGGGTGTGGCCGTCCGGCAGGCGGATCGCGGTGAACGGCCAGTGCGGCGTCTTCGCCTCCCATACGACCTTGCCCTTCGGATCGTACTCGCGAACCACTTTATCCAGCAGCTGCGGTACGAGGTAATTCCCATTCGGGAGCTTGCGCGTCATCCTCGTTTGCAGGTGGTGGTTCTTGGTCTGCGCTTCGAGTGAAATCTCGGCGAGCACTTTGCCTTCGCGGTTCACTTCGAGAATGCGCGGCTTGTCGCCCGCCTCGGTGAGCAGCACTTTGCCCTCGCCCAACGATTGAACGGTGTTCACTTCCGATTGCGTTCCCTTGAACTCGAAGAGCGTCTTGCCATCGCGATCGACTTCGACGACTGCGCCGCCGGGATACGCCTTGCTCTTGGTGAGCGCGAGCAGCACGTTTCCGTTGTCGAGTACCCAGCCATCGCGGGAGGAAGCCGGATACTTCCAGGTGGTCTTGCCGGCCTCATCGACGATGAACGTCTCGCCGCCGGTAGCGAGAAATCCGTGCTTGATCGGCTCCGCGGCAAACGCGGGAAGGGTGAGTGAAGCAAGGGCCAGGAGCGCGATGCGAATGGGAAGCATGGTGTTTCTCGGGAGAAATATAGCCGCCGGCTTGCCAGCGGTTCTCGTTACTTCAGGGCTGCGGTTTCCTTGCCGACCTGCTCGCTCAATTTCTTTAGGTCGATTCGTTCGCCGGGCTTGGGAAAGGGATGCGCGAGCAGCCACCAGACTTCGGTGAACGAGGCCGATTCGCCGGGCTTGAGGCGTTCTCGCGGGCCGATCGGTTCTAGCTCGATGCGCGGGCCGGTCGGATACCAAACGGAAAGCGTGAGGCCAGCCGCTTCGTTGTAGACGCGGTCCGGATGCGCGGCGAACTTCTTCACGAACAGCGTGTCGTTCGGCAGGGCGTAGCCGAGCCACCCGGCGTAGGTGTCGAAGCCGAGTTTAGGTTTGCGCGGCGGCGCGAGAATTTCGAGGAAGCCATCGCGCTCGCGAATCATGTCGTTCGCGTTGCGAACGTTGATAATCGCACCGTCTTCATACATGGCGTACTTGCTGGGGAAGCGGCTCGGTTTGTCGCCGAGCGGGATCAGGCAGATGCCGCCCCCCGGCGAGAACGACCGGCCCCAATGGCACACCTCGCGCGTCTCCTTCGAGATGTTCAACATCGTCTGCTTGCAGGCGAGCCCGACCGATTTACCGTGCGTGGTGAAGCTGAACTCGCGGACGAGTTGCATCCCGCCGTCTTGCGGGCTCGTCAGCTTGACTTTTGATCCAACGACCTCGGCGGTCCAGTCGCCGGACCAGATTTTCGGATGCGGAATGACCGTGAGTTCGGGGCCGTAGTCGAACCGCCCGGCACTGATCGACGCAGGTTTGCCCGGCTTCCAGTTCATCTCGTCCGGGTCGAGGTACATGGCGTTCTTGCCGTCGATGGAGAACTCGAGCACGCGGCCACCGGCTTGCGGGCCGATCACAGCGCGTGCCGTGCCAAGTTTCATTTCGATGGCTCGATCGTAGCCGAGAAAGGGAACGACCTTCACCGAGGGTTCCTCGGCAAAAACGTGAAGCGGAACCAGAGCGACAAGCATCGTTCTCAGCATCACGTGGATCATGGCAGGCTCCATTCAAGAAAGAAGTTCCCGCACCACTTCGGCGCGGCTCACAGCCACGTCGGTGAGCGCGTCGTCGCGGCCTTCGTGTGGGAACGTCAGCTTCGTGTGATCGAGGCCGAGCGCCTGAAGTAAGGTCGCATGCAAGTCCGAGACGCGGACGACCTTCTCGACGGACTTGTAGCCGAAATCGTCGGTCGCGCCGTGAACGTAGCCCTTCTTGAAGCCGCCACCGGCGAGCCACAGCGAGAACCCGTGCCGGTTGTGGTCGCGGCCATCCGGCCCCTGCGAGATCGGCAGGCGGCCGAACTCGCCCGTCCACAGCACGATGGTCGAATCGAGCAACCCGCGCCGCTTCAGATCCATCACGAGGCCAGCGCTCGGCTGGTCGGTCATGGCCGTGAGGTTCTTCAAGCTCTCGGCGTTCTTCGAGTGCGTGTCCCACGGTTGACTGTTCAAGAATATCTGGACGAAGCGGACGCCGCGCTCGATCAGCCGTCGCGCGAGTAGGCAGCGCTTCCCGTACTCCGCGGACTTGGGGTTGTCGAGGCCGTAGAGTTTGCGGGTCTCGTCGGTTTCCTTCGAAATGTCGAGCACCTCGGGCACGGCGGACTGCATCTTGGCGGCGAGTTCGAAGTGACCGAGGCGCGCTTCGAGTTCCGCGTTGCCCGGATGCCGCTTGAGGTGGCTCGCGTTCAGTTCGTTGAGGAAGTCCAACTGATTGCGCCGCGCCGCGACCGGCACATCGGCAGGTGTGGCGAGATGGGCCACGGGCGTTCCCGCGGCGCGGAACGGCGTGCCCTGATACACGGCAGGCAGGTAGCCCGACGACCAGTTGTTCGTGCCGTCGATCGGTAAGCCGCCGGGGTCGGAGAGTACCACGTAGGCCGGCAGTTCCTTGCGTTCGGAACCGAGGCCATAGAGCACCCACGAACCCCACGCGGGTCGGCCGGGGAACGTCTTCCCCGAGTTGATCACGCGGAGGGCCGCCTCGTGATCCACCGAGTCCGTCAGCATCGAACGGACGAGCGTGATGTCGTCCACGATGCGGGCCGTTTGCGGCAGCAGTTCGGACAGTTCGATGCCGGACTTGCCATGTTTGGCGAACTTGAACGGCGAGGCGAGCAGCTTGCCGGTTTGCGTATGGAAGTGCGTTTCGAGCTTGTCCGGGTGCGGCTTGCCATTCTGCTTCGTGAGTTCGGGCTTGGGGTCGAACAGGTCCATCTGGCTGGGGCCGCCGTGCTGGAAGAGGCAGATCACGGCCTTCGCTTTGGCGGGATGGTGTGGCGGTTTGGGCGCGAGCGGGTCGGCAGCTTCCGCCGCGAGGTGCGCCAGCGCCAGTGAGCCGAGCCCGCCGGCATAGCGGCCCAGAAACGCACGGCGATTCAGGGAGAAGTCCGGCATCGGGTAGAACCTCTACTTCTTGGCCTTGGCGAGCACCGCTTCCAGTTTAACAACTGCGCCGTTCTGCCGCTTGCTCTCATCGGCGGCTTCCATGAACGCGAACATCTCCGTCGTCTCGTCCGAACTGACCGGCGGCTTGCCCGTTTTGAAGAACTTCGCGATCTCGATGGCGGTGGCCTTGTAGCCCATGTATTCGTCGTTGGTGGGAACGATGCCCTTCACGGGGACGCCGTGGCCGTAGATGCCGGCGGTCGAGACGCCCTTCAAACCGAACACCGTCGCGCTGTATTTGGGCGGACCCTTGCGGATGCCGCGAAAGGTGCCGACGCGGCCATCGCTCCAGGTGCCCGTCACGACATCGGCGGTGTCGGTCGCGGCCCGCGTGACCGACACGCAACCCGGCCCCATGATGGTGTACAGCGTGTCGATGCCGTGGACGGCGTGCCAGAAGAGATCGGGGTGATGCGCCTCGCGGGGGCAGCCACCGTAGACGTCCGCACCGATCACCTCGCCGACTTCCGGGTGGTTCTTCATGCCGATGAATCCAGGGCTGAAGCGATGCTGCGAACAGGAGAAGATCGGGGTCTTGCTCTCCTTCGCGAGCCGGAAGATCTCGACGGTATCGGCCAGTGAGGCGGCGAGGGGCCGGCCGATGTACACCGGCTTCCCCGTCTTGAACACGAGCTTCAGTTGCTCCAGATGCGCTCGGCCATCCACGCTCATGATCAACACGGCATCGACTTTCTTGAGCACGTCCTCGGGGCTCTTCGCGATCTCGACCCCGTAGGTCTGGATGTCCTTCACCCACTTAGGAAGTTCGCGCATGCTTTCTTCGATGTCCGGGCTTCCGGCGGGGAATGCGGCGATGACCTTGAAGCCCGCGAGGTCGCCGGCGGCTTTGGGGTCGTGGAACAGTTGCGTGAACGCGACGGCCTGATAGTTGTCCAGGCCGATGATGCCGACCTTGATCGGCTCGGCGGCAGCGGATGCTGAAACCGAGAAGAGCAGGGCAGTGAGAACGAGTGCGAATCGCATGGAGAGGCTCCGGGGTTTGGGAATCACATTAAAACGCCGGCCACGGCGGCGTTGATCAGCGTGGACAAGAAGCCGACGAACAGCGCCTTCATGCCGAGCTTGGCGAGATCGGCGCGACGGCCCGGCGCGATCGAACCGATGCCGCCGAGTTGAATCCCCACCGAGGCGAAGTTCGCGAATCCCGTCAGCGCGTAGACCGCGAGCAACTGCGAACGTTCGGTGAGGATGCCGCCGGCGAGCTTCCACTCCTTCAACTTCAGGAAGGCGACGTGCTCGTTGGCGGCGAGCTTGATGCCGAGCAAGTTGCCGACCTTGTTGCATTCGGAGGGATCGACTCCGAGCAGGAACGCGACCGGGGCGAAGAGTTGGCCGAAGAAGGCATCGAGCGTCCAGCCTTCGTGGATGTTGCCGAGGATGATGTCGAAGAGGGCGATGAAGGCGAGGAAGCCGATGAGCATGGCGGCGACGTTGAGTGCGAGCCAGAGGCCGTCCTTCACGCCGGCCGCGGCCGCGTCGATCGCGTTCACGTAAGGCGTTTCCACGCTCACCGGCGATTGCCCCATCGTCTCGGGCTTCCCCGCTTCGGGCAAAATGAGCTTCGTGAGGTAGAGGCTGCACGGGCACGCCATCACGCACGTCGACAGGATCGAAACCGGGTCCGCCCCGTAGCTGATGTACACAGCCATCATGCCGCCCGAGATGTGGGCCATGCCGCTGCCCATGAGCGCGAGCAGTTCCGATTGCGTCATCCGCGGCACAAATGGCTTCACGATCAGTGGCGCTTCGGTCTGGCCCATGAAGACGTTCGCGGAAACGGAGAGCGTCTCGGCTCCGCTCGTTCCCATGAGGTACATCATGACGCGGGCCATGAGCTTCACGAGTAGTTGCAGCACGCCGAGGTAGTAGAGCACGCTGAAGAACGCCGAGACGAAGATGATCGGCGGTAGTGCTTTGAAGGCGAAAATGAATCCGGAAGGTCCATCGACCTTGGCCAGCGAACCGAACACGAACTCGCCGCCCTTATCGGATGCCGCGATGAGGGCCTTGATTCCAGAGCCGACGGTCTCGAAGACGACGCGAACCTGCGGCGAATGAATGACGGCCACGGCCAGCACGAACTGCAAGGCGATGCCCCAGAGCAGCGTCTTGCGGCTGACCGATTGCAGGCTCTTCGAGAAGAACGCGGCGACGCCGAGGAAGCACAGTATGCCCATGCCGGCCTGGAAGCGGTAGCCGAGTGTGGTGTGGAGTAGATACGCGGTGAGTCCGAGAATGCCGATGCCGGCGGCGATGGCGAGCCGCCACGACCACGGTGTCGGGGGAAGAATGGCTTCAATCGGTGGCGGTGCTTCGGCGGAGGTTATGGGAACGGTCGTGCCAGGTATGGGTGCGATCATGAGGAGCGATTTCCCGCAGCGTGTTAGGCCGCCTCCGAACGAAGCCGGAGGGCGTGGCCGCGCATGTGGAGAGGAATCAGTTGATCGGAGTGTAATGTATAGAGACCGTAAGTTTGACCCGACTCGTCGCAGAATTCGACCTCGAAAGCATCGGGTGCGAGTACCTCGACGACCGCACCGACTTCACCGGCCGTGAGATTGCACTCGGGAACATCGCGCGACACCGCCACGGTATCGAGTAGTTGAATGTTGGCAAACATGATTAGCTCCTCGCTAAGACGTAACAGCTCAGCAGCCTTGGAGGCTCAAATTCATTTTGGACGATCCAAGCCGTTCGGATCGTCGCCGTGCCCTCGTTCGTTGAAGCCAAGAAATCTAGCTGATAACGAGTACCGTACTCGTCGGTCCGACCGAGTGCAGCATCGGTCGTGACAGCGGCTTCAAGAATCATAACGCGAAGCCGATCCCAGTCCGCATCCGTCAGGCCCAACGCCGAGCGAAAGACACGTGCCTTGTGCTTGCCCACGGGGTGCGAATCGGAGAGGCTGTAGTCCCTCAGTTTGCGAATATCAACGATCGCTTTTTCGGCGTTTGGGAGTTTCATCTCCGAGAACTCCGGCTAACGGCTTGTACTACTTCGTCCCCAGCCCCTTCAGCAATTCGTCGTCGTCCTTGGGCAAGCCCCAGATGCTGAGCGTGAAGGTCGCCCTCAGAGGCGTCTTCGTTTCGGGCAGTTTCAAGATCACGAGCCAGCCGCCGGGCTTGGGATCGAAGTGCCACTGCGTACCTGCCGGAGCCCCGACCAGTTCGAGAACAGTCGCCTTGTCGACAGCGGTGGGCAGAATCACGCGAACACCTTCGACCCCCACGGCAGCAGCGGGAGCCTCGCGGATGCGCTCGATTTTGTCGCCGGTCCCCATGCGGACGGCGCGAACGTCCTTGTTAGTCGAACCGGCGAGGAACCACGTTTGGTAGCCGCCGGGTGCCACGATCTCGAACTTGCGAGCGATGCCAGCGGCGATCCCGGACTTGAGCGGCAACGGCGTCTCGGCCACCTTCAACACCGCATCCGTGCCGTTCTCGACGAGCCGATACCGGAACGTGGGCTGGCCGAGTTTATCGAGCGAGAAGCCCTCGAACTCGACGGCGCGGGGGCCGTTATCGGTGCGGGCCGGTTCCAACGGCAACGGTGTGCCGAAGACGGGATTGTTCGCGCGGCCGAGGTAGTCTGGCGGCAGATAGGGGTTCGACGTCAGGCCCCAGGGATGGCCCGCGGGGCCGTTCCAGAATTTGGGGCCGAGCAGTTTCGCGGGCGCGCCGCCGCGATTGTTCCAGACCGGCGAGGCATCGAGGAAGTTGCCAGCCCATGCGTACGAGAGGCGGCACTGATCGGCGCTGAATGCGACCGACACGCCGCCGGGATAGCCCACCGCGATGGCCTTCGTGCCCGCGTCGTTCAGGAACGTCCGCAACAACTCGGGCCGCTCCTTCACGGAAATAATCAGCCCCTTCGGCGGCTCCAATCCTTCGGGCAACGGCAGGCCCGTGCCCAACGAAAGGTACGCCCACATGGCCTCGGCCTGTGCGTGCGGGTTGCCGTTGAGCACGGTGCTGAGCGTCGATTTGTTATCGACGAAGGCCTGCGGCATGCGGGTGCCGGGGGCCATACGCAGAGGCTGGTGCATCCAGCGCTCGTACCAGTCGTAGCGCACGCGCTGGTCGATGGTCGCAAGATCCGGGCCGCGGGTGCCGGTGTTCGGGATGCCCGCGATGTCGTGGCACGAGATGCACCCGAGGCCCGCCTTGCCGACGATCGTTTTGCCGTTCGCAATGTTGCTCGCGGTCAGCCGAACCTTTTGAACCGTGTCGTCGGCGGTGAGTCCTTCCAAGAAGGCGAGCGACTCAGGGAGCGAACCGACGTTGGCCTCGCCGTATTGCGGCATGCGAAGTTGCATCCAAGGTCGGGCTCGCCCACCTTGCACGAGTACGGACTTGAGCCACGAGGTTCGCGATTTGTGCCCGATGCCGGTGAGCAGCGGCGGGCGCACGTCGTCCGCGTTCTCGGCTTTTTCGAGTTGCCGCATCTGGTCGGAGAGATCGGGCGAGATGCCGCCTTCGCCGTCTTTCGAGTGGCAGTTTAAGCAGTTGAAGCGTCGGATCGTAGCCCGAGCCGCGTGCGTGGGTGCCGGTGAACCCGCCCCGGTCAGACCATTCTTGAGAAAGGCCGAGATGGCCGCACCATCGGACTTGGGCAGGTGATAGTCCGGCGATTGCCCGGTGTGAGCATTGGTTGACATGCAACCCTTCGCACCAGCCTTCTGGGTTGCTTCCAGGGACGGGAACTTGGCGGTAGCAACGAGCGGCTTGCTTCCAGACTCTACGGCATGGCAGTTCACGCAGCCCTTGGAAACGATGAGGTGCTTGCCGAGTTCCGACCACTGTTTCTCGACGGGCAGATTGTTGAACGCTTGAATCTCGATCGGCTGCGAGCCGGCGGCTTTCAAGATCGGTGCCGCGATCTCGAGCGGGTCGAGCCCCTTGCCTTTGGGCATCGCGGGGTCGATGGTCTCGTCCGTCACGCGGCAAAGGTAGCGGGCGATGTCCGTCGCTTCGTTCCCGCTGAGTGTCATGTGGGGCATGCGGCCAGCGGGGCTCGTCTTGAACGGGTTCTGTAAATATGCGGCGAGCGTGTCCGGTCGAAACTTGCTGCCGAGCGCACCGAGCGAGTACTTCGCGGTGGGGCCGTAAACGAGTTCCTCCGGCTTGAGCGGTTCCTTCTCTTCGTCGTCGGGGTTCGCCTTCTTGGCCGCCAGTTGGCTGTGGCACGTGGCGCATCCGGTCACGGTGAAGAGCACGCGGCCGCGCTCCATGCTGTCGCGGTAGTCGTTGGAAAGCGTCGGCCCGCGAACCGGATCGAGCGGCTTGCCCGCGAGCGAAACCAGATACTTCACAATGGCGAAGCGTTCGGCCTTGCCCGCGTCGTCGTTCGCGAACATGTTCGGCATCGTGGTATGGGGGCGAAGCTTGGCGGGGTCCGCGAGCCAGGCGTCGAGCCAGCCGGCGTAGCTGCGTCTGGCCACATCCGTGAGAATGGGGCCGGCCCGATCGACGAGTCCTTTCGCCATGGCGGTTGCCGCCTCGGGCTTGTGGCAGCGGATGCACGCGAGTTCCTCGAACTGGAAGCGGCCCCGTTCGAGTTCGGCATCCTTCGCGAACTGCGCCGGTCGTTCTTTTGGAAGGTGGCCGAGGAACTGATGGGCCAGCGGTTCCATGCGGAAGCCGGGGCCTTGCCAGCGGAGTTCGAGGCGGGCCGGACCTCCGGTTCTCGCGAACGCGGCGTCGATCGTTTGGACGCCGCCTTGCAGGATCACTTCGCCGCCCGTGAAGTGATTCAGATCCGAGTCGCCGGTAACGCTGAGAACGGGCTTGCCGTCGATTTTTACTGTTAGAATGCCGCCCTGAATCGTGGCGTCGAACGTGTAGATTCCGGGCCGCAAGATGTTGATGTGGCCCTGCCAGCGGCTGTGGCTGCTGGATTTCATTCGCGGGTGCGGAGTCTCCTTTCCGCCCAAAGTGAACGCAACGGTCGGATCGAGACGCGTGACGGAAGTGCCGTCGGGAACCTCGGTGAACGTGGCGATCAGCCCCGGCTTCAGATCCAATGGATCAACGGCACGAGCCGCATGTACGAATGCGAGCAGCGCAAGCGTTGGCAGCAAGAAGCGCGAGTTCATCGGCGGGCAGGCCTGGAGTGAAGGGCGGCGAGCAAGGGAATGCTAGTGATTATCGCGAGCGCGGACCGTGCCGCAAGTAGAAAGGGGTGTGCCTCTCGAAGTAGGCAAAAAAAGACGCGTCGGCGACCAACACCTCTCCCCCAGCTTTGTGGGGGGAGAGGTCGCGATGCC
>JAYTUG010000426.1:0-5019 GCA_043744695.1 Gemmataceae bacterium
TGCCGCTCGGCAAGCGGCACCTACCCAAACCTATGGCTCGTCGGTCACCACGACCGGCGCGGTCTTCGGCGCTTCGAGGTCCGAGGTGTCCAACCGGCCTTCGTTGTGCAGTTGCTTGAAGATGGCGACCGTTTCGCGGATGCCGTCCACCAGCGGCGTCTTCGGCATCGGGCCGAGGTCGCGCTGCAAGCCGTCGTCCGAGAGGTCGTAGGCGATGGCGATTTGCGTGGTGCCGAACGTGACCAACTTCGCCGCGTCTGGCAGGACTTCGCAGAGCGCCGCGTGGAACTCCTTCATCGCAATCACCGCGCCGCGGAGGTTGTAGCTCTTCGCCCCGCTGTACGGGCGGTCCACCGAGTGGACGAAGACCTTCGCCACGTCATCGACGTACTGGAAGTCGCTGGAGCCGCCGAAGTTGATGTGGTAAGGGCGGCCGAGCATCGCGGCCTTGATCGCCTTCGTCGGCTCACTGGTCATGCCGAGATCGCGGCCGACGCCGTACACGGTCCACGGGCGCAAGCCCACGCTTGAGATGCCGAAGTCCTGGAAGTAGATGCGGGCGTTGCCTTCGTTGCAGCACTTGAACACGCCGTAGTGCGTGCTGGGAACGAGCGGTGCGTCATCCGGCTGCGCGCCTGCCGGATACTTGTCCGGTCCGCCGAACACCGCGGCGGAACTGGCGTACACGAGGCGCTTCACCTGATCGCCGGCGGCTTTCACGGCCTCGAACACGGAGAGCGTGCCGAGTACGTTCACCTTCGCGCCGAGCATCGGATCGACGCGGCACGTCGGCACCTGCAACCCCGCGAGGTGAATGATGTGCGTGATCTTGTAGGTGGCGATCGCGGCGGAGAGCGCCTTGAGGTCGGTCACGTCGCCTTGGACGAAGGCAACTTGCTTGACTTGCGTTTCGGGAAGGATGAGCCGCAGGCGGCGGGCGTCTTCCTTGAGGTCGTAGACCCAGACCTGATCGCCCTGGGCGAGCAGGTTCTTGGCAATCCACGCTCCGATGAAGCCGTACCCGCCAGTAATCAAAACGCGCATGAAGCACTCCGGGCGAACCGGCGACGTAAGTCGCCGGGTGAGGGAAATCGTTGGGTAAGGGAAGAACCCGGCGACTTACGTCGCCGGTTCGCCTGGACGCCATTGCCGGCATCAGTCGCCGCTAGGGAAGAACACGACAACTCACGTCGCCGGTTCGCCGGTTGGCGCGGCTGGCGGCGGTTCCGTCGCAATAGCCGCTTCACCCACCACATTCTCCGGGGCAATCTTCGCCAGCGACACGATCTTGTCGCCTTCGCCCAAGTTCATGATCCGCACGCCTTGCGTATTGCGGCCGACGATGCGGACGTCGTCCACGCGGCTGCGCGTCACCATGCCCTGCATCGTGATGAACATGATCTCGTCGCCGTCGCGGATCGAGGCGATGCCCATCACCTTGCCGTTCTTAGCGGTCACGCGAACGTCCTTAAGACCCTTACCGCCGCGGCGCTGACGGCGGTAACGCATCGAAGAACGATCGTCCTCGCCCTCGGGTTCCTCCGCGCTCGGCTCCGCGGACTCCGCCTCGCGGCTAATCGGTATCGTTTCAGGCGAGTCGTCGTCGCCATCTGAAATCGCTTCGTTCGCTCCGAATGGCGTGCGCTTGCCGTAGCCGAGTTCGCAGATGGTCATGAGGTAGCCGTCGGGGTCGGCGACGACCATGCCGACGACCTCGTCGTCGCCTATGAGGCGGATGCCCTTCACGCCGTAAGTGCCGCGGCCGGTGGAACGGGCGTCGGCCTCGGAGAAGCGGATCGCCATGCCGTTGCGGGTACAAAGGATGAGTTCGTCGCCGGGCTTGGTGAGCCCGACGCTGATGAGTGCATCGTTGTCGTCGAGGCCCATGCCGATGATACCGCCCTGCCTCGGCCGGCTGTACTCGGTCAGTTTCGTCTTCTTCACGAGGCCCTTGCGCGTGGCCGTGAGCAGGTAATAGCCTTCGGTGAACTCGCGGACCGGGATGATGCCGGTGATCTTTTCCTCGGTGCGAAGCGAGAGCACGTTCGCGATGGAACGCCCCGGCGAGGTGCGGGCCGCGACGGGAATCTTGTACACCTTCAGCCAGTACACCTGCCCCTTGTCCGTGAAGCAGAGCAGGTATTCCTTGGTCGATGCCGTGAAGAAGTGTTCGACGAAATCGTTCTCGCGAAGCCCGCCCTGGACGCCCTTGCCGCCGCGACCCTGCACGCGGTACTCGGTCAACGGCATCCGCTTCATGAACCCTTCGTGGGTGATCGTGACGACGTTTTGTTCGTCCTCGATCAGGTCTTCGATATCGAGGTCGGCATCGTCCATGGAGAACGTGGTGCGGCGAGCGTCGCCGTACTTGTCGCTCATCTGCGCGAGGTCGGCGCGAATCACGGCCTTCATGTTCGCATCGTCCGAGAGCAGCGTCTCGTGGGTGCGAATCTCCTCGCGGAGTTTGTTGTACTCCTTGAGAATTTCTTCGCTTTCGAGTGCGGCCAACTGACCGAGTTGCAACCGGACCACGGCCTCGGCCTGCTGCTCGGTCATCTTGTAGACGGAAGTGACGCCGAGTTCCGACTGCAGGGCCGCGAAGGCGTCCGAGCCGAGTGCCCGTTCCATGAGGCTGGCCTCAACGGCCATTTCTTGCAGCAGCACTTTCGTCTGGGCGCGGTTCGGCGAGGTGCGGCAAATTCGGATCACTTCCTCGATGTCCGCGATGGCGATGAGTTGCCCTTCGAGCACGTGGCCGCGACGCTTCGCTTCGCGCAGCAAGTACTCGGTACGCCGGCGAATCACCTGCAAGCGGTGGGCCAGGAACTTCTGCATCATGCCGATGAGGCTGAGCACTTGCGGGCGGCCATCGACGATCGCCAACAGAATGATGCTGACGGTTTCTTGAAGCGAGGAGAACTGATAAAGCTGGTTGAGAACGAGGTGCGGGTCGGCCCCGCGCTTGAGTTCCACGATCACGCGGACCGGCTCGCCGCTGCGGGCACTCGACTCATCGCGCAGCCCGCTGATCCCGGCAATGCGGTCTTCCTTCACCAGATCGGTCATCGATTGAAGTAGGCGTTCGCGGGTCACCTGGAACGGCACCTCGCGAATGAGAATCGAAGGCGTCTTGCCTTTGCCTTCTTCGATGATCTCGGCGCGAGCCCGAAGCGTAATCTTGCCGCGACCATCGCGGTAGCCATCGACCAACCCCTGACGGCCCATGATGGTGCCGCCCGTTGGGAAGTCCGGACCTTGGATTGTCGCGGGGGTGCCGTCGCTTTGCGGCGAGATCAAATCGAAGAGCGTGGTCTCGGGGTTGTCGATGAGGCGGATGAGCCCGGCGCAGATTTCCTTCAGGTTGTGCGGCGGGATGTGGGTTGCCATGCCGACCGCGATGCCGTCGGCTCCGTTCACGAGCAGGTTCGGGAACTTGCCCGGCAGCACGAGCGGCTCGCGGTACTTGCCATCGTAGTTGTCGATGAAGTCGACGGTCTCGTGGTCGAGGTCGGTGAGCATCTCGGCAGCGGGGAACGCCAGGCGGGCTTCGGTATAACGGTGGGCAGCGGGCGGCAGGCCGAAGATCGACCCGAAGTTCCCCTGGCCGTGAATGAGCTTGTTGCGGAGTACCCAGTCCTGGGCCATGCGAACGAGGGCGTCGTAGATGGACGCGTCGCCGTGCGGGTGGTAGCGCTTCATCGTTTCGCCGATGATACCGGCGCATTTGCTGGTGGCCGAGGTGGGCCCGAGGCCGAGGTCGTTCATGGCGACGAGGATGCGGCGCTGCGAAGGCTTGAGGCCATCGCGCACGTCCGGCAGCGCCCGGCTCACGATCACCGATTGAGCGTAGGTGAGGTAACTATCGCGGAGTTCATCTACGATATCGAGGGGGCCGATGGGCAGGTCGCCCGGCGCGGGAGCGCTCGGAACGACGGGTTCATCGGGCGGAATCGCGTCGTCAGCCAACGTTCACTCCTCGGTAGCACGAAAGAGATCACCACGGAAAACACGGAAGACACGGAAAATAGAAATGGAGCAAGAGGCCGCCCGTTTTATTTCCGTGTGTTCCGCGTATTCCGTGGTTAAATTCCCCGACGGGAATTCCGTGGTTTCAAGTCATCGTCCAATGCGTTATTTTATGGGAAGTGGTGTGTGTGAACCACCTGCGAACGGTGCGGATTGGAACGAATTTTGAAGCCGCAACGTCTGAAGATTGCGGTTTTTGGAGCTCAACGCGGAACCGTTCAGAAGAGGGGTCGAGTATGCGTGCGATTTCATTCGGGGTTATGTTCGCGGTCGCAGCCTGTGGATGGGCCGCTCCCGTCGCGGCACAACCGGCAGACAAGGCCGCTCCAAAAGATACGCGTGCCGCCGAGTTCACTCGCGATCGCTACCTCAAGGTCAAAGTCACCAGCGAGTTCAAGGACGCACCGCTTCGCGACGTGCTCAAGGAGTTCGCCGGCCAGGTGCAGATGGACAAGGAATTCACGCACCCCGTGTTGTGGACCTACGCCGATGCCGAACTCGGCAGCAAGCCCGTGACTTACACCTGCACGGACAAAGCGCTCGATGCCGTCCTGACCGAACTTTGCACCAAGTTGAAGCTCGGCTTCTTCGTGATCGCACAGGAGGACCATCCCCGCGACGGCTGGGTGAAGATCACGGCCGGCGCGGAACGCGGGTTCGGCACGATCGCCGGTGCGCCCAAGACGGAAGACGAGGACGAGACGAAGGCCGCGACGAGGCTCGCCGTGGCCAAGGAGCAGATCGAGAAAGGCCGAGCCGCCACGGCCAAGGCCGTGCTCGCGGGCATCGTGGATAAGTTCCCCAAGACAAAGGCTGCTGTCGAGGCCAAGGCCCTGTTGGAGAAACTGGACAAGTGAGTTGGCCCTGGCCTATTCGTCGCGGCTTCGAAGAGGAGCGCGACGTACCGTGGATCGAACCGCGACTCGGCGAGCCGGAAGGGCTCATCGGCGTCGGCGGCGACCTCTCGCCCACACTGCTGCTTCGAGCCTATTC
>JAYTUG010000427.1:0-19493 GCA_043744695.1 Gemmataceae bacterium
GGGCGGGATGCCCCATCGCGAAGCCGCAAGCGGCGAACGGAATCCGGTCGTCGTCAAACCCCGCGTTTCACGCCGTCGAGGAAGCCTTCAAGTTGCCGGCTGCGGACCGGATGCTGCAGCTTGCGGACGGCCTTGGCCTCGATCTGGCGGACGCGTTCGCGGGTCACTTTGAAAATGCGTCCGACTTCTTCGAGCGTATAGGTGTAGCCGTCGCCGAGGCCGTAGCGCAGCTTGATGATCTCGCGTTCGCGGTAGGTCAGCGTCTTGAGTACACCCTCAATCTTGTCCTTGAGCATCTCGTTGGCCGCGGCACTCACGGGCGATTCGACCGAGTTGTCCTCGATGAAGTCGCCGAAGTAACTATCTTCGCTCTCGCCCACCGGCCGATCGAGGCTGATGGGTTGTCGGCTGATCTTGAGAACCCGCTTAGTCTCTTCCAACGTGTACCCGGCGGCCTTCGCGGTCTCTTCGATCGTCGGCTCGCGGCCCATGTCCTGCAGCAACTTCTTCGACACGTTCCGCAGCTTAGACATCGTCTCGATCATGTGAACCGGAATGCGGATCGTGCGGGCCTGATCGGCGATGGCCCGCGTGATCGCCTGGCGAATCCACCACGTGGCGTAGGTGCTGAACTTGAAGCCGCGGCGGTGTTCGTACTTATCCACGGCTCGCATCAGGCCCGTGTTGCCTTCTTGAATCAGGTCGAGGAAGCTGAGGCCGCGGTTGCGGTACTTCTTGGCGATAGAAACGACGAGCCGGAGGTTGCCGCCGGAGAGTTCGCGCTTGGACTGCTCGTATTCGGCGAATCGCTGCTTCATGATGCCGACGCGCCGGCGCAAACTTGCGGGCTCTTCGAGCGTGATGAGCATCAGGTCCTGAAGTTCCTTCTCGAGATTGGCGCGTTCCTCGCGGGCGGCGCGGTTGCCCCGCAAGCCCGTGACCTCGCGCTCGAGTTCGTCCATGCGTTGGCTAATTTGCTCCATCTTCTTCATCAACGGCTGGACCTTCTGCGTGCGAATCGAGAGTTCCTCGACCAGCAGCACAGTCTTCCGGCGGCGCAGCCTCAGCCGCTCGCGGACGATCTCGCGATCCGCCTCGATCGTGCACTCTTCCGTCAGCCGTTGGAAGTCTTCGACGTTGTGTTCCATCAACGGTTCGAGGGTCCGCAAGTTGTGCGGCATCCGCTGGAGAATCTTGTCCTTCTCCAGGTTCTCGGTCTGCGAAACCTTGATCGTGCGGTCGAAGGGAAGGTCGCCGGTGGCCACGCGCTTGAGCGTCTCGACGACCTGACGCAGGGCATAATCGCATTCGAGAACTTTGCGGCGGAAGCGGCGGCGAGTCACTTCGATCTTGCGGGCGAGTGAGATTTCCTTGTCCCGAGTGAGCAGGGGAATCTCGCCCATCTGCGTGAGGTACATGCGAACGGGGTCGTCGATGTGGCGGCCGTCGCCATCGGTGTCTTCGAAGGGGTTCGCCTCGACGTCGGCGACGACCACCTCGGCGAGTACGTCCTGCGTTTCCTCGCGCTCTTCGGTATCGGCTTCATCGATGATGCTGATGCCGTTTTGCTCGAGGAGTTCGAGTACGCCTTCGAGGCGGTCGGATTCGGGGACGCCCGGGCTCCCTTCCGGGAGGGCCGCGTTGACCTCGTCGTAAGTGAGCGAGCCGGTATCCTTACCGCGCTTCAGCAGAGCCAGAAGCGTCTCGTCGGTCTTCCAGTCCATCCGAACCCCTCCCAAGGGCAACCGTGCTGGTCGGGCCGTAAGCGGCTCAACCGGTTCGTTTCTGTTGAAGTTTGCGGAGCAACTCGGTCGCCTCGTCCGGGTCGAGCGAGCCGCCCTTCAACTTCGCGGTCAACGTCTTCTCTTCGGCCTGAGCCGTCTGCTTCGCGAACCAGCCCAGAATGCGGGCCAGATCCTGTTCGGGTTCCGAAGTATGCAATCCGACCTCGCGGCAGCGTTCCGCGGAGGCGTACCAATCGGGGCGATCGTGGAGCCGTTCCCGAAGAATGTCCATGTCCGGCGTCTCGCCCGCCGCGTGAATGAAGTACAGTTCGCGGAGCACCCGCCGCATCCCGGCGTGCGTGATCTGCTCGAGTGCAATGATCGGTTGCACGGAGCCGATCATTTGCGGGAAGGCGAGCAGGAAGTTCAGCAACTGCTTCTCGCCGCCGAACCGCGGGGTCGAAGACTCGATCGGTTCCGGGCCGTCGGGCTCCCCGATTTCTTCGGGCTCGGTGTTTCGCCGCGCCGCGTACGATTTTCGTTCTTCGGCGACTTTCTCGTTCTGCTTGCGATCGCGACTGAGTTCGCCGAACCGCGCCCACACGGTTTCGTGTCGCAGCCCCAAACGCTGCGCGAGTCGCGTCACGATCAGTTCCTGCTTCACCTGGCTGGACTGATTCTTGAGCGCCGGTGCGCCCGTCATGATTCCGAGCACCGAATCGATGATGCGGCGCGTCGCTTCCACGGACGGATTCGGATCGCGTTCGAGCAATCGATTCATCTTGAAGTCCAGGGCATCGACGGCGGAACCGAGTACCTTGTTGAAGACTTCCACGCCTTCGGGTTGCGAGAGCAAATCGCACGGATCGAGGCCATCGGGCAGCACCGCGACCGCGAGTTCCACATCCTGCGAGACGAAGATTTCGAGTGCCCGATCAACTCCGGTCATTCCGCCGACGTCCGCGTCGTACACGAGCACGACCTTCGGAGCGTAGCGGCGAAGTTGGGCCACGTGCCGAGCGTTCAAAGCCGTACCCATCGTGGCGACCACCTGCGGCACGCCGCACTGATGCGCCATCATCACATCCGTGTAGCCCTCGACGACCGCGAGATAACCGACCGCGGCACCGGCATGGCGAGCGAGGTCGAGGCCGTAAAGGAGCTCGCTCTTCGAGAAGAGCGGGGTTTCAGCCGAATTGTAATACTTCGGACCCCGGCTTGCATAGGGCGACTCGGGCATGATCCGCCCACCGAAGCCGACCGGCCGACTTTGAACGTCCCGAATTGGGAACATCACGCGGTCGCGGAAGCGGGGATAATAGCCTTGGCCCTGATCGCGTTGTGCCGTCAGGCCAACTTCGAGCAGGAGGTCCTCGGGGATGCGATCGCGGTAGGAGATTTGATTGAGCCAATTGCCGTCGATTGGGGCGAACCCGAGCCCGAAATCGCGAACGGACTTACCCGAGAGCTTGCGGCTACCGAGGTATTTGCGGGCCGGTTCCGCGATGGGATCGTTCAGCAGGCATTCCTGATGCAATTCTTGGGCCCAACGCATGACGCCGAGCAGCCGGACGCGAGCCTGATCCTGAGGCGACTGGTTCTCGTCGAGCTTGATTCCGGCCTTGTTCGCGAGAATTAGCCGAGCTTCCTTGAAGCTGACCTTCTCCATTTCCTGGATGAATTGGATGACGTCGCCGTGTTTGCCGCAGGCCCAGCATTTGTAACGTTGGCGGCGAGGGTCGACGTCGAGGGAAGGGCGATTATCGCCGTGGAAGGGGCAGAGGGCTTTGAAAATGGGGCCGGCGGACTTGAGCGCGAGGTAGCCGCCGACGACAGCGACGATGTCGCTGGCGGCTTTAATCTGTTTGGTTAGCTCCACCGGGTCGGACGGCACGGGGCACCTGCGGGCACGGCCATAAATCGGCCGCCTACTGCTTCGCGATCGGTCGTTTCAAAGCAATCGCGGAACGGCGAGCGGCCAAAGTTTATTAGCGGGCGTTGGCGTGGTCGAGATCCCGAAAATCCCCGGTGCTTGGTGGAGCAGGCGGTTCGGCGTGTGCGGCGCGTACTTCTGCGTGGCAGAGGACGGCCTTGCCGAGGGTGAACGCCTTGTGGTGGGGTGGGATGCCTCGAGTGTGCCGCGGCTCTCTCCTAGAGCCTAAGGTTCGGTGCATGAATCCGTTCATGCTCCGCAAATTGTAGGGGCTGCTGGAAGACTGTCAAGTTGAGTCCGGATTCACCCTCAAAGCAGGCACAATCGCTCAGGTCAGTAGGCTACTCGGTCTCCGAATCGCTTGACGAGTGCCTTGCCGCCCCGTCCAAAATCGCAACCTGTGAGAACCAGTTCCACCAACCCTTCCAGGTGCGGCGACTCGGCGAGCGCGCGAGCACCGGCTTCGCCGACCGGGTTGTTCGACAAGTCCAGCACGCGAAGCCCACGAGAATACTCCGATTCCGCGAGCAACTTGATGGCCGTCGGACCGAGGCGGTTCGAACTGAGATCGAGCCAGCGCAGGCCTTTCAACGAAGCGGACCTGGCAAGCGCCCTCACGCCCGGCACACCGGGATAGGTACTCCGCAGTTTCAGGATCTCGATCCCTTGCTGGCGCGTCGGGCTCGAATTCTGCGCGACTGCCTCGAACCCTGCCGTTTGAATCGGATTGTCGCTGAGGTCGAGGGACGTGACACCAGCCAGGATGGGCAGCGAGAAGAGATGTGCGGCATCCGGGGCCGGGAGCTTGCAATTGGCCAACGACAGCGTCTGAAGGTTGCATTCCGGTGCAGCCGCGAGGGCGTCGATCAAGAGTGCAGGTGAGAGCGCCGCGTGGCTCAACTCCAATCTTCGCAGACGCGAAAAGAGCGGCGACTCGGCCAGCATTCGCAACCCCTCCGACTCGATCGCGTGCCCTTCAAACGCCAGTTCCGAGAGGTTCGCGGTGAACGCGGACCGCCCGAGTTGCTTCATTGGGAGTTCCGGGAACCGCGTATGGGCGAACTCCAACCGATGGATGCGTTCGAGGTGCGGGCACTCCACGAACTGGGCGAATTGCTTCGCGATGCCGCTGGTGTGGTCGAGTTCCAGCGTCTGAATCGGAGCGGTTTTGAAGAGTTGCTCGCCACTTCGGAGAAATGCATCGAGCTTTAGTACGGAGGCTCGCCAGGGGAAGCCGCGCGAGAACTGGAACGCTCGCCACGAGTAGCCATCGGGAAGTTGCGGTAGGGTGTGAGCCATGCCCCAACCGCGAATAGCGTCGGGGTTGCGCTGCCGGCATTTCACCCAGAGTGAGTCGTATTCGGGAACGCGGGCGAGTTCGACCTGCGTGCGAATGAACCCGGCCCGTTGGGGGTCGCCTTCCTCTTCGACCAGATCGGCGAAGAGGAGGCGAGGCGTATCCTCATTTGGGTGCTCGCACACCGCCCGGTACAGTGCATCCTGCTGCGTCATGGGTGGAAGTGTAGGCGAATCCCGGTGCCGTTCCTATCTCGGTGGCGCATTCCCGCGCACGCAAAGTTTGCCCAGTTCCTCCCGTCGCGGGCAGATTACCAACAAACTGCTCAACTCCCGCAAACTCTCCGGTCGATACCGTGTCTAGCGGTCATGCCGGTTTCCGGAGTTCGCACGGGTGCGCCATGCACGGACGGTTACTCAAGTTCGCCGCTTGCGGCTTCGCGATTGCCCTCCTTTTGAGCACGGGTTGCTCGCGGAAGCACTGGCGGAAACGCGCCGATAACGACGTCACGGGTGTGATCACCCAGAAGAACGTCTTCCCAGAATGGAAGGTGCAGAACTGGCACGTTTACCCGGACCCGCGCGCGCGCTTTGCCGATCCTTCAAACCCGGATCGGCCGCCTTACCCTCCGGACGACTATGCGGCCCGCGTGCTGTCGCCGAACCCGCAGAAGCCCGGCAAGCACGCCGGTACGGGTCGCTTCGAGGGCGACGGCTACATGCAGTATCTCTCGCAGTGGGACGCGGAGAACCGCGCTCTCGAACCCGAAAAGCTGATAGCACCTCAGCCTGCTGAGAAGCAAAGCTCCACCATCTGGAAGCCGTGGCAGGTCGCGGCGGCATTGCGGTCCGATGGCCCGATGGGGCCGCCGATGCGTCACGAGATCGTCCACGCGCCGGCGAAACTCCCGAGCTTCGATCCGGGTGTGATCGTGATCTCGGGTGAAGTGCCCGATGGAAACAAGATGATCTCGGCGCTGATTGCGATCCCGACCGTGCCGGCTGCCGGAAAGGATGAACCGCCCGTCGCAGCACCCGCAGTCGTCCTCGCGACCGGCGATGCGGCCGGCGATTTCCTCCGGGCTCTCGACACGAAAGAGACCAACTACCGCATCCGCCACGAGCAGGCCATCGAACTCGGCGTGTTCAATAGCCGCGAGTTCCAGGATCGGCGGGAAGATCTGTACCTCGCGGCATTGCCCGTGACGCTGGAACGATTCAACTTCGCGGCCCAAGGCTTCTTCACGGAAACGGCCGCGATGGACTACGCGGGCAGTTTGCTCGGCCGTGTGCCCCGAGATAGCGCCACGTTCAACACGACGCCCGGCTTCAAAAAGCTCTTCCCGAGCGGTGCCCTGCTTCTCGTGAAGGCGGCGAATTCCGTCGTCGTCGATCTCACTGGCGACCGACCCACTGCCACGCTCTCGAACCTCTCGCTTCAACTGGCTCAGCCCTTCTTGCGCGGCGGCGGCTACGCGGTCACCCTCGAACCGCTTACCCAGGCCGAACGCAACCTGCTTTACGCGATTCGCTCCTACGCCCGCTTCCGCAAGCTGTACTACGTCGCGATCTCTGCTGGTGGGAACATCACGAACAACCCGTACGGCCTCCAGGGGTTGTCCGTGAACCTCGGCCGCGGCGTCGGTAACAACCTCACCGCGCCGTCCGTCGGCTACCTGCCCATCCTCCAGCAGGCCGCCGTCATCTCCAATCAGAAGCGCAACATCGACGCGCTGGAAAACCTGCTGAAGCTCTACCAAGCCTTCCGCGAGGGCGGTCAGCAGTCGGATTTGCAGGTGAGCCAGGTCGAGCAGCAGTTGATCGCCAGCCGCAACCAATTGCTTGGGAACGCAGCGGCCTCCATTAACGCCGGAGGCGGCGGCGGGCAGACCGGCATCCGCAGCTACCTCGACACGCTGGATAACTTCAAGTTGCAACTCGGACTTCCACTCACGGTCGGGCTCGACCTGGAACCGACGCCGCTCAAGCCGATCCGCGAACAACTCGCCCGCTTCGAAGCCGTCTACGCTCAGGTCAAAGAGGTTGAAGTACTCGGGAGGCGTTACGACCCGGCGGCACCCGCGGCCCAACTTCGCGTCCGGGGTCGCCAACTTCTCACGGAGTCGTCGTTGGCACGCGGGACCCCCTTTGCCAAGGATGTCGCCATTCGATGGGCCGTCTGGGAGAAGTACTCGTCCGAGCAATTGATGGTGCGGCTCAACGAAATTCGCGAGGAGCGTTTGAAGCTTCTCGAAGGGAAGGCGAAGCGGTTAGAAGCAGGCAAGCCCGAGCCCGCGGCCGAAGTGAAGCGATTGGAACAGTTGGAAAGCGAGAAGGAAATCGGCCTGTTCGAACGAGCCTTGCGGGGTTACGAGTCGCAGCCCTGGCTCAAGGAGCAAGGGAACGCCCGCGCCTTGGCTCAGGCCGCCTCGTTCCGCGATGCGTTCAATGCCTTCTTCCAGTTGGTGTTGGGAGCCCGCAACGACCGGCTCGACGCGATTCGCAAACAGTGGCCCGAGTTGCCGGCCGTGATGGTCGACGGGGTGAATCTGCTGGAAGTGCCGTTGGACGACGCGACGACGGCGGGCATCCAGACCGCCCTGTCGCATCGATTGGACCTGATGAACAGCCGGTCGCAGGTGGTCGATTCTTATAGGCAGATTAAAGTGCAGGCGAATTCGTTGCAGGGGGCGTTGAACGTCCAGTATAATCTCACGAGTGCCACGCCGCCGGGTGGATCGAATCCGTTTGCACTTTCCGGTGCCCGGACCGATCACAACCTGACATTCTCGGGGGAACTGCCGCTCGTTCGACGGGCCGAGCGCAATAATTACCGGGCGGCCCTGATCGGCTACCAGCGGCAACGGCGCACGCTGCAAGCCTTCGAGGACAACATTGCGAACGATGTTCGCGCCGACATTCGCGAGATCCGGACCATCGCCGAGCTGTATCGAGTTCAGCAAAGACTCATTGAACTCGGATACTTTCAGGTAGATAATGCCGAAGCGATCCTGCTCCAACCGCCTGCTCCGGGCGCTCAAACCGATGCCGGTAGCGCCGCCGCCCTGACCCTCCAGGTTCTCAACGCCCAGCAAAGCCTTCTCACCGCCCAGAACCAGCTATACTCCATTTGGGTAAGCTATCTCTCCTCCCGAATGACTCTGTATCTCGACCTCGAAAAGATGCAGATCGACGAACGTGGGGTGTGGTCCGATGAATCTCTTCCAGCAGACGAAGCTCCCGCCCGACCTGTCCTCGAACCCGCTCCCCGAGGAGAACGGCTCCCCGCACCTCGGGTCGTTCCCGTCGGCCAGCGCTAACGGCAAGATTCGCGCCTTGCCTTCGGACACTCGCCGTCGGCGCGGCTGGTTCTTCTACATCGCTTCGTTCGTCGGCCTGCTGTTCCTCGCTGGCGGAATTTCCGCCTTCTTCTACTTTCGACCCGTCGCCGACCGCCCGGACGTGCTCACGCACAAGGTGAAGCGCGAAAGCCTCGACGTCACGGTTTCCGAGAAGGGGACGCTCGAATCCGCCAATAACATCGACGTGGTTTGCAAGGTGCGGGCCGGCTCCAAGGGCTTCGCCTCCACGATCAACTGGGTTATCGACGACGGCTCCAAGGTGAAGAAAGATCAACTTCTGCTGGTTCTCGACGACTCGGCACTCCAGGACCAGTACCGCAACCAGCGAATCACGGTCGATCTGGCCTACTCGGGCAAAGTGACGGCGGAGAAGAGCTACGAGATCAGCGTCAAGAAGAACGAGCAAGCGATCGCCAAGGCCGATAACGATCTCCTCGGGGCGAAGATCGACCTCGAGAAGTTCTTCGGGATCGGCTACGACCCGGCGAACGGCGGACTCGCGGCGACGATGGGTGTCGCGGCGGCTCTCGCCGAAGGAGGCGGGTTCCGCCAGTCGCTCGACGACCTCAACGGCCAGATTCGCGATAAGGATAGCGAGGTGGGCCAGAACCGCGAACGCTCCGCCTGGGCCGATCGCATGGTCAAACTCCGCTACATGAGTGCTGCTCAGGCCGAGGCCGAACGCTCCAAGCTCGATAGCTCGGTCGAGAAACTGAGAAGCCTCAAAACGCAGATGACGCTGTTGATCGCGTTCGACCGCAAGAAGCAGCAGGCGGGTTTCCTCAGCGTCGTGGACAATTCGCAGCGCGCCCTCGATCAAGCGAAACTCCAGGCCGAGGCCGAACGCGTGCAGGCGGACATCGACCGCAAGACCAAGACCAACGTTTGGAACAACGAGAGCGAGAAACTCCGCGACTTCGAGGATCAGATTAAGGAGTGCCGCATCCACGCGCCGCAAGACGGCATGGTGGTTTATTACAAGAACGAGTCGAGTCGATTCGGCTCCAGCCCGACTCTCATCGAACAGGGTGCTCAGGTCAAGGAAGGTCAGAAGCTCCTTCGCATTCCCAACCTGGACCGCATGCAGGTCAACACGAAAGTTCACGAGGCGATGGTCTCGCGCATCAAAGGCGACGTGCGCATCGCCACCAACTTCATGGACGTACTCAACGTCCACCTCCTCACCACCATCGATCCGTTTTCGCGGTTGTTGACGCAGAAGGAGGACGTGCAGCAAGCGGTTCGCGATCACTACAAGAACAAAGAATACCGCACGGCGAGCCGAGGACAGGATGCCTCGGTTAAAGTCGATGCCATGTCGGAGTTGAAACTGAAAGGGCGGGTGCGGTCGGTGGCCCGGGTCGCCAGCCAGGCCGACTCCTTCATGTCCGACGTGCAGTTGTACCCCACGATCGTGCTGATCGAGGAGAAGGTGGAGGGCCTGAACCCGGGCATGTCCGCCGAGGTGACCATCCACATTCGCGGCATCAAGGACGTGCTCACCGTACCGCTGCAATCCATCGTCGGTGGATCGGAACTCGGTTTGAAGCGAAAGGTGTACGTCCAGACGGAAACCGGCTTCGAGGAGAAAGAAGTCGCGCTGGGAATCTACAACGACAAGGTCATCGAGGTTCGCGAAGGCCTCAACGAAGGCGATGTGGTCGTCATCAACCCGAAGGTTTTGATGGGCGAGAGCAAGCAGAAGACTCGCGACGGTGCCGCGCCAACCGGCGATGGCAGCGGGAAAGGCGCTACCGACAAGGGCGAGAAAGCCACGCCCATCGGGTCGATTCCCGGCGAAGAGAAGAAGGGCGACCCGAACAAGAAGAAAGGCTTCAAGGGCGGAGGAGGACCGGGAGCCCCGCCGCAAGGCTGATCGAAGCAATCGTACTTCCCACCGCGAAATCCGACCCATGCCTGCCATCGTTCGCATCGAAGAATTGATCAAGAATTACTACATGGGGACCGTGACCGTTCACGTCCTCAAACAGCTCAATCTGTCGTTCGACGAAGGGGATTTCGTCGCGCTCATGGGCCCTTCGGGTTCCGGGAAATCGACGCTGTTGAACGTGCTCGGATGCCTCGATCGGCCGACCAGCGGGCGCTATTACCTCGGGGATGTCAACGTCTCTGGAATGTCGGACGATCAACTCTCCGAGGTGAGGAGTACCTACCTCGGATTCATCTTCCAATCGTACAACCTGCTGCCGCAATATACCGTGGTGGAGAACATCGAACTGCCGCTGCTCTATCAGGGGATCAAGCTCGACGAAAAGACGAAAAAGCGGTGCATCGATTTAGCGGAGATGGTGGGCCTCGGCGACCGGCTCGACCACCGGCCGCTGCAACTCTCGGGCGGGCAGCAACAGCGCGTCGCCATCGCCCGCAGCCTCATCAACGACCCGCACCTGATCCTCGGCGACGAACCCACCGGCAACCTCGACTCGAAGACCAGCCTCGAAATCATGCAAATGCTCCGCGAACTCAACCGCGGCGGCAAGACGATCATCATGGTGACGCACGAAAACGACATCGCCGCCTGGGCTCGCCGCGTGGTTCGGCTCCGCGATGGACAGGTAGAATCGGACGAGCGAAACGACTCGCCGACGGTCGTGGAAATGGGACATCGAGGCTCAAGCCCACCCATTGCAATGGGTGGGCTTCGATCGGACTAAAACATGCTCTCCTTCACCTTCGGCGGCGCGAAACTGCGCCGCTCCATCTCGCTCGCCATCAAGAGCCTTTGGCTCCATAAACTGCGTTCGTTCCTTTCCGTACTCGGCATCATCATCGGCACCTGCTCGGTGATTTCGCTGATGGCTTTCGGCGAAGGATCGATGCGCGAGGCCCTCGCCGACATCAAACGCCAAGGAGCCACGAATATCATCGTTCGCAGCGTGAAGCCGCCGGACGATTCCTCGACGGCCTCCAAGGGTTGGGTCACGGCATACGGCCTCGTCAAGCGCGACCTCAACCGATTCGAAACGCTCGGGGACACGATTTCCCGCGTCGTTCCCATGCGCGTGTTTCCGACCGAGGCCCGCTTCCTCGATCGCATGGCGAACACCCGCGTGATCGGCACCGTGCCGGAGTACGCCACCGTCAACAAGCTCACCATGGCTCGCGGTCGCTTCCTGATCGGGAGCGACGATTCCCACCCTGGAAGCGATGACGAAACCGACGACACGCAGATGAACGACAATCGGGAGATGCTCAACGTCTGCGTGCTCGGCGCGGAGGCTGCCGATAAATTATTCCCGTTCGAAGACCCCATCGACAAGATGGTTCAGATGAAGAGCATGCGGTTTCTCGTGGTCGGCGTAGTGAAGGATCGGATGCCGACGGGCGGCACGGGCGGAAGCCAGGCCGCGGAAGATTACAACCGCGACATTTACGTGCCGTTCAAAACGAGCACGGCTCGCTTCGGCTCCATCATCTCGGTTCGCTCGTCCGGTGCCCGCCTGAACGAGCAGGTGGACATCAGCCAAGTCACGCTCACGGTGGACGCCGAGGTGGACAGCCCGGCCGGTCGCAAGAAAGTTCAGGCCGTCGGGGACGAGATCAAACGCATGCTCGAGCAGTACCATCCCAAGAAGGACTACGCGATCACCGTGCCGCTGGACAAACTCGAAGAGGCCGAGGTTTCGCAGAACCGCTTCACGAACTTGCTCGTACTCATCGCCTCGATTTCGCTCTTCGTCGGCGGCATCGGCATCATGAACATCATGCTCGCCACGGTGACCGAGCGCACCCGCGAGATCGGCATTCGCCGGGCGCTCGGAGCGAAGCGCAAGGACATCATCGCGCAATTCCTCGTCGAGGCCGTGGTGCAAACGTCCGTCGGTGGTATCTGCGGGGTCGTGCTCGGCCTCGGGATGGTCTTCACCGTGCCGGCGCTGTGGACCTGGCTGGCGAAGAAGTCGATGTTCTCCGGCTGGTTCGCGAGCCCTACGCTTCCGGCCGAGGTTCACGTCCCATCGATCTTCCTCTCGCTCGGCGTCTCGATCGTCGTCGGCGTCGTGTTCGGCCTCTATCCCGCGTGGCGCGCCGCGAAACTCGACCCGATCGAAGCCCTCCGCCACGATTGATCCGTCCACCGCCCGCGAGTAAATCCAGATGCGAACTCGCTCCGTTCTCGTCTATTTGTGCCTGACTCTCGCCTGCGTCTTGATCGCGGCTTGTTCGTCCGCGCCGCCTCGCCCACCGGAGGAACGCGCACCCGAAGGGCCACCGTGGTTCGAAGACATCACCGAAGAAGCCGGCATCCGATTCACGCACGATGCCGGGCCGGTCGGGACGTACTTCATGCCGCAGCAGGTCGGCTCCGGTGCCGCGATGTTCGACGCCAACGGCGACGGCAAACTCGACATTCTCCTGCTTCAAAACGGCGGGCCGAGCGGTGCCAAGAATTCATTTTACCTTCAAACTTCCGATGGAAAATTTCGCGAGGCCAGTGCGGGCTCGGGGCTCGATTTCGCGGGGCACAACATGGGCGTTGCCATCGGTGACGTCGATAACGATGGTCGGCCGGACGTACTCGTGACGCAGTACACGGGCTTGAGATTCTTCTTGAATCGGGGAGACGGGAAGTTCGTGGAATCGAAGGAATGCGGGCTGAGCAATCCCGCGTGGAGTACGTCCGCCGCATTCTTCGACTACGACCGCGATGGCCGCCTCGACCTGATCGTTGCGAGCTACGTGGACTACGACCCGACTTGGGTTTGCACCGGGCACTCGGGCCGCGATTATTGCGCTCCGAAGGTGTTCAAGGGCCGCGTGAGCCGACTGTTTCACAACGAAACGGTGGGTGGTGTCGTTCGCTTCGCGGATGTCACGGAGGCGTCCGGACTCAGTCGCGTGCCGGGGCCGGGCCTCGGCGTCGTCTGTGCGGATTTCGACGGCGACGGGTGGCCCGACGCGTTCATCGCCAACGACGGAGCGCCGAACCGCCTCTGGATGAATCAGAAGAATGGAACCTTCAAGGAAGAGGCGATTCAGCGCGGAATCGCGTACAACGCGATGGGCGTGGCGCAGGCGGGAATGGGCGTGGCCCTCGGCGACGTCGATGGCGATGGGCTCTTCGATATTTTCGTCACCCACCTCTCGGAAGAAACCCACACGCTCTGGAAGCAGGGTCCTCGAGGATTGTTCTCGGATGCGACGGCCGCGGCCGGCTTGATCGCGCCCACGGGTCGCGGCACTGGCTTCGGCACGCTCCTCGCGGATTTCGATTGCGATGGCGCGCTCGATCTCGCGATCGTGAATGGCCGGGTGGCCGCCCGAGCGAACGTCGAGGATCATTCGCTCGGGCCGTTCTGGAGTGCTTACGGCGATCGCAATCAGATCTTTCGCGGCGATGGCGCGGGCCGGTTTCAGGATGCCTCGCGCCAGAGCCCGGCAATCTCCGGCCGCGCGACCGTCTCGCGTGGGCTGCTCCGCGGCGACATCGACGGGGATGGCGCTCAGGATCTGCTGGTCACTTCGGTGGCCGGGCCGGCGCGACTCTATCGCAATGTGGTCCCGCACCGCGGGCACTGGTTGGCCGTGCGGGCGTTCGATCCCAAATCCAAACGCGATGCCTATGGTGCCGAGATTCGCATCCGCATCGGAGACCGTACCCGCACCGCGTGGCTAAACCCGGCCGAGAGCTATTTGTGCAGCAGCGAACCGTGCGCGCACTTCGGCCTCGGCACCGCCGAGCGAGTCGATTCAATTGAGGTCCAATGGCCCGATGGAACGAGCGAACGCGTTCCAGGAGTTGCCTCGGATCGACGCGTGATCCTGACGAAAGGAACGGGCCAGCCGAAATAAAGAATTTGTTGTTTCGCAGCCCGTGAAGTCCGGGTATGCTAGTGATGCCTGCCCGATTTCTATACAGGTTTCTCCTGCCCCTCATCTCTCTCGGAGGAATGCAATGCGAAGACTGCGCCAACGTGCCGCGAGCTTCACCCTCATCGAACTGCTCGTGGTGATCGCGATTATTGCGATTCTGATCGGCCTATTGCTACCCGCTGTGCAGAAGGTCCGCGAAGCGGCAGCCCGGAGCCGCTGCCAGAACAATCTCAAGCAAATCGGCGTCGCGATTCACAACTATCAGAGTGCGTTCAACAAGGTTCCGCCCGTCGAGGGTGTTGGCCCTGGCATCATCAACCCCGATACTGGAAACGCGAATTCGCCCGCTCCGGGCGGCTCCGGCACACTCTTCTTCTACATTCTGCCTTACATCGAACAGGACGCACTCTTCCGGTTGGCCAACGGCGATTCGCAAAATCTCGCACAACAGGTTGTGAAGGGCTACCTCTGCCCGTCCGATCCCTCCGCGGGTACTGCCACTTATGGAGGCTGTGGCGTGATGCAGGGACCGGAGATTCAGCGCAACGGGTTTGGATCGAGCAACTATGCCGCCAACGTCATGGTCTTCGATCCCCGCGGGCCCAGGTCCATCGAAGTCTCGATGCCGGACGGGACCGCGAACACCGTGATCATGGCCGAACGCTACCGCAACTGTTCTCCGACTTCAGGTGGATGCACGCTTCCCGCTTGGGCCTGGAACACGATGCGAAATGGCGGCGATCCCTGGAGCAGCCCCACGTTCGGGGCACAGCAGGCCGGCATCGGTCGGATGAATGCTGGCGGCGCTCAAACGAACTACGGCGGCATCGGCTTCCAGGCTGGCCCATCCGTACAGGCCGCAAATTGGTACGTCACTCAGGGTGCCCACTCGGCCATGCAAGTGGGGCTCGGCGACGGAAGCGTTCGCGGCGTGAGCCCGAGCATGAACGTTACCACGTGGACCAACGCCTGCAATCCTATCGATGGTGCCGTACTCGGCTCGGACTGGTAAGCCTTCGGCAAGTTCGCATCCTGTACTGCACCGAGCCGGACCGCCCACGCGGCCCGGCTTCGTGCTTCCAACCCTCCCACACTAAGAGCCACGTAATGAACACTCTCCTTCAATCGTCCCGCTTCTTCACGATCTTGCTGATTTGTGCCGCGTCTTCCGCCTGCGGTAAGAGCGGTACACCGCTTGGGGAAATGGCCCCCGTCAGCGGCAAGGTCACGGTCGATGGCCAAGCCGTGACATCCGGACAGGTCTCGCTGATTCCAACCGATGCCAGCATTTCGACCGGAGGAAGTGTCTGTGCTGGCACGATCGACTCCAGCGGGAACTACGTCATCAACACCGCGGGAAAGACGGGCGCTCCGCTTGGGAAGTACAAAGTCACGGTCACGGTCCCCATGGTGCCGACCGGCGGCGGCAAGATGCCCTCCGCGCCATACCACTCGAAGTTCTCCGATCAGGCGAAGACTCCTCTCACCTTCACGGTGGAGGCGAATCCTCAGCCCGGTGCGTACGACATCAAGATGACGAAGTGACGGAGAAGCTCGCTATTTGATGCTCTCGCGAAGCTTGGCCAATCTCGCCTCGGCGGACGCACGCCAGGCTGCGTCAGGTGGGGCGAGCCGCAGCGCTCGCTCGAAGCGCGGAATGGATTCCTTCGTTCGACCCAGATCGGCGAGGGCCTCGGCCAAGCGCAGCTGGATCTCGCCGTGTTCTGGCGTGCATCGAACGGCATCCTCAAACGCCGTTGCGGCTTCCGCTTTTCGCCCCTGACTTTGGAGCGCCAGCCCTAGGGCCATGTACGCAAAACCGTAATCGGGCTTCGCTTCGAGGGCTCGTCGGGCCGAAGCTTCTGCTTCGACGAAGAGTTGCACGGCTCGCGGCTTGTCTCCAGTTCGCTCGCGTCGCTTGCCATCCTCGATGAGAACCAGGCTGAGGAAGTAGTGGGGTTGCACTTTGTTCGGGGCCAGCACCAACGCGCGCCGCACCGCCGCTTCGCCGCCGGCATAATCTCCGAGTTGAGCCAAAAGCCGGCCGAGCGTCATTTGAACGACATCGTCCTGGGGAAACTCTTCCCCAACCGGCGTGAGGACGCGGAGGGCTTCCTCGTATTTTCCCTCGCCTTCGAGACTTTCCGCGAGGTGGAACGCCGCCCGCTTCTTGACCGCTCGCCCCAAGTATTGCGCTACCACGGGATCGACCCATTCCCAATCCGCAGCCATCTGGTCGGCTTCGTCTTGGTACTCGCTGGCTCGGGCCGCGTCGCCGAGGCGGCGCAGAACGGCCGCGAGAAGTACCCGCGCTTTACGCCGCGAATAGACGCTGGTGAGGCACTGCTCCAGATGCTTGCGTGCTGCGGGGAAATCGCTTCGAGCCACGGCGTGCATCCCGGCATCGAATCGGACGCGCGGTTCATCCGGCTTCCGTTGAATGACGATTTGGAGGTGCGCCTCGACCTCACTGGTGCGGCCGAGCAGGAGCAATTGTTCGATCAAGACTAACCGCGGCACGAGTTGCTCGTCGCCTCGCCCAAGGCCGGATTCCACCGCACGTTGCAGGAAGGGAAGTGCCGCGTCGCGGTCGCCGCGATTGATGAGTACGATCGCCACGAGGTAGGCCCACCGGCCCGTTCCCGGCTCGAGGCGATCGGCGTGTTGGAAGCACGTGTACGCCTCGTCTTCGAGTTCGTTGGCGAGGAAGATTTCGCCGAGTTCACCCCAAGCGGCCGCGGAACGAGGTTCGGAGAGTACGCGTTCTCGCGCGGCATAAACGGCCTTGGCAACGGCCGGTTCGAGCGATTCCGGGCCGGGAAAGGGCGGCACCGGCGGGGCGACCCGATTCCAGTAAGCGAGCAGCCCGAGGCCCAATGCCGCAGCCACGGCCAGCGCGAGGGCCACTCGCCAGAGGCGACGAGATCGACGGTTGGAAGCGGGTTGAGTCACGTCGAGGAACTTCGCCGAGGAACTGGGAATACTCACGCCATTGTACCGGTGAGGGAGGGGCACTGCCTCATATCCTGATCTGAGCAGTACCCCTCCGCATGGAGCCTCTCATGCTTCGCACTCTCTCCTGCTTCGCAATTCTCCTTGCATCATCGAATGCGAGCCTCGCCGCCGAACCGGTTCGCTTCAAGATTCTCGAACCTCAGCCTAACCGGGTTTATCAACGTGTCGATTTCGATCCCGATGTGGCCGCAGTGGTCGGACATGCGAATGTTCCCATTCGGTTCGAACCAGTGAAGCATCCGGAGGGAGCGTTTTGGGAGTATCGTGCGATACCCCTCGCGCCTGCGGGAAAACTCGACGTGCCGTGGTCGCGGCTCGAAGCGAATGGCCTCGCGCGCGGCGTGCTGGCGGGTTGGTATCGGCTCGAAGTTCGCTGCCGACTGGCCGAGGTCGTAACTCACGCGGCCAGCGTCGAGCCGTTCGGTGTCGGCGAGGTGTTCATCGTGGCCGGGCAATCCTATGCCACAAACTGCAACGACGAGCGGTTCAAAGTGAGCGATCCTACCAAGCGAGTGGTGGCCTTCGATTCGGCGAAAGGAACCTGGGCGGTCGCCCACGATCCGCAACCCGTGCCGGATGGCAGCGACGGCGGCTCGATCTGGCCACCGCTCGGCGATGCCCTCCTTCAAGAGTTCCGCGTTCCCATTGCGTTCGCGAACGTGGCCGTCGGGGCGACCGCGACTTCGCAGTGGATGTCGGGAGAACCGCTTCACAAGCGGTTGATCGAAACGGGTAAGACCCTCGGCCACTTCCGCGCCGTGCTCTGGCAGCAGGGCGAATCGGACGTGATCGCGAAGACCACCACCGAGAAGTACGTTGCGAACCTGCGAGCGATTCGGCGGACGGCATCCGCGGCCTGGGGAATGGAGCCGCCCTGGTTGCTCGCGAAATCGACCCTCCATCCCACGGTTTACAACGACCCCGCGGGGGAGGGCCGCATTCGAGCGGCGATCGACGTACTCACCGCCCGCCCCGGTTTCCAAGCAGGTCCCGATACCGACAAACTGGATGGGCTGAATCGCGGCGATGCAAAATCGCGACGGCACTTCTCCGCGCTCGGGCAGAAGAACGCGGCCGCGATGTGGGTCGAAGTGATTGCCAAGAATTTGAAGAGCCGCCGCAAGTTGGAGGAAGCGCTTCCAGACTTGCACCTGCTTTCACCGGCCTGGGCTTCGCCGATGGTTTACCGGGAGAGCAGCGTGCTGCTTCAGATGAAGCCGGACGGACCGATCGTGGCGCGGCTCGGCTTCCCCGCTGCCGAGATTGTGGAGATTGCGGCCGCGAGCCGCCGCTTCGACTTCGACCGGAGCGAAGCAACGCTCTCGAAGGATGAGCTCGCGCTCACCTTTAAGGTTCCGGATCCGATTGGAGCGATCCCGGGCCGCGAACTCTTCGTGCCCAAGGGTTCGCCGCAAAGTTATTCTGCCCGCGTGGGCCATCCCGAGGAATCGTTGATGTACCATCCGGGCCGATGGTTCCACGACCGCAACGTCGAGATCACCTACCGTCGCCGCGATGAGAAGTCGATTCCTGGACTCGAGAAGATCGGCACGCTCCCGAAGACGGCGGCACGTTTGAAGGCCGGCGAATCGTTCACCCTCGGCATCAGTGGCGATAGCATCTCCACGGGGCTCGACGCCTCGGCACTCGCGAAAACTGCCCCGTACCAGCCCGGCTATCCCGAACTCGTCGTAGCGCAGTTGCAGGCGAGCTTCGATTGCAAGATCGCGATGAAGAATCGCGCCGTCAGCGGGTGGAGCGTCGCGAACGGGGTGACCGATCTCGACAAATTACTCGCGGAGAAGCCGCACCTCGTGATCGTGGCCTACGGCATGAACGACGTCGGCCGTCGCGATCCGAAATGGTTCGGCGAGCAAACGCGAATCATCCTCGACCGCATCAAGGCTGCCGATCCGGCGATCGAAGTGGTCCTGGTTTCCTCCATGCTCGGCAACGGTGAGTGGACCGCGACGCCACGCGAAATGTTTCCCAAGTATCGGGACGAACTCAAGAAGTTGGCCGGGCCGGGCGTCGCGCTCGCGGACGTCACCGCCGTTTGGGAAGCGCTACTTCGCAACAAGCACGATCTGGATCTGACCGGGAATGGCCTGAACCATCCGAACGATTTCGGCCACCGGCTCTACGCCCAGGCCATCCTGGCATTACTTCAGTGACAACAGGGTGTCACCGCTTTTCGACGATCGAGCCGTCGGGTTTCACCTCGAACGAAATACCCGAGAGGAACTGCGGATGCCGCCAGTCTTTGACGGCATGTTCCTGACCGACGGCGAGTGCCCGCCAATTCCAGAGCCACGCCCGCATCGAGTTCGC
>JAYTUG010000428.1:0-19478 GCA_043744695.1 Gemmataceae bacterium
GAACGCGACATCCTAAAAAAAGCCACCGCGCTCTTCGCCCGGGAGTCGCTGTGAGCTACGCGTTCATCCACGAGCATGCGAACGACTGGCCCGTCGCAACACTGTGCGAGACGCTCGGAGTGTCCGCCGCCGGCTACTACTCCTGGCAAGTGCGAGCACCCAGTCCCCGACGCGAACGACACGACGCTTTGCTCGTGGCGATCCGGTCGGCGCACGCGGAGGCGAAGGCCCGTTACGGCAGCCCCCGCCAGCTTCGCGAGTCCACCGATCGGCCGTGAGCCAGCGGCGGGCCGTCTATTGACCGAAATCGTGAATTGGGTGGGCGCTTTACGGCGTCACGACGACAACCGCGAGAAACAGTTCCGCGGGCTCTGTGGGCCTGTCGAAGCTGCTGTGATCCGGGTGAGCGAGGCCGTCGGAAGTCCCATCGAGCCCGAACGCTGGCGGCAACTCCTGCTCGAACTGGCTCGGCAACAGGCACGCATCGACCGGAACAAGACCTTTCGGGAATCGCTTCCCCCACTCCCGAGGCTCAGAGCCGAGTGGTTCGACCGAGCATGGCCCGTGGGTTCGTTCGGTGACGAGATCGCGGTGGCCCGGTCGGTCGCGTCCGTCGGTGCCGACACCGCTTACCCATCGTTGGTCAACGTGTTCGGCGTCGAACTCGCAGGCCGGCAAATCAAGTTCGCCGGGAAAGCTCGCCCGCCGGGGCGAAAGGCGGCAGTCTACTGCCATCTTTTCCACCTGCTGCTGTTCGGCATAGGTCCCAGTCCATTTCTGCACTCGGCCAGCGACGCTTCGATGACGATGGATGACGCGTTCGCAGCCTACGCCGCAATCGAGCGAGGGTGGTCCAATCGCTGCAACAGACTCGCGATTGGCTCGGACCCGGACGACACGCGGAACGCCTTCACCGAGGAGATCACCCGGGTCTGGTCGGCGTCGGACAGGTCGTAGAAAAGCGGGAGTCGGACCAATCGGTCGCTCACGGCCTCGGCCACCGGACAGGCTCCCGGCCGACCGCCCAGCCGAACGCCCATCTCCGACTGATGCAGCGGGATGTAATGGAAAGTGGCAACCACCCCGGAGGCTTTCAGGTGGGCAATCAGCCGCTGCCGGTCGGCCAGGGTCGGAAGGAGGAGATAAAAGAGATGGCCCGGCTGCTCGCAGTGTGGAGGGACGTACGGAAGCCCCACCTGGTGGTCCGTCGCCCAGCCGAACAGGTCGGTGCGGTACCGTTCCCAGATCGCCCGCCGACGCGCCTGGATGCCGTCCCGCACCTCCAACTGGGCCAGTAGCAACGCGGCCAGCGCGTCGCTCGGCAAGTAACTCGACCCGAGGTCCACCCAGGTGTACTTGTCCACTTGCCCGCGGAAGAACCGACTCCGATTCGTCCCCTTCTCTCGGATGATCTCTGCCCGTTCGGCCAACTCGGGGTCGTTAAGAACCAGTGCGCCGCCCTCGCCGCAGGACATGTTCTTGGTCTCGTGGAAGCTCAGAGTGGAGAGCCGGCCAAAGCTCCCGAGCGGCTTCCCGCGGTAGCGGCCGAACAGCCCGTGAGCGTTGTCCTCGATCACCGAGGCCCCGACCGCGTCCGCCGCCCGGCCGATTGCGTCCATCTCGCAGCCGACACCGGCGTAATGGACGGGGACGACCGCCTGAGTACGCGAGGAGAGCAGTTCGGGTAGCTTGCGTTCATCCAGGTTCAGGGTGTCGGGACGGATGTCGGCGAAGATCGGGCGGGCGCCCCGCAGGACGAACGCGTTGACCGTCGAAACGAAGGTGAAGGTCGGAACCACGACCTCGTCCCCCGGGCGGATATCGAGGAGCAGTGCCGCCATTTCCAGGGCGTGGGTGCAAGAAGTGGTGAGCAGAACCTTCGACGCACCGAGCACGTCTTCGAGCAACGTGTGGCACTTCTTCGTGAAGGGGCCGTCTCCCGAGAGGTGCATGTTCCGCACCGCTTCCCGGAGGTACTCGTAGGAAGCCTCGGGCATGGCGGGGCGGTTGAAGCCGATCGTGGTCATGGGTGTCTCGGAGCGGATGAGTAGAAGGCTAGTTCAATCCTGGTCCAACACGGCGAGGCCGATTCCGGTCGCCCCGTAGCCATCGCCGTTGTAGAGCATGTAGCGCTGGCCTTCGGCGTCGAACACGGCCGGGTAACACACCATTTCTCCGTCCCAGTCGCCGGGGGTCACATCGATCCCCGCCCGGTCGTCCTGCCGCTCCCATTGCCGGCCGTCAGCCGACTCGGCGTACCCGATCCGGTAGCGGTCCCCGCGATAGCTGTACCACATCCGGTAGAGCGTGCCGTCCTTCACGACCGAGGGTCGCGAGATGGCGTACTCAGTGTCGTCCCGGAAGTCGATGCACACGGTTCCGTTTCGCCGCCAGTCGATTCCGTCGTCCGAGGTGGCGTGCTTCAAGTGATACCGGTGACGCAACCCGGCTGGCGTCGGCTGCCATTCGATGCAACTCAGATACCACATCTTCCAGCCATCCGGCTCCCTCAGGACGCAGGCACTGGCCACGAAGCAGGGATCGTGGATCGATCGGTCGAGAATTGGCCCGGCGGCGTAGCGGCGGATCGAACCGTTGGGTTCCTCGATCGCCAGCCCCAGCGCATTCCGGAACGGGACGGTTCGCCCGACATTCCATCCGATGTAGTAGAGGTAGCGAATACCGTCCGGCCCTGGATGGGACCAAGTGGCCATGGCCCCGCTGTCGTCAAACTGGCCGGTCGGTCCCGGCTCGAGTACCGGGTCGGGCGAATTGTCCACCACCCGTAGCTCGGCGAGGTCGAGGCCGAACCAGCCGGTGTACGATCGTTGGCTTGCGTCTCGGGCGGAGTAGTAAACCTTCACACGGGTGCCGTCGATCCGCCCGATGGTCGGTACGGCGGCATGTGACCTTGCCCACGCCTTAGTTCCATCCGCGCCGAACACTCGGCCGAGTTTCCGCCACTTCATGCGGCCCGCCTTGCGTTCGCATCGCTCGGCCCGCTCAGCACCTGCCGCACCACGGTGTAGGGCCGCTGCTTCACCTCCAACAGCACCTTCCCGAGATACACCGCGACCACGCCCTGGCTGAACAGGATGAGCCCCCCGAGGAACCAGATCGACACCACCAGCGAGGTCCATCCGGTAAGAACCGAACCGGTCGCCCAGTTGAGCACGGCGGCAGCGGCGGCGAGAATCGAGACAGCCAGCACGACGACACCGGTGTAGAAGACGTAACGCAGCGGCGTGGTGCTGAATGCGGTCACGGAATCGACCGCCATCGCGAGTTTCTTCTGAAGGGTGTAGCCTGTCTCGCCCTTGGACAGTTTGTTCACCGTTCGCGGCACCTGCCGGAAACCGGTGACCGCCCACAGTCCCGCCATGAACACTTCCCGCTCCCGGTGCGAAACCAGAGCCTGGACGTAATCGCGGGTCATCAATCGACAGGTACACTGGTTCGGCGTGATCGGGAAGTTGGTGAGCCGGCCAAACGCCCAGTAGAAGAGGCCGCCGGAAATCCGTTCCCACCACCCGCCCTTCCGCTTCTCCTGTACTCCGAACACGACATCGGTGCCGGTCGCGTTCATTTCTTCGCGAAAGTCGACCAGCCACTCGGGCGCTTCTTCCAGATCGCAGTCGAGCAGGAACACGAGATCACCGGTGGCGTGGGCCAGCCCGGTCATCATCGCCTTGTGCTGACCGAAGTTTCGAGCGAGTTGTAGCACCGTCACGCGATCGTCGGCGTCACGGAGTCGGACCGCCTCGGCGAAGGAATCGTCCGGCGATCCGTCGTCGACGAGGATGAACTCGTAGTCCGCGGAAAGAGTCTGTGCGGCCACACGGGCCCGCCGGTAGAACTCCGGCAGAAACGGGGCCGAGCGGTACAGAGAAGTGACGATGGAGAGTTTCATTCGCGAGCCCCGGTGGAGCACTCGAGAATCACGTGGGTGTAGGGAACGCGGAGCAGGTCGTGGCGAACGACCGGAGCGACGGACGAGAAGAACGGCACCGCGAGTTTCGCGTATTCTTCAGCATTCCGGACGTGGAGGCCGCGGTCCATTCTGGCGAGGATGCGAGCGATCCGCGATTGTCCCGCTACAAACGCCGGGTCGATGCTGACGAAGCGACCGCCCGGCCGCAGTAAGCGATTGGCGAGAGCAAAGGCACCGCGAACGGTGTGGTCCGGGAGATGGTGGAGGACGCCGTTGGCCGTTACCAGATCGTACCCGGCTTCACCCTCGAGTTCGGTAGAAGAGACGTCTCCGCAGATGAAGCGGGCACGGTCGCCGAACTTGGCGCGGGCCGCTTCGATGTAGGCCGCGCTGAGATCCAGTCCGGTGTACTCGGCCGCAGGGAGCAGAGCGGCGAACTCGCCGGGACCGCACCCGATGTCGAAGACGCGCAGGCCGGGAACGGGTCGGAGGTGGTCGCGAACGTAGCGCTCCCGCGAGCCGCCTCCGATGAGGGCTTGAAAGCGGCGATAAACCGCAGGCAGGGCAAGCGCTGCACGAAGTCCGCTCACCGGATTCGCTCCCTTCAAATGGCCTTGAGGCGGTGGCTTGGAACCGGCGACAACTCGGCAGCCGTCCCGCGGAAGACGCTTCCCGGAGCGGCGTCCTTGAGTACGACTGCACCGGCCCCAACCACGCAGGAATCGCCGAGCGCGATGCCGTCCCGCAGAGTGCTGTTCACGCCGAGAAAGCAGTAATCGCCGACCGTCACCCGTCCGGAGACGACCACGTGCGACGAGATGAAGCAATGGCTTCCAATTGTCGCGTCGTGTCCAATGTGGTTTCCACTCCACAGCACCGTGTCCGACCCGATCCGGACGAACGGCTGGATCACATTGTTCTCGAATACGAACACATTGTCCCCGAATTCCACTTCCCCCCAGACTGCGGCCTTCGAGCAGACGTAGCGAATCAGTTCGTATCCTCGGGCCTTGCACTCCTGGTAGATCCCGGCCCGAAGCTTGTTCAGCCCTTTGAACCCGGTCGCCACCAGCATGTCGAACCGTTCCGGCGGGTAGTTCCTCTCCAGTTCTTCGAACGGAATGACCGGCTTCCCGAGCAGCGTTGGCGCGGTGAGATACTGGCGGTGAACGGTGAACGCCGCGACCTCATGCGGGCTGTCTACCGTCAGGTAGACGCTGGCCACACGGGCGAAGTCCCCGGTGCCGAAGATCACGACCGGCTTTGCCATCATCAGTCTCCGCAAGTCAATATCGGACCAGGATCGTGAATTCGTACAACCCGTAGTCGTGGAGCAAAGCCACGTGGCGGGAGTAGCGCCGTTTGCAGTGGTCGAACAACCAGCACGGGTCCGGGTAATACAAGTCGGGCCGCATCCGCTCGGGGTCTGAGTAGCTCGTCAGGGCGTTGAACCCGAACCCGCGTTGGCCGAGTTCCGCCAGCCGTTCGATCGTCCGCAGTGCGTACTCTTCCCAAGCCGGGAGCGGGGTCTCGAGCTTGACGTTCAAAACGCCGCTGGCGACCACGAAATCACATCCAGCGAGGACGGATTCCTGGTCGTCGAAGCGTGCGGTGCGGTCGTCGCCGAAACGACTCCGGGCGGCGGCGATCATGGCCGGGGCGATGTCGTATCCGCGATACTCGCCGACGAAGCCACCCGCCCGGGCGGTGTCGAGCAATGCCCCATACCCGCATCCGAAGTCGCCGAGAACGGACAGACTGGGGCCGTCGCAGAGCCGAAGCAATTGTCTGAACCGGACTCCTTGCGACTCGCCCCCGTTCCAGTCGACGCCGCGCGGGGTCGGACCGTGTTCGGCCAGCCGCCGGCTGTAGTAGTCGCGAACGGTGTCCAGCACTCCTCCTGCGACTTCTGCGGTCTCGGTCATGCCGCCTCCCGCGCGGCTGCGGTCCGCGTCAGGTAGTCAGCCGCACCCGAGCCGGTCATGAAGAGCAGGTCGAACGCGGTTACGGCGTGGTCGAACGGGCCATGCAATTGCGGGTATTCGGGATAGCCTGAGTAGTCCATGTACCGGACGGCAACCCCGGCCCGTTGGAACATTGCTTCATCCAAGTAGGCCTTCGCAGCAGGTCCGGACAGATACTCGGTGGCACCGGCCTGCAAGCAGATGTCGAGCAACCGGCCGGTCGGATCCGGATTGTCGAACCGGTAAGCGGTACAGTCGGTGATCCGAGTCGCGATCCCGAGTTCCGCACACAGGCGGCGGATGAATAGCTCGTTGACCGCGCTGAGATGCGTCATCCCGGCCGCCTCGCCATACAGGTCGTCCAACAAGCCGAGACAGTTCTGCAGATAGGGTGCTTTCGCATAGGCGAGCCCGAGCCGGGTGCGGTGATTCGCCGCCCACTCCGGGTCGCTGATACGAGTGTCGCCGATCGTCTGCGAGTACTTTCCCTTCACCTCGACCGGCACGGTGAGCCACTGGGTTCCGTCCGCGGTCTTGATCCGGTTCCGATTCCGCCAGTCCCGGCGGGTGTACTGGACGGCGTCGTATAGGACGAACTCGTCGGCTTGGCGGATGAGGTCGAAGTATCCCTTCCACGGGATGTAGTTCGACTGCAAGATGGCGACCGTTTTTCCCACATCGCCCCCGGAGGACTCTCAACCCGGCGGGGCCGGGAATTCGATGGCTTATGCCGGTCCATCGAATCGGGGTCAATCCCAAGAGAAATTGACGCCGACGGAGTGGGACAGTACCATCCCCGTCCTTGAGAGTCTGGTATCCGTGAGGGATGCGATGAACGTGTTGCCGCGGATGGCCGCTCCCGATCTCACCAGTTTCATCCAACCGAGCCTCCTTGGTCGTCTCGCTGGCCTCGGCCGACGGGTCGATGCCGGAGTGTGCGTGCTGCTCGCATTACCGTGGTTGGTGCTGGCGGCCGATCCCCTCTGGATCTACTCCAGCCTGTACCGCGACCCGTGGTCGTACTTCGGCCACTTGCAGGACTTGCCCGGCCACTTGAAAGCGTTCGGCGACCATTACCAAACCGGGCGACTCTCTGCTCTGATCCCCGGGTGGCTGGTCTACTCGGTCTTCCCACCAATCGCGGCGAATCTGATTCTTCACATCGGAGTGGCGAAGGCCGCCCTCCTGTCGGGATACGTGGCCCTCGCTCGGACCGTGGGGCGACGGGCGGCTTTGCTCGCAATGATCGCAATGGGCGGGCATTTTTTCTTCTTCAAAGCGGTCGGTTGGGATTATGTGGACGGTTATGTGATCACTTATTTTTTGATGACCGCCGCCCTCATCACCCAAGCGGTCCGACCGGGGCGGTGGTGGCGCGTCTGGGTCGCCGCGGCCGGATCGACGGGAGCCGGGCTGATGTCCGCGTACCTGGGCTATGCTCCGCTTCTGGTGCCACTCGCAGGGCTTTTCATCGTTCTCAACCGGTCCGGTGCCCGGCACTCGCTCGAGTCGGCCGGATTTTGGACTGGCGTCGGGTTCTTCGGCACACTGATCGGTCTCGGGATTTTTTCGAAGGCGCTGGGAGGGCCGTTCCTATTCCTGCTTCCGTCGGTGATTTACGCGACTCGAACCTTCGGTCCGGAGGCGGCGGCCCAGTACATTTTCCCTCCCGAGGTCTGGATCGACCGCGCTGGGTGGCTCGTGCTTCCCGCTGCGGCGGCCATCGGAGCGGTTGTCGGCCTCCTTCGGTCCGGCCGGCTATGGCTTCGCGGCGAGGCGACCCGAGCGGACGCGGCCTCCTCTTACTTCCAGACGCAGCTTCTCGCGCTGGTCGTGGTTCTGGCCATCAAACAAGTCCGGGGCGAACTCGGCTTCCTCCAAGTCTGGCTGGCCGCGAGCGGCACGGTCATGGTCGCTGCCTTCCTCGCCCTAGGCGGCCAACTCGGGCGCTGGGCCAATGGCTTCCCCCCCGGGCAATATCGGATGGTCGCGGCAATTTGGACGGCACTGATCCTCGCCGGGACGCTGACCGCAGAACGGTTGCACATTCCGGGTTGGGGCGCCGCGGTACCCCTCGCCGCGGCCTTGGCCGGCGCGGTCCTCGCGGTTATGGCGATTCAGGTGTTCCCGTCCCGGGTTGCCGTCGGCCTCGGTGCGGCCGCCCTCTTCGGGTTGGTGAGCGTCTCGACGCGCGCTCACTTTCAGATGGGCGACTCCCTCGGCCGCGCCGGGGATGAGATCCGGATCGACCGATGCCAGGCGTTCGAGCCGAACCGGAAGGCATGCTTCCAAGTGATCGCCGAGACGGCCCGGTGGACCAAGGAACTGGCGCCCGCCGGACAGGTGTGGTTCTGGTACAACCTCGACGATCCGCTCGGCCCGGTCTACGACATGGCCGCCCACACCAACGGCCACTACCTCCAGTTGGTGAACGTCCGGTTCCCCGATCTACCGGATGGGAAGGTCTATCGCGGAGATCCGGTTCAGATCATCGCCCGAAAGGGAGGCGCTGTGGTGGTGCTGTCGCCCGATCCGGAAGCGGCGGCCAAGGCGCTTTATTGGATCCGCGGGTGCGGGATGACCGCCGAGGTCGAGAGTACCCGGACGATCGGCCGACATCCGCCGATCATCCTTCTGGCCACGGTGATTCGAGTCGCCGGTCCAAAGCCCCCGAACCCCCGCCAAACGGCTTTGCGGTTGTAGTCTTGGAGCGGTAGGTAGAACATCAAGTGGGTACACATCCTGCCAACGAACAGGTGCCGCAAGACGTAAGTCCTTGCGGCCTTAGTACACCCAACAGGAGTCGAACGGACCGCACTTTCCCAAAGAATACCAAGATTTCCGACTCGGGTGGCGCTGAATCCGGCGCACTGACAAACTGATACACTACCCGCCAGTCGCTCCAGGAGACCACCGTCGGGTATTCTCTTCCGGATGTCGATCCTGATGGGAAGCAAGGTATCGTGGTGGTGCGATTGCGCCAGATGGCAGTGGCTCCGCCCGAAGTCGGTCTCAAGTACCTGTTTTACAAGCACGTCAGGCCCGACTGGCGGCAGCACTCATACTCAGCTCCCCTCGGCGGCTCGTTCATCGGTTTTCAGCCGCCGAAGCCGGCCACACTTCCTCCGTCGAACAGTTCGCTTTCGCTTAAGACGCGATTCGTCATGGGATCTCGGATCGGGATGCCGTTGAACAGGGAGTTGGTGAGTTCGTCGTAGAGGCTAATCGGAGTGGCGAAGGTTTGCTCGGGGCTGGTCGAACCCTTAGCGAAGGTGAATCGGCGGAGTTGTAGAGCGGTGCCGCGAGCGGAACCGACGAGCAATTCCTGCCGGCCCTCGGGGTCGCCGACGCCCGGGGAGAGCAGTTCGGGGGCACCGAAGGAGATGCTGCCAATGCCGTTGTTCAAGTTGCTACCGAGCGTTTGAAGTCCGTTGAGGTTCGCGGGATTCCAGGCGAAGAAACTTGCGAGTACGATTGGCCCGCCGGGGGTATTTCCAAAGACCTGGATGTGCGGTCCGCCGCCGTAACCGGGGGCCGTGGCGATGTCGTCGCGGAACTTGCCGTCCGCGTCCTTGCCGTTGAAGTTGCCGGCGGCCACGAACACGCCGCCGCGGAAGTTCGAATCGTAGGCGAAGAAGTTGGCGAGGACCGGCAACTCGAGGTCCGACTTCCCTTGATTGAAAACCTGAACCCGCGGCGCTCCGCCCGGCCCGGTTCCCACAATAATGTCGTCGAGGCCGTCGCCGTTGTAGTCGCCGGTTGCGACCGTAACGCCGCCTCGGAACGAAGGCTCGAACGCGAAGAAGCTCGATTTCGGCTGTGCGAACCCGTTTGAGATTCCCCAAACTTGAACGACCGGACCGCCACCGACGCCCGGGCCGAGTACGATGTCGCCCGGTACGTTCGCGCCGTTGGATTTCACGGCCACGTTCAAGCCGCCGCGGAACACGGGCTGACCGTTGGCATCCGGGAAGCCGTAGAACTGCGCGAGGATCGCCCCCGGCGGCAGATTGCCGAGATCGAGAAGCCTCGTTTTCGTCGGGTCGTTCGGGTCGGGTTTGAACAACTCCGAGCCGTTGATGACGGTGACGAGCGGGGTATCGTTAGCCCCGTTTGCGATGACCAGATCGGCTAACCCGTCGCCGTTGACGTCGCCGAAGGCGAGGCTCGGCGCGGTGTAGGTCGAACTGGTGCTGATGAACGTGGGCGATACGACGAACGGGCTCGACTGGAGCGCCTGACCCGTGACCGAGCCCTGCTGCGGGATCAAAACGGTCTTCTGGAGGCGGATCGAGTACTGCTGATTTCCGGTTTGGGCCACGATCGCCCGGTATCCCAGGTTCCCGAGCGTTTCGATCTGGCGGAATTTCAACTGTCGGACCGAGTTGTCGTTCATCGTGATAAAGTAAGTGCCGCTGAACGTCGTGTTGGGATCGAACGGGTCGAGTACGAGGTTCAGATTCTTGATGTTCGGATCGCCGAGGAGCGGCGAAAAGGAGTCGCCGAGAATCGTGGAGTTGAGTTGGGCGCGGGTCGGGTTGTTGCCGAACGCGACGATGGTGGCGTTCTTGCTCGGCGCGATCTTGAAGTTGTTGGAAGTGCGGTTGGATTCGTTCGCGGGTGCGGGAGTGTCGACGCCGAACGTCACGCTGCTTCCGATCACTTCCGCATCGTAGGTGAAGTTGACGCTGATATCCCCAACGGCCCCAGCACCCGGCACGATCCGGACCGCACCGGCACCTGCGTTCACGAGCACGACTCCCGAATTCTGAGCCGTGAAATTCAGGCCGGCGAATAGGGTCACATCCTTGCCGGATGTCGAGACGCCGGCCAGCGGATCGAGCGTGAGATTGTTGGCGTCGCGGAAGGTGAGCTTGCCGTTCACGGCGGCGCGGAACATCGCACCGGCGTCGTTGTTCGCGTTGTCGAGTGCGAAGTCGCCAGCTCCGGTGAGGGCCACGGTGCCGCCGATTACGCCCTGGGAGGCACCGGTCTGCGTCACGCCGCCGAGGGTGGGGTTGAGCAGCACGGTGCCGGCCGTCTGCACCTTGGAGGCCGCCGCGTTTAAGTCGATGCCGTTGACCGCCACGTTGAGGGCGATGCCGCCGGTGTCGGCGATCACGCCGCCCGTCACAGTCAGTTTATCGGCATTGGTCACGGAGACGTTACCGCCGCCGGTCTGAGCCACGCCCGAGAGATTGAGCGGGATCTGATTCTGGAGAAGCACCGGCCCACCCGCGTTCGTGGCGCTGAAGGTCGCGATGGTATTCGCACTTCCGAGCGTCGTCCCTCCCCCAGAAGTGGTGGTCAGCGCGCCGCTCGTGCTGAGCAAACCGCCTCCGCTCTCGGCGATGGTGCTGCCAGCCGTGAAGGTGATGTTTCCACCCGTGGTGCTGCCCGTCACCGCCACCGTTCCTCCGGTCGTGACCGCGATCAGACCCGTGATTTTGGACGTGCTGGTGAACGTCACCGAGTCTCCGCCCTGATTACCCGAGGCAATGTCGAGGCTGGCGAAATCGTTGGCACCGGTCCCGTTCAGGCTGATCGCGTCGGCTCCGGTGCTGCCGACAACTCGAACGCCGCCCGTGGGGTTGAACGCCGCGCCGAGTCGATTCACCGCGAGCGAACCGGCGGCGTTCAGGTTCACGACGAGGTTCGTGGCCGGATTGCCGAAGGTCGTCGTGGGGGCGAGGTTCCCGGCGAACTGCGTGGCTCCCGCGTTCGTTCCCACGGTGCTGCTGCCCGTGCCCGGCAACAGGTTCGGGAAGTTAATGACCGCGATGCCGGTGTTCGTACTCGTGTCGCTCACCGCGGTGATGCCCGTCGCCGCGATCGTCGTGATCGGGACGGCGTCGGCGGCGTTCGCGAACTCCTGAATCGTTTCACTCGTCGCCGAGTTAGGATTGTAAGCAATCTTCCCGAACGAGCCTGCGGTGACGGTCAGCGAGTCGGTGCCGAAGCCCGTGTAGTTGATGTTGGTGGCGAACGGGCCAGCGGGCACCGGCGGCGCGTTCGTGTAGTCCACGGTCAGCGTCGACGCGGCGGTGGCCGTGACTCCATACGTTCCAGCCGCGGGGATGCTCGCTAGCGGCCGCTCGTCGATGATCGTGCCGCCTTGGAGCAGTTGGATGTTGCTCGCCCCGTTGGTCGTGTCCTTGCGAACCACGAAATTCCCGGCACCGGAGAGATTTGGGCTGCCGAGTGCCGAGAGCGTGAAGTTGTTCCCATCTCCCGCAAGGTAACTCGCAAAGGTCGCGACTCCGTTTATGGAAATGCTTCCGCTCTCGGTCGCGCCGGTGAGCGGCGGGTTCGCGATCGCTCCGGCCCCAGTTTTGTCGATGAGGGTGAACACATTCGCCCCCGTCGTGGCTCCCGTTTGGCTGTTCACGGTGAAGGTGCCCTGTGCGGCACTGGCCAAGTTCACGGCACCGGCGGTTCGGAGTGTGTCCGAAGTGTTGCCGTTGAAGTCGGCTTTGAAGGCTCCACCGTTGAAGGCGAGTGAGGCGACCGTGAGCGTGCCCACGCCGCCGAGGGTGCCACCTGTAATGGTTCCACCCGCGTTAACCGTCGTGGCTCCGCCGAGGGTGCCGGTGCCGCCGAGGGTTCCCGCGTTGTTCACCGCAACGGCTCCGGTGGCGAGCGAGTCGTCTCCGTTCACGAGGAGCGTGCCGGCGTTCACCGTGGTGGTGCCGGTGTAGGCGTTCGCCCCGGTGAGCGTCTGCGTGCCAGCACCGGTCTTCAAGAGCGAGAGCGTGATGCCTACCACGTCGGTGATCGTGCCGTCGAACGTGGCGGTGTTCGCACCGAACTCGAGGAACGGAGTTGCGTTCGCACCGATGATCGCACCCAGGCCGGAGAGGCCGCCGAATCGGGCCGCGTTGCCGGAGGTTTGAGCCGCGAGTCCGGAAAGGACGAACGTGGCACCGCTGTTCACGATGAGGTTGCCGGCCGTATCGAACCCGCGACCCGCGGCTTGGCCCTGAAGTTCGAGCGAGCCGCCTTCGACTGTCGTGTTTCCGGAGTACGTGAGCGCAGGAAGCCCCGCGAAAGTGCCGATGCGAACGATGCCCGTGTTGCGCTTGACGACGGAGCCGGTTCCACTGATGCCCCCCCCACGCAGGTCGCTGGTCAATCCGGCCGTAGCGGTGAGCCAGACGATGGCGTTATTGCTGAGCGCGATCGTGGAGCGGAATCCTTCACCGAAGAGGTTGCCGTTGTTCCGCAGTTCGAGAATGCCGTTCTGAACGGTCGTCGCGCCGGTGTAGACGACACTCGCTCCGCTCAGCGTAACCGTGCCGGAACCGAGTTGATCGACGGTGCCCGTTCCACTGATCCCGCCTGCGACATCGAGCGTTCCCATTCGATTAAACTCGATATTGGAGTCGTTGACGATGGGGCCGGTGCCCGGGGTGCCCGTGGCGCCGCCCGCTCCGATTTGCAGCGTGCCCGCGTTCACGGTCGTGGTGCCGGCATAAGTGTTGGCATTGCTCAAGGTGAGTGTGCCGGTCCCTTGCTTGATCAGACTTCCGCCGTTGGTGATCGTGCCGGCAATGGCCGCGTTGGAAGCGTTGCCCACGGTAAGAGTGGAGGTTCCCACGATCTGGATTTCGGTTCCGATCGCACTGGAGAGGCTGTCGATCGCGACGGCCCCCGCAACGTTCGGCCCGGTGATGCGCACGATTCGCGTTCCCAGCACGCTCACCGTCTCCGCATAGGTTCCGCCGTTCACGATCGCGGTGCCGCCATTCGCCACGGCGGACAGGCCGAGATTGATGGTCTTGAAGGCGTTGATGCCGAAGGTGGCCGGTTGGTTGCCCGCCGTGCCGAGGTCCGCGTCCGGGATGAACTGCCCGAGCGATTGGGCGAAGCTGTCGTCCACGTACACGGTGGTAGGCGTGCTGTTCTCGACGAGGACGAGTTCGTTACCGTCGCCGCCGTTGTAGAAGAGCCGGTAGACGTTGTTTCCGATCGTCACCGTCGCGCCTTGGACGAAGCCACCGTTGGGCGCGATCGGGTTCGCACCGTTGTTCGCGATCAGCGTGGCGATCTGGTTCGCGGCCACGAGCGGCGGCGAGTTGGTTCCGCTGAACGCGAGGGTCGCCCCGCTGAGATCGACAGTCCCGGCAACGATGATCTGGTCGTAGTCGCCACCCAAACCGGCCGTCGCGGCGGGCGGGTTGACTTCGAACAGAACGGGACCGCCCGGCGTGAAGTTGCCGCCGATGTTCAAGGTGCCGGGGCTGTTCCCCGGAGAGACGGTTCCCGTACCGCTGACATTCCCGGAGATTGTCCCGTTGCCGCCGACGATGCCCGGCGACGTGACGGTCGCGTTCGAACTTATCGAGCCGTTTACGAGCAGCGTGCCGGCGTTCACGTTCGTCCGGCCGGTATAGGTATTGGCACCGGCGAGCGTAAGCGTTCCAGTGCCGAGTTTGTTCAGCGTGGCACCCACGCCGTTCACCGTGCCCAGCAAAGTGCCGGTGGTTCCCGTCACGACCACGGTCAGCCCGTTGGCCGTGGTGATCGTCCCTGCCGATGCAGAGTTCAAGTTCGCCGCGATCAGCGACGCGGCACCGCCATTGGACGTTACGGTTCCAGCGCTAATGTCGCCGGGGGACGAGATCACGAGATCGCGATTGGCACCGCTCGCGACCACGTTCGTGGCGATCGTGGTGCCGCCGGTGTTGATGCGGATGAGCCCATTGGCCGTCGTCACGTTCGTCAGGGTCACGCCGTCTCTCTCGTTGATCCAGATGCCGGGATTGCCGGACAGCGGCGCGTTTGCAGCCGTGGCCACGATCGAGTTGGCGGCGGTGTCGATGTCGGCCGAGAGTGGATGGCCGATGTCCACGGCGGCGATCAACGTCACCACGTTCGCACTGATCCGCGTCGCGTTGTTCCCGTCGTCGACAAGCGAACCGGCCATCGCGTTGAGCGTCGCGTTGCCGGCCGCCGACGACACGGTCGCGACCGTAATGTCGCCCATCGAAGCGATGATCGTGGCGTTCCGCCCGGCACCGCTCGCGGCCACATTCGTCGCGGTCGTGGCACCTCCCGTGGTGATGGCGATCAGTCCATCCGCCGTCGTCACGCTGGTCAGGGTGACGCCATCGAGTTCGTCGATCAGTATCGCGCCGGCCCCGGTGGTCGATGCGGTGATCGCGCCGACCGCGGTATCGAGGTCGATCCCCGTCGTCGCCATGGCGACGAGGTTGGTCGCCGCGACATCCGTTCCCGCACCGGATGTGGTGATCGCGCCGGTTCCCGCGTTCAGGGTCACGGTCGTCGCCGCAGTGAGCAGTGCGTTCGCGGCGATGCCGTTCCCGAAGAGCGAGATACTTCCCGCGGAACTCACGGCACCGCTCACGGTCACGGAGCCGAACGGATTCGCCGCGCTACCCGCCGTGAGGGTTGCCGAGAAATCGGGAAGGGCGTTGAGGGTCAGAGTATCCGCCGCGTTGCCGCGGTTGATGGTGAGCGAACCAGTCGGGTTCGCGAAGGTCGTGGTTTCAAAGGTGCCGTTGCCGCTGCGGAGTTGCGAGATGCCGTTGGCCGGAGTGCCGTCGTCTTCGAGAAACGCATTACTCGCCGCGGCCGGCAGGTTGATGATAACGTCGGCCGCGGTACCGCCGAGGGCGAGCGGTTCGGTCTGGTCGAAGGAGATGAGCGAGCCGGCACCCAGTTGAATCGTGCCGGCTTCCGGCCCGGTATGGTTGACCGTGAGCGTGCCGACGTCGTACCCGTTCACCGCGATGCGATCGTTGTCGCCCGCGCTCTCGCCGCCGTGGTAGAAGATTCCGTTGACCGGTGCGAGGATCGCGGCAGAGTCGTCGATGGTGAAGGTGTCGCTGCCGGCACCGCCGAAGAACGCGAACGAGGCGATGCCGGCGAACGGCACGGCCGCGCCGCCGTTGAGGCTGTAGGTGCCGGAGCTCGCTCCGGTCGCCGCGACGACGAGCGTGTCGTTCCCGCTAGTTCCCACGATCGCGAGCGCGGTTTGAACCGTGGTGAGGCCGTTGAGCAGAAGCGAGCCGCTACCCACATTTCCGACAGCGGTGGCGGCACCCGTCGCCAGATCGATCGTGAAGAGCTTCGTCAACCCGGCGACCTGCGACGTTGCCCGGGCGATGTTGGTACCCGCTTCGATGTCGAGGTTGAGCCCACCCGTGGAAGCGATTCCATTCGCACCGACAACGAAGACTTGCCCGGTATTCGGCGAGGGGGTTCCGTCGAGCCCCCCGATGGTGTAGAGCGTGTCGTTGGCGAGGCGAATGCCGTAGAGGGTGGTGGTCGAGGACGCGCCGTCGTTGTTCGTGTACGCGGCGTCGTCGATCGAACTCAGCGAGAGGTTCGTATCCTGGGCAACCTGAAGCCCGCTGTTCGGGTCGACGCGGTAGCTGCTGCCGCCGGCCGAAATGATCCGGATGCGATCGACGGTCGGGTTGAAGTCGAAGCCCCAGAAGTTGGTGTCTTCCAGCGCCGCGTTCCAGGGTGTCGCGCCGACCTGAGTTGCCGCGCCGGTCGTGCTGTCGATCGTATAGATGCGGCCGGTCCGCGTGGCTCCATCGTCCGTGATACCCAGGCCGTAGAGGCCGCCGGTGGCCGGCCGGGTATCGAGCCCGAGGATGAATTCGCCCGCCTGCAAACCGGTGATCGGCACGTTCGTCGCAATCGTGCCCGGCGTCGCGCTATCGAATGAAATCAACGCGTTCGCATTCGTCGCGGCGAACATCGTCGTCGGCACCGTCCGGTCTTCCAGCGACTCCATCGACAGTCGCTTGCGGATCGGCTGGGCAGGGCGGGAACGAAACGCACGGTGCATCAAACGCCGGGTGAAGCTGTGAAGATTCATGGACCGCACCTTCGGAGTCGGGAGCCGGGGAGTCGGGGTGTATTGTGCCGCAGCGAGTGCGAGCACCCGATGCGCGACGATTCAGTTCGGAAGGCAATTCAAATGAAAATACCAGCATCTACCACTACCCGACGCTGGAAGACTGGACAAGATTGGGAATGCGGGAAGTTTCCGGTGAAGGAATGAAAGCAGCCGGTTATTCCACTTGGCGCGAAGGAATCGACGCCGACCGCTCGAATCGGTCGTGCTCTAACTCCCGGAAGTGAGGGTTGTAACGGCGGATCGCGAGTGAAGTGTTGCCAGAACGCAACCGAATTCAGGTGATGTCGGAATTCCCGACTGACGCTGAGCGCGAAACGGAAATGGTTCCCGATCCCGCCGCTACGATGTGCCCGACGACGTGCGACGCGAGCGCGCCGGCAGCCGTCAACGAAGCCACAATCGCCTCGGCAAGCTGCGCCGGAACGGCGGCCAACAACCCCCCCGAAGTCTGCGCATCGCACAGCAGCAACTGCTCCTCGGGCGTAACATCCGCGTCGTAGCGAACCCAGTCCGCGAGAAACTTCGCATTCGCGTGCGTGCCGCCCGGCACGATTCCTTCCCGCACGTAATCGAGGGCGGCTGTTAGCACCGGCACCCGATCGAACCAGACCTCCGCCGTCACGCCGCTCGCCGAGGTCATGTTGCGCAGGTGCCCGAGCAACCCGAAGCCCGTGACATCCGTGAGCGCGTGAACCTCGAACCGCACGAGCACTTCTGCCGCCGTTCGGTTCAACGTCGCCATCACGCGGATCGCTTCGCCGATGGCATTGAGCGAATCGCGGTCGTTCTTCGCCGCCGTCGTGATGATTCCAAGCCCGATCGGTTTGGTGAGAATAAGAACGTCGCCGGGCTTCGCCCCCGCGTTCGCGATCGCCCGCTTCGGATGCACAGTGCCCACGACCGCGAGCCCGAAGATCGGCTCCTCGGTCTTGATCGTGTGCCCGCCTGCGATGGCGATGCCCGCTTCGTCCGCGATGGCCGCGGCACCGAGCAGAATCTCCGCCAAAATCGAGGCATCGAGTGTATCCGGGAACCCGACGATGCTCAGTGCCGAGAGCGGCGTGCCGCCCATCGCATAGACATCGGAGAGTGCGTTCGCGGCGGCGACCCGACCGAAATCGCGCGGGTCGTCCACGATCGGCGTGAAGAAATCCGTCGTGAAGACGAGCGCCTGATCTTCGGAAATTCGAACGATGGCCGCGTCGTCGGCCGTGGCACTTCCCACCAGCACGCGCGGATCGGTGATCTTCGGTAGCAGGCCGAGCAACGGCAGCAGGAATCCCGGTGGGTGCTTCGCGGCGCAACCCGCGCGCTTCGCGAGCTTCGTTAGGCGAATGGGAGTCGTCATGGTGATCTCCGGCGACGGGAATTCACGCGGCTTTCAGTCTAACCAGACTCGCGCGATAATGGCGCACGAAGGCCGCGTAGTCGGCCGGCGTGTCCACTCCGCGGTGGGCGTGCGCCGCGAGGCCGACCTGAATGGCTTCACCCGTTCCCAATACGCGGAGTTGTTCGAGCTTCTCGATCTCTTCCAACGGATGCGGCGGGGTCGCGGCGAGCCGCAACAGAAACTCCCGGCGATAAGCGTAGAGCCCGAGGTGTTGCAAGAACCGCGCGGGCCGGGCGCGAAAGTCCGGCTCGCCATCGCGGACCATCGGGATCGGCGACCGCGAGAAGTACAGCGCCCGCCCGCGATCGTCGCACACCACCTTCACCACGTTCGGGCTCAGATAGGTTTCGCGATCCTGGATCGGCACCGCGAGCGTGGCCATCGCCGAACCGGAATCGCGTTCCAACAAACCCGCGAGCAAGTCGAGCGATTCCGCTTCCAACATCGGCTCGTCGCCTTGAAGATTCACAATTACGTCCGCCGAGAGCCCCGCGGCCGCTTCCGCCACGCGATCGGTACCGGACGGATGATCGGCACGCGTCATGGCCACGCGGCCACCGAACTCCTCCACCGCGGCGCGAATGCGTTCGTCGTCCGTGGCCACGAGGACCTCGGCGGCGCACTTCGCCTCGCAAGCTCGTTCGTAGACGTGCTGAATCAGATACTTGCCGGTCTCGCGCAACAGCGGTTTGCCGGGTAATCGGGACGACGCAAAGCGGGCGGGAATCACAATGGCGACGCGCATAAAAAGCTCCGTGCCGCACGCGGCACGGAATTGAACCATCTCTCCACGTCGCAGGACAAGATTACTTCCGCGTCGCCTTCTCGAACGCCTCGGCTTCCACATCCTCTCCCCGGTCGCAAACTCGGCAAACTTACACTTCCACTGGATTTCCAGTCCGTCTCCGTTATAATCCCCTTGACGTTCCATGCGAATCGATTAAACTCTGGTTGTTGGGTTGGTCCGAACACCCGCACTTTTTCGCGTCGCAGGCACCACCCGCAGCGCTTCTTTGCGAACTCCCACGAAACTGCACCCGCATTACCTCTCGCACGATCGCATCCATTCGAACTCGTTTCTCGATCCCAAATGGATGGGTCTCTCGGCAGGCACGGTAGCTGGAATCGGGAGCTTCAAGCGGACGTTGACTCACCGCACTCGTTTGTGCGACACTGCGAAGCGAACCGGTTTTCTTCGCAAGCATCGAGTTCTGCTGTCTCGGGCATTCCAGCCTGGGCAGATCCTGTTTGGGGGTGAGGAGACACAACCCCCTGTTGGCGCGGCGAAACCTCGCCGTG
>JAYTUG010000429.1:0-19445 GCA_043744695.1 Gemmataceae bacterium
TTATGCTGTGAGCGGCCGAAATTGACACACTTACGAGCCGGAAGCGTAAGCGACGGATAGATAGAATGGCTCGTGGCAACAACCGTCGCTAACGCTTCCGGCTCGCGTGTCAAACTTGGCCGCTCACAGCATAGCTAATGAGCGCAGTGGGGCCTAAACCCTCGCTCAAGCGGAGCACCAAGCGCGACCCCAAGGCCCGGCGACGCTGTTTTGCGGCCCGTCTTCGACGTGACGGTCACAGTTGCGCGCGTCGCGCGTCGCGCGGCGAAGCTGGGAGCGATTTGACAATCCGTTCGCGGATCGTACGGTTCCCGCGCCAGAAATTGCCCACTTCTCCCGAAATCAACACAGCAACGGCCCAAGCTCGCGGCTGGCCTCACTGGTCAAACGAGGAGGCGGTGGATCGCGATGCGGGGTCGAGGCTTACGCCCAAATGAGAAACGCGCACGACCAACACGGCCAGTCGCCGACCGCGAGAAAGGCCTTATTTCCAGGGAAATGTGAGCTTCATGGTCGGAACAAAAATAAATTTCGGTCGAGAATCGCCTCGGCAAGCTATTCCGGTTATGCCGGACGTGCGGGCGAGCCGATAGGGAAGGAAACCGTCTTTCCGCATTCCCTGCGCGAGGTCGCGATGTCCGATTCTGCTTCCCGAGCCCGGCTCGAACTGTGCAAGCTCGACGACCGGCTCGTTCCCAGTACGGTCACGGCGACCTCGACCGTGCGGCCGTTCGACTTCGTCGGCACCGGCACGCTCACCACGACCACGCTGAACAACAGCGCGGCCGTTCCCGTTACCAGCACCGCGACCACAGCCGTGACGCTGAACGGCCTGCTCGACTATACGAGTACGACGCAGGGCACGGCGGGCCTCGTCAGTATTTCCGGAACGGGAACGGGCAACGAGATTCCGGTAAACCCTGCAACGAGCGGTGGTCGCGGTTCCTTCGCCCAAACCGTGCAAGGGCAACTCAGCCTCACCGACAGCAACGGTGCGATCGCGACTCCCACGCCGATCACCGGCACCGTGAACTGGTTCACGCCGACGGGGGCCGCCGGGATCGAACTCATCGGGCCGCAAGCCGCGACCGGGGCATTCGACACGTCCACTTTCCAACTGCAAGCGGGTTGGTCCACGCCGACATCCGTGGGCAATATCTCGGTCGCATTGGCGAGCAAGACGAACGTGCAGAGCGACCTCGCCTTCGGCGACAAGACCGCGGCACTCGCGCTCGATGGCTCGGTCACTCTGGACTTCACCGCGAAGGTCACGGGTAACTTGCTGCGAGCGCCGTCGCACGATACAGCCGTGACGGGCATCACTGCGGTGTGGGAAGGCGATGGCCAGACGCTGGCCGCGGACGTGAACGTCGCCATGAATTGGAATACCGGCACGGTCGCCGTGCATGCGGAAGGACTGACGCCGCCCGCGTGGGCCAAGTCGCTGACGGTGAAGTTGGACGCCGGCGCGGTGGTTTCGGAAAGCAACGAGACGAACAATTCCTGGACCGTGACGCTGTCCGACTTGCTGCCGCCGCCTCCCCCACCGCCCCCTGCTCCGCCGCCACCCGTGGCTTCGTTCGCCATCGTCGGGATCGACGGTGAGTCGCTGCTGCAGTTCCGCTCCGCAGCGGGTAAGGTCATCTCGCAGATGCCGGCACTTGCGGGGTTCAGCGGTCCGGTCGCGATCAAAACGGGCGACGTGAACGGCGATGGAATTCCGGATGTCGCCATCGCGCCGGGCGAAGGCGGCGGCCCGCGCGTCCGCATCGTGGACGGCAAAACCGGGAACGACCTGGCCAATTTCTTCGCTTACGATTCCGAGTTCCGCGGTGGCGTGAACATCGCGCTCGGCGATTTTAACGGCGACGGCAAACTCGAAATCGCGACCGGTGCCGGCGAAGGGGGTGGGCCTCACGTACGCATCTTCGATGCCCAGACTGGCAAGGTCATCGGCGAATACTTCGCATACGATCCCGAGGCCCGCGGTGGCGTTCACGTTGCCGCCGGCGACCTCAACGGCGACGGTAAGGCCGAGATCATCACGACCCCCGGCGCGGGCGAAGGCGGTCTCCTGCTCGTTCACAACGGCATGACCGGGGCCGAATTGTTCAGCACGCCGGTATTGGGGTCGCAATCCACGGGCGGCGCGGCCGTATCGGCATTCGTCGATCCCATCACCCACGCGATCGTGGTCGTCTCGATCCCGGACGACGGCAGCCCTTTGCTCCGGTACCGCAGCCAGTTGGCCGCGGGCGAGCCGCTGCTCGTCGCCGTCCCGAACAATCCGATTCTGCTCGACCCCGCTTTGAGCTAGCGAAACCGGCGACGTAATTCGAATTACGTCGCCGCGTCGCTGGAATTTCTCGGCACGGGCAACTCGACAGCCACAAAGATGTCCTCCATCTGCTTCACAATTCCAGTCAGGCTCAGCGCCGCCATCTCGAAGTTGGTGTGCGGCGAGAACTCCCGGAAGTGCAGGTTGAAGTACTCGGCCGACTTGCGAATCTTCGGCAACTTGCCCTTGAGCCGCCTGAGGAAGTCGGCGGCGTCGCCGCGCTGAAACGCCGGTTCCACCGCGCGAATGCTGTCGTAGAGCGTCCGCGGCACGTCCAACATGTCCTCGTTCTCCTGGACCTCGTCCGCATGTTTGAGAAACGTGCGGACCATCCAGGCGTGCGCGAGGACCAAGTTCAGGCGCTGCACCGCGTCTTCGGGCGTCATGGCATATCGGGGTTGGTGTTCGACTTTTCGACGGGCCACGCCGCGGGTTGCGTCTTCGGGCCGCCCTTGGCCGCTTCGGCTTCTTCCTTCGAGTAGAGCACGAGGAAGGTGCCGACCGCAATGAACAAGATGCCGGCCCAGAGTTTCCAACCCGGCATATCGAAGTGGAATACGTTCCAATTGCCGGTCTTGGCGTCGGGGTGCCAGACGAGGCTCAGCAGCGTGTTGATTAGGGGGGCCAGGCAGAAAATGAGCGGCGCGATATAGACCCGATACGTTGCCGGGTTGATCCCTTCGAGCTTGGCGGAATCGACGGCAGCTTTGCTGGCGAAAATCACGCAGATCGCGCCGATGGCACCGGCAACACCTGCGAGCGCGCTGAACGTTAATCCCACGCCTTTCCAATCCGCTTGGGCGTCTTCCCGTATGGCCATGAGGATCACGGGAATGACGACGGCGAGCCCGAAATAGGCCACGCCGACGCAGAGAATCGAGGCCAGGCGACCGCCGACGCCGATCGGCGTACCTTGAGGGCTCAGGGGGCTGAGCATTTGGCCGCCGAAGAAAATTAACGGCACGTAAGTGCCCCAGGCGAGCCCGGCACCCACTACGTAACCCCACCACGGAATATTCATGGACAAATCCTGTTGCAAGAAGGCTCACCGGGCGGAGCAAGCAATCGGAGGCGGGTTCGAGTCCGTCTTCGTTATAGGAATCGAGGCGAGCGACAGCATCACTTGCCTTTGCGGGTTCGTTCGCGGGGGGGATTTGTAGGGGCGGACGAGCTTCCTCATCTTGCGCAAAGTCGCTTTTTTCGAGGAACCTGGATCGGTTTGTCGTTAAACTCCGAAAAGGCTGGGATCGCCGCGCGCATTCTCCGCAAAGCGATCACTCGCTCTCAACTCCGATGAGTATCTCCATGAAGCTGCCGCGGACTGCACGGGCCAAGGTCGCTCGTTTGAATGTCGAATCGCTCGAATCTCGGGAAGTGCCGGCCCAGATCGGCGCTCTCGATACGACGTTTGGAACCGGTGGGATGGCGACGCTCGATTTCGGCATCGCCAGCGAGCACGCGAGTGCCGTCGCCGTCCAGACCGATGGCAAGATCGTCGTCGTGGGCGACGACGGCAACGGCGACTTCGCCGTGGCGCGCTTCCGGCCCAACGGCCTCCCGGACTTCACCTTCGGAGGCGGCGACGGCAAAGCCACCTTCAACCTCGGCGGAACGGACATCGCCACCGCCGTCGCCATTCAACCCGATGGCCGAATCGTCATCGTCGGCTACACCGACGCCAAAACCACCGGCAACAACGACATCGCCGCCATCCGCATCTTCGCCGACGGCAACGGGCTCGACCCCTCCTTCAACAAGACCGGCGTCCAAACCGTCGCCTACGATCTCGGCGGCAAACTCGACGACCAAGCCCGAGCGGTCGGGTTCAAGTCCGGGAAGATCGTGATTGCCGGCTTCGATCAGTTCGCGGCCACCGATTACGACTTCGCCGTGGTCCAACTCAACGACGACGGCACCCTCGATCCCAACTTCGGCCTTGCCGGTACCGGCAAGGCCTTTTTCTTCTTCGATCGCGGCGGCGGACTTCAAGATAAGGCCTCGTCGCTTTCCGTTCAGACCAACGGGCAGATCGTCGTGGCCGGCTCGGTGCAAGTCTCCGCCACAGGATTCGACTTCGGTGTGGTCCGCGTCACCACTGATGGGCTTGCCGACCTCAGCTTCAATTCCACGGGCTATCAGACGATCTCGTTCAATGCGAGCGGGGCGCACGACGATCGCGCAACCGGCGTATCCGTCGCACCGAACGGACAAATTGTGGTCGCGGGGTATGCGCAACAAGCGAGCAGTTCGAACTTCGATTTCGCGGTCGCACGCCTCAATCGAGTCGATGGCTCGCTCGATACCACCTTCGACGTCGACGGGATGAAGACCATTCCCTTCGACCTCGGAGGCGACCTGAACGATCGCGCTTCCGCCGTGAAAGTTCAGAACGACGGCAAGATTGTGATCGTGGGTTCGGTTCAGGCCACGGACACGGACTTCAATTTCGCGGCCGTTCGCTTGAACGCCGCCGACGGTTCCTTCGACACGACGTTCAGCGCGGACGGCAAGCAGACGGTCGATTTCGGCGCGACCGCCTCGGCGAGTGCCTTCGCTATTCAGCCGAACGGTCGCATTTTGCTTGCCGGCACGACGGGAACCGTGGGCAACTTCGCCCTCGCGCGAGTGGTCGGCACGGTCGAGAAGCCACAGGCGCTCGCCGTCAGTGGGAATCTGGATGGAACCGCCACCACCTTCCGCCCCGATTTCGCCACGTCCAAGTTCGTCGATAGCGGCTCCACCACGTCACTCGGTGGCCTGGGCATCGATGTCCGCGTCGCTTCTGGCGATGTGAACGGCGACGGCTTCCCCGATCGCATCCTCGTCACCGGCCCCGGCACTCCCATCCGCGTCCTCATCGTAAGCGGGGACGACAACGTCACGATCCTCGCCGGTCCGTTCGATCCGTTCGATGGGAACTTCTCAGGAGGCGGGTTCGTGGCCGCGGGGGACTTCGACAACGACGGCCGATCCGAAATTGTCGTGACGCCCGATCAAGGCGGCGGGCCTCGCGTCACGATTTTTTCGCTCGGCCTCGACAACAGCATTATCACGCGGGGCAACTTCTTCGGCATTAACGACCCGAACTTCCGCGGCGGGGCCCGCGCCGGCGTGGGCGACGTCAACGGCGACGGCATTCCCGATCTCGCCGTCACGGCAGGCTTCCAGGGTGGTCCACGCGTCGCGCTCTACAACGGCCGATCCGTCCTCTCCTCGCGCCCTTCGCCACTCGTGAATGACTTCTTCGCGTTCGAACAAGGCCTACGCAACGGCGTTTACGTCTCCATCGGCGACGTGAACGGCGACGGGTTCGGCGACCTCGTCTTCGGAGCCGGACCCGGCGGCGGGCCGCGCGTGCTCACCATCAGCGGGCAACGGCTGCTCACCCTCGGTGCGGCCTCGGCCCTCAATGCGCCGATCTCCAACTTCATCCTGTCGGGCTTCGAAGGCGATCGTGGAGGAATCCGCGTGTCCACGACGGACGTGGACGGCGACAACCGCGCCGAAGTCGCCATCGGCACCGGCGAAGGATCGCTCAGCCGCGTCCGCGTCTACCTCGGTAGCACATTCGGCGGCGCGGAACCCCGCACCTTCCAGGAACTCGATCCGTACCTCTCCCTCGATTTGCTCGACGGCACATTCGTCGGCTGAAAAATGCCAAGAGCCTCGCCCCGACTCAGGACGAGGCTCTTGCGAACCACTTCAAATCGAACATTGACCCTACGGGGATTCGAACCCCGGTCGCAGCCTTGAAAGGGCTGTGTCCTAGGCCACTAGACGATAGGGCCAGCGTTTTCCGCGTTCGTACCAGGACCTCGTTTTTCTACGGTTCCAGGGCCGTCTCGGCAATCCGCGAATTCTCTTTGCATCAGGCCGTGCCAGCGCGGTAGTCTAATACCACGAGGTAAATCGAACGCCGAGGAGAGTCGCGGTGAAAACGACGATACTTTCGCTCGCTGGGTTCGCGCTGAGTGCAGTACTGGTGTTTAGCCCCGTCCCTTCGACCCGCATCGCGTCCGCGGCTCAGCCCCGAGAGAAAGCGACGGCCGAGCCACTGCCCGACGCGCCCAAACTCGACCCCAAGAACAACCACGTCGCGCTCGATAAAGACAGTACGTTCCTGATGGAGCAGACTCCGGACAAGAAGTTCGTGCGCGTGCTCGTGGCGTGCGAAGTCTGTTTGCGCGAAGGGTCGCTCGAAGTCTTCCTGTGCAAGAAGGGAACGAAGGAGCACGAGGCGATTCTGCGGATGAGCATCGACGCGAAGTTGCTCCACGCGGCGCTCGAGGCCGCCGGTGCCAAGCCGGGGACCACGCCGCAGTTCCTCAACCCCAAGACGGGCGAACCCGAGTTCAAGCCGGCAACGGGCACGAAAATCAAGGTACTCGTGAACTACAAAAAGGACGGCAAGGTTCACACCCATCCTGCACAAGAGTGGATCTGGAACAGCAAGAAGAAAGAGTCGGTGAAGGTGGATTGGGTGTTTGCTGGGAGCCAGTTGTTGAAGGACGTCGACAATCCCAAGGCCGAGCCGTTCTACGGGGCGAACAGCGGTGAAGTGATCAGCGTTTCGAACTTCCCGTACTCGATGCTGGACCTACCCATCGAGGTGAGCAAGGACGACGCGACGTTGAACTATGAGGTGAAGACCGATCGCGTGCCACCGCTATTTTCGAAGGTGTGGCTGATCCTGGAACCAGTGGCGAGCGAGAAGAAGTGATCGCGAGCGGCGGAGCTCGCACAGCAGATGTTACAAAACGTTACACCGGCTTTGCGTTGCAGTTCAGTTGAAGGCCGGGTATCTTAAATTAACATCGTGAAGGGTTCCAACGCCGACCCCTTCCGACTCGTCTTATTTTCAGAACACTCACGAGTCCCGCGCGATTGTCGCGAGGCTCACGACTGCCGAGGAGCCTATGGCCATTCCCATCAAGTGTCCGGGATGTCAGGCCGCATTCGAAGTGCCAGAATCTCTCGGCGGAAAAACGATTCGCTGCACGTCGTGCAAGACGCAGCTGAGCGTGCCTGCCGCAGTCGCGGCACCGACGGCGAAGCTCGCGCCAGTGGCTCGGCCCGCTCCCGCCAAGGTGGCCGCGCCGCGAGAAGACGATGTGAAGAGCAAGCCCTCGAGGTCTTCAAAGCCCTCGGACTCGAAACCGAGCAAGTCTCCTTCCAAGCGCCGCAGCGACGATGACGATGACGATGAGGAAGACGAACGCCCGGCCAAGAAAGTCGGCAAGAAGAAAGCCAAGAGCGGCGGCAACGGCGGGATGATCGCGCTGATTGCCGGCGGGGCCGTCGGGCTTTGCGCGATCATCGGGCTGGTCGTTTACCTGATGATGGGCTCGAGCGACAAGAAGGACACTGCGAAATCCGATTCGAGCAGCAGTACGACACCTTCGAGCGGCTCATCGACTCCTCCCGGTGGTCAACAGGGCCCCGGCGGGAGCGGTCCTGGCATGCCGGGTAGCGGTGCGGGGGGCCCGCCCATGCCGGGAGGTGGTGGAATGCCCGGAGGCGGTGGCAACGTCGGACAGGTCATCGCCGGCTGGAAGCGCGTTCAAGGCGATGGCTTCACTGTCGACATGCCTCAGCAACCCGAGATGTTGAACATGCCCGCGGACAAAGGCGTTCGCGGCAAGGTCTACGTTTGCAACGCCCCCGACGAAAAGGGCGGCATGATCGTCCTGTCCATCGAGATTCCTGCGGAAGGCCGGCTCGGCGACAAGCAAGCACTCGAAGCGTTCCTCGAAAGGATGAACAAAAGCGGCGACGGTGGTATCGGTGCGGGCGGCGGCAAGTGGGGCGGTCGATTCGGAGGCGGCGGTGGAGGCGGTGGAGCGTCTAAAGTTCGCAATCGCCGCGACACGACTCTCGATAGCTATCCTGCCGTCGAGTTCGAACTCGACGCCGGAGCGGGTACGGCATTCGTTGCCAAAGCCAGCTGTGCGAATGGCAAACTCGTTCTCGCTATGGTCGGCCACGAAACGAATCCAAGCTACGCGACGGATGATGGCGCGAAATTCCTCGGATCTCTGCACATGAGTGGTGGCGCGGTCGCCGGTGGGCCCGGACTCGCTCCTGGCTCGGGGGGCGGCTTCCCGATGCCTGGCGGTCCTCCCGGCGCAGGCGGAGGCTTCCCAATGCCTGGCGGTCCTCCCGGCACAGGCGGAGGCTTCCCAATGCCTGGTGGTCCACCTGGCTCGGGCGGCGGCTTGCCCTTGCCTGGTGGTCCTGGCGGCATTGGATTGAATCCAATGCCGGGCGGCGGTGCGGGTGGGCTAAGTCCCTTGCCGGGCGGGCTTCCTGGCGCTCCGGGCGGCGGCTTTCCGATGCCTGGTGGTGTCCCAGGTGCTGGTATTGGCGGTGCTCCTCCCTTGTTTCCACAACCCGGCGCGCCCGGTATTCCCGGCGGTGGCATCCCTGGTGCCCCTGGTATTCCCGGCGGTGGCATCCCTGGTGCCCCTGGTATTCCCGGTGGAGGTTTTGGTGCGCCCGGCTCCGGCTTCTCCGGTGCGGGTGGCGGCGACTTCGAAAACAACAAGCCCCCCGCAGGTGCGGCCACGCGCCCGCAACTCGCCTTCAAGCTCGATTCGTTCTACGCCTACACCTTCGACAGCGAGCAAAACGAGTTCTACACCGTGTCCATGCGCATGGATCCGAAGTACCCCGCCCGAGCACTCGGATTGCTCCGCCGCTACAGCTATCCCGATTTCAAATTGAAGGCCGAGTTCAACATCCCCAACGTGGGAACGCGCCTTGCGATCGATCCCAAGAAGGGCGTTCTGTATCTCGCGGCCTCAACGAATCAGTCGCAGAATAAGGATCTCTGGACCACGGCCTACGATCGCTCCCATGCCTTCGGCGACGTGCAAGTTTTCGATCTCGAACCGATCCGGAGTGGTAAAGCGGTCGATGGCGTGGATATCAAGCCCGTCGCCACGATCCTAACGGCTGGCACCATCAAAGGACTCGAGCTGTCTTCGGACAACAAGTTCCTCTGCGTCGCGTTCAACAAGTCGGCCACGGGCGGCAAGCCTAAGTCCTACGTGCGGCAGTACGACACCGCCGACCGCAAGCTCGTGAAGGAAGTCGTGCTTCCCGAGGAAGCATCGGACATGCGGAAGTCTGCCGACGGTAAGCAACTGCTCATCGTCGAGTACGATGGCACGTCCAAGAAGGAACGCGTGCAGATCATGACGTGCGACCCCGTGACGATGGAACAGGGCAAGTATCGATCGCCCGGCATCGCGACGGACATCGCACCGCGTCCGAATGGAGGCATGGTCGTCGCGATTACTGGGCCACTCCAGAACGGAGTTCCCTCCCTCAAAGAAGGTCGACTTCATTCGATCGATGCGGGCGGAGAAACCCAGGAAATTCTGCTCAAGGGTTGGAAGGCCTCCAACAACAACTACGCGAAGTTCTCCCCAGACGGGAAGCACTTATTCGTGAGTTCCTTCGCAGGCCGGGACACGCGTACCGGCAACATGCAGAGCCCCGGCCTCGACGTATACGTTCTGGATTCCAAGTCCAATGGGTTTACCAAGGCCGCATCGATTCGCTCCGCGGTTTGGGTGAATAGCGGAGTTCAGATTGGCGGCTACTTCCATGTGACGCCGGACGGTGAGAACGTGATTTTCCACAATGGAATGGTCGTGGCGATCAACAAGATCACGACGAACGCGGCCGGTGCGGATACGGTTCCCGAGCCCGATGCCGGTGGTGGCCGCGCGGGCGGCGGCTTCCCGGGAGCAGGCGGAGGCTTCCCCGGCGCCGGCGGTGGCCTCCCGGGTGGGCCGGGTGGGCCTCCCGGATTGCCGGGCTTGCCGCCGCTCAAAGCCCCGGGCGGCTGAAATTGGTAAGGTTTGAATCGACTTCACGACCTCCCCATTTCGGGGAGGTTTTTTTTGCAAAGTCACTCTCCCGGATCCGTCATGGAACCTTCGCACGAGGCCGCCGAATTCCTCTTCGGCCTGCGGTGCGGGAAGCGAACCGCGGATGCGATTCCAGCGGATGCGATGCCGCGCTCCCACGAAGAAGCTTACCACGCGCAGGCGGCGCTCGTCCAAATGTTGCTCGACCAATCGAAGGGCCAAACCATTGGTTACAAGGCGGCGGCCACGAACGAGGCCGCCCAGAAGTTGCTTCACGTCGAGGCTCCGTTCTTCGGTCGGCTGCTCTCGTCGTCGTCGTTACGCAGTCCCGCTTCGCATCCGGCAAAGGACTTCACTGTGCGGGTGGTCGAGGCCGAATTCGGATTTGAAATCGGAACCGACGTGCCGCGCCGGAACGATGCGTACACGAAGGATTCCATTGCGGAGTTCGTGGCAGCCGTGATCCCAGCCATCGAGATCGTCGACCATCGCTTTCACGATTGGACGGCGGTTGGAGCCGCGAGCCTGATCGCGGACAACGCAATTCACGGAGCGTGGATCGCGGGCGATCCGGTACTCGATTGGCGTGGAACGGATCTGAGCCTTCAGTCCGTTTCGGTCGCGGTGAACGGCGAGGTGATTCGCATCGGCTCCGGAGCCGCCGTCCTCGGCCATCCGTTGAACGTGGTGGCGTGGTTGGCGAACGAGTTGCCCCGCTACGGCCTGCAACTTCGCCGCGGCGACAAACTCACCACCGGCACCGCGACGCCCGTCTACTCAGCGAATCCCGGCGATCGCGTCGTCGCCGACTTCGGCCGCTTTGGCAAAGTCGAAGTTCACTTCGAGCGGTAGTAATCACGCATCCGGCAGGAATTCGATCTCACCCGTCGTCACATCGTACATCGCTCCAACGATCGCGATTCGGTCGCTCCGCACGAGTTCGTCGAGGGTTCGGCTTTCCTCGCGCATGCGTCTGACGACCCGCACGACGTTGCGACGGGCCACACCATCGACGAATGCGAGTCTTTGGCCCGCCTCCAGAAGTGCCGCCGCCCGGCAAGCTTCCGCGTCGGTCGACAATTGGATGTCGCGCACGATGTGTTCGAGGTGTTCGCAGCCCGTGATCTCGGCGGGCGTGCGCTTCTCGCCCATCAACTCCACGGCCGCGGTGACGGCACCGCAGCGGGTGTGCCCCACCACGAGAACCAGCTTCGCCCCGGCCACGGCGCAACCGTACTCGACGCTGGCGAGGATCTTTCGGCTGGTGATGTTGCCGGCGACGCGAACGACGAAGATGTCGCCGACGCCGAGGTCGAAGATCAATTCGGCGGGCGTGCGAGAATCGATGCAACTCAGCACGACGGCGAGGGGGTGCTGCCCGGTCGCCGTGGCACTCACTTGCCGTCCGAAGTCGCGAGTCAAGCGCTGGCCTTTGCGGCATCGCTCGTGGCCGTCCTTCAGAATTTGAACGACCTGCTGAGGTGTGAGTGACGCCTGGAGATCGCGCGTGGAGTAGTCCACGTACTGAATGTTGTCGAGGAGCTGGTACTTGTTGCGGAAGCCGAGGAGGCTGACTTCCACACCGCGAATCGGGGCCGAGACTTCCTTGAACTCGCGGATCAATTCGAGCACGTCCGGGTCGATGTAGTCGGTGTGGCTCGCATCCAACAACACGTGCCCGCCGCGAGGCACGTCGTCGAGAACCTTGGAAAGCGCGGCCCGGTTCAAGAAGCTCACCTGGTTGGCGAGTTCGATGTGGATCACGTCGCCACCGAGGTGCTTTTCGACCACCCGGCGAATCGGACGGCGCACGTTGCTGTTGAGGATGAACCCGACGCTGACCGCGAGGCCGAGGAGAATGCCGATCAAGAGATCGGTGAACACGATGGCGATCACGGTCGCGGCAAACGGGATGAACTGGTACCGCCCCTCCTTCCAAATTTGCTTGAGGAGCGCCGGGCTCGCGAGCTTGAATCCGGTCACGAGCAAGATCGCCGCAAGGCAGGAGAGCGGAATCGAGTTCAGCCAAACCGGCAAGAGCGAGACGACGACGAGGAGTAGCGTACCGTGAACGATCGTCGCGAGTTTGGTCTGGGCTCCGGCGTTGATGTTCACGGAACTGCGAATGATCACGGAGGTGATGGGGAGCCCGCCGATCATCCCAGATGTCACGTTTCCGATCCCCTGGCCGAGCAACTCGCGGCTGGCGGGTGAGGTTCGCTGCTGCGGGTCGAGCTTGTCCACGGCTTCGAGATTCAGCAAAGTTTCGAGCGAGGCCACGGCCGCGATGGTTGCGGCGGCAATATAAACCGCGGGGTTCGTCCACTGCGAGAAGTCGGGAAACTGCAAGAAGGCCAGGAAGCCCGCCAAGCTCTCCGCCACGGGAACTTGAACGAGATGGCTCGACTCGATGACCCACTCCCCGCCGAGTTGGCGAAGCAGTTGACTCGCGCCGACGCCGAAGAGCACCACGACCAGCGCGGAGGGAATGGGCGAGTTCTTGAGCGGCTTCCACTTTCCCCAGATCGCGAGGAGGGCGATGGAGAGTAAGCCGATCGTCGCGGCCCCAGGATGAAGGTCGGCGACGAGTTCGATAAATTCGGAGAACGTGTTCTGTTGGTCGGGTTGCTGGAACGCCATTTCTCCTTCCGGGTCGGAGTCGTGGCCGAAGACGTGGGGGATCTGCTTTAAGATTAAGATGATGCCGATGGCCGCGAGCAGGCCTTTAATCACGCTGGAAGGAAAGAATGAAGCGAGAAACCCGGCGCGGGCCAGCCCCAGGCCGATCTGGATCAGCCCCGCGAAGACCACGGCCAAGAGGAAGGTTTGGTAAGAGCCGAGCGAGACGATTTGGGCGGCGACGACGGCTGTGAGCCCGGCAGCGGGTCCGCTCACACTCGTATGCGAGCCGCTCACGAGCCCGACGACAATGCCCCCGACGATCCCGGCCAGCAACCCCGAGAACAACGGAGCGCCCGAGGCGAGCGAGACGCCGAGGCAGAGCGGCAGCGCCACGAGAAACACGACCAACCCGGCCGTGAGATCGCGCGGGGTTGTGGCAAAGCGAGAGCTTCTCAGCCAGGGCATGGAGCAAATCCTTCCGGCAGGCGACGGGCGAGACCTCGCAAGTATACGAGCGGGAGACTTCGTGCGGCATCCATCGCGTTCGTGTTCTATACTCCCGCATGAACTTGCGCCGACTCTTTCCGTTCGCCGGTATCGCCATGGCGGGGCTGCTGCTTGCCGGGCAGGTTCGGCAACTTTTGAACGATCCTACGATCTGGCCGCCGGACGATTTCATCGAGTATTGGGCCGCGGCGCGGCTCACCCTCGACGGCGAGAATCCCTACGATCCCGCGAAGTTGCTGCCGCTGCAAAAGGCCGCCGGGCGCGACACCGATGAAGCCGTGATGATGTGGAACCCGCCGTGGTCGCTGGCAATCGTGCTGCCGCTCGGCCTCGTCTCGGCGCGGGAAGCACAACTGTTGTGGCTGCTCGCGAACCTCGCAGCCATCGGGTACTGCGGCGACCGACTCTGGCTGATGCTCGGGGGCAGCTGCGAGAATCGCTGGATCGGCTGGGCCACCGCACTCGCCTTCCTGCCGACGCTCTTCGCACTGCAATCGGGACAGATCGGGCCGCTCCTGCTCCTCGGCGGCGTGCTCTTTTTGGAATTGGAACGGCGCGGCTGGCCCGTCCTCGCGGGAGCCGCCACGCTCTTGCTCGCTGTGAAGCCCCACCTTGCGTACCTCGTTTGGGTCGCGATCCTCTGCGACGCACTCGCACGGCGGCGCGGCGGCATCATCCTCGGCGGCTTGCTCGCCGGGATCGTCGCGACACTCCTGCCGCTGGCCTTCAACCCACTGATTCTCAACCAGTACGCGGATGCGATGGCGAATCGCCCGCCGGCTCAGTGGCTCTCGCCCACCTTCGGAAGCGTGCTGCGGTTGGCGTTCGGCGAAGATCTCTTCAAGCTCCAGTTCGTGCCGGTACTCGCCGGCCTGGGCTGGTTCGCGTGGCATTGGAAGCATGCAGCCGCGAGATGGAACTGGACCGAACAACTGCCGCTGTTGCTGCTCGTGTCGTTCGCCACGGCCCCGTATGGTGCGTGGCCCTTCGACATGGTGCTGCTCCTTCCAGCCGTGGTGAAAATGGTCGCACTCCGCCGTCCGGCGGTACTCGCGGCGCTCGTCGCGATCGACCTCGCCTGCCTCGCGATGAACCTGCTCCACACCGGTTCGTTCGCGTTCATCTGGGTCTCGCCTGCGGTCCTGCTTCTGTACATCGTGGCCACGCGGGAAGTGTCCGCAGTTCCCGTGCGCTCGGCGGTGGCGGTATGAAGTGGCAGCGATTCGTGGGTCCGGGTGCCCTCGCGTTTCTCGCGATCTGGCTGCTCCTGCTCGCCGGTGGCCGTTCGAACTTCCTCCGCGATCCCGGCACGTTCTGGCACATCGCCACCGGCGAACGCATCCTTTCAGAAGGCTTCATTCGCAGCGATCCGTACACGTTCACGTTCGCGGGCACTTGGTGGGTGCCATACCAGTGGCTCGGCGAAGTCGCGATGGCACTCGTCCATCGCCTCGGCGGATTCGATGCCCTTCTCCTCGGCACCGTCACAATCCTCGCGGCGGTCTTCGCCTGGCTCGCAGTTCGACTCTTGAACACGGGGCTTCATCCGATCGCGGTGGGTGCGCTGGTGCTGCTGGCCGTGGCCGCGTCTTCGGCCCACTTTCACGTGAGGCCGCACCTCTTCACCATTGCGTGCATGGCGATCGCGATGGCGCTGCTCACCGATTTCGAGTCGGGCCGGCTTCCCCTTCGTGGCTTACTCTGGCTCGTGCCGCTCTTCGCGATCTGGGTGAACGTTCACGGCGGGGTCCTCGGCGGAATGGCGACGGTCGTACTCGCCGGAACCGGTTGGCTCCTCGCCTGGCAAATGGGTTGGCCTTCACCGGTTCAATCGGCGAAGGACGCTGCCTGGGTCGTCGGCATCGCGGCAGCCTGCTGCGCCACGGCCTTCGTCAACCCGTACGGTCTCGATCTGATTCGCACCTGGCACATCATCATGGGCGAGCCCGTGCTGAAGCAGATTATCCAGGAACACAGTGCCCTCGATTTCGCGGAACCGAAGGCGTGGCCGGTCCTCGCCTTCGCCGCACTCTATTTGGCGATGCTGGCCGGGGTGCCGATTCGCCGCATCCGCACGACGTGGTTACTGCCGCTGGCCTGGTTCGCGTTGAGCCTCGATCGCGTTCGCCATGCCCCGCTGTTCGCCGTGCTGGCACTCATCGGGATGGCGTCGATGTGGCCTCACACCCGATGGGCCGAGTGGTTGAAGCTGAACCGACCCGACTTCTATCAGCCGCGAGAACGTGCCCGAACGCCGCTCGCGGCCAACCTCGCGCTTCCCATATTTGTCGTCCTCTTCTCATTGATGCTGATCGTCGCGCGAGTCGAAGTGCCGCTCCTCGGCGCGAATTGGGCGCGGCACGACCCGCGACACTGGCCCGTCGAGGTCCTCGACGCGATGAAGGAACACGAACCCCACGATGGCTTCGGGAACCACCTGTTCAACGACTACATCGACGGCGGGTTCGCAATCTACCACGTTCCCGGCTACAAGGTCTTTGTGGACGATCGCTGCGAAGTGTTCGGCGGCGAGTGGCTGCTCGATCTGGTGAAGGCCGGCTCCGCGAACACGGCCGGCGCGATCGAAGGGTGGGAAAAGCGATACGGGCGGTTCGACTTCGCGTTGGTCCGAACCGGCAGCGGGTTCGAGACCTACTTCGCGAAGTCGCCGGATTGGATTAACGTGAAGCGAACCGGCACGGCGACGTTCTATAGACGGAAGCGATGATCACGCGACGAACGGCTTCATCTCGGCCGCAGTGATCGGTCGGTCGAAGTGGGCACCCATCAGGTAGTCGCCCGTCTCCAAAAGCTTCATGTGGATCACGTGCATCTCGACGGGCAGCGGATGCCGGCCGCGGATCGTTTGCAGCACGCCGTGTACGCCCGAACCCGGCACGATTGCCTTCGGCACGAGCATGCTCACGCCGGAGGTCGAGATGTTCCAGACGAGTGCCGTCGATTGCGAATCGCCCTCGATCGCAAGCTGGCAGACGGTGCCGACTGCGGGTTGCCGAAGTGCCACGCGGCGTTCGGCGGAAGGAGAAGGTGCAGCGAACGCAGGGGCGGATTCAGCGACGGCGATCATGGTGTTCCTCGGGGGTGGATCGTCGCTATTCTCCTAGCTCAATTTCTGCCCGCGTGCGCGGAATATTCCACATCAGCGTTGCGTTGCCTTCGCAGTCCGGCTCGCCATTACAGAATTCCCGCGATGGGGCGCCCGCCGTGGGAAATATGCGTGGGCCGGTTGGTGTGATCCGGCACGGTCGCTTCCGGATCGACGCCAACCAAGTGATAGACCGTAGACACGAGGTCGCCTGCGGTGACGGGGTGGTCCGACGGGAACGCAGCGATCTTGTCCGTGGTGCCGTGAACGACGCCGGGCTTCGTGCCGCCGCCGGCGAAGAGGCAGAAGCCGCACTGCGGCCAGTGATCGCGACCGGCCTTGCCGTTCACCCGCGGGCTGCGGCCCATATCGCCGGTCACGACGACGAGCGTGCTTTCCAGCAGCCCGCGCTCGGAGAGGTCGTCGAGCAGCGCCGAGAGTGCCCGATCGAGGAACGGCAGCAACCGCCCCTTCAGCATGTTGAAGTTGTTCTCGTGCGTGTCCCAGTGGCCGTTCGGCTTCGCCTCGGTGTGAATGGTAACGAACGTGACACCGGCCTCAACGAGCCGTCGGGCCAGCAGCACGCTGGAACCGAAGAGGTCGTCGCCGTAGCGTTCGCGCAGCTTGAGCGGTTCGCGGTCGAGGTCGAACGCCGCCTTCGCCTTGGGGGACAGCAGCAAATCGAACGCGGCATCGCGGCGGATCCCGTGGTTCAAAGTGTCCGCGAGAGCCGCCTTCGCTTCGATTTGTTGAACCAGCGTTCTCCGCGAGTTCAGAGCATCGAGCGAGATGTTCCCTTCGATCTTCGGCAAGCGCGGCTCGCCGATAATCTTGATGTCCGGGTTGTAGAAGTTCTTGTCTTCCGTGATCGAGTTGGAAGCATGGGCGTCCGCCGTGCTGAACACCGGGTCCCAGCGCGGGCCGAGGTATCCGCCGTACGGCCCGGCGCGGTGCAGACCTTGCGTGTAACCCGGCAGCGCGGGCAGCATCACGTAGCCGGGCAAGTCCTTGCCGCGGCCGACGCCGAAATACTGGCACACGCTCGGCACGCTCGGATGGTTCGTCGGCTTCGAGAAGTAGTCGGTCTGGTCGTGGCCGCCGTCGTAGCCGGTCATCACGCCGTACGGGTTGTGCGAGTTGTATTTGTGCGTGACGCTTCGCACCACGGCCATCTTGTTGAGTCGTGCGGCGAGCAGCGGCAAGTGTTCGCAGACGCGGTAACCGGGCAGCACGGTTGGGATGGTCTTGAACTCGCCGCGGATGCCATCGGGGGCGTTCGGTTTGCAATCGAACGTGTCGATGTGCGACGGCCCGCCGAAGAGATCGAGCAAGATGACGTGCTTGGCTTTCCCCGGGTGCGCGGCCGTCTCGGCCGCCGCTACTCCGGCGCTCGGGAGGAATGCCGCCAGCGATCCGGCGCGAAGCAGATCGCGTCGGGAAATTCCCGTAGCGGTCGAAGAGTGGCCGAGTATGCGGAGCATGGAGGGGGCTCCCAAAAGGACCGCTTGCGGCTTCGCGTTGCGAGTCAATCGCGAAGCCGCAAGCGGCTACTTCAGTATCTCTTTCACCACATTGCCGTGAACGTCGGTGAGCCGGTAATCGCGGCCCTGGAAGCGGTAGGTCAGCTTGGTGTGATCGAAGCCCAACTGGTTCAAGATCGTCGCTTGCAAGTCGTGAACGTGAACCGGACTCTCCACGATGTTATACCCGATGTCGTCCGTCTTGCCGAGCACCATTCCCGGTTTAAATCCGCCGCCGGCCATCCACATGGTGAAGGCCTCGGGATGGTGATCGCGGCCGATCGTTTCGCGGCTCTCGCCCATGGGCGTGCGCCCGAACTCGCCACCCCAGATCACAATCGTGCTGTCCAGCAGCCCCGTTCGCTTCAGGTCTTTCACGAGTGCCGCGCAGGGCTGATCGACTTCCTTGCAAATCTGGTCGAGCGTTTTCGTGAGATCGAGCACCCCGCCGTGGTGGTCCCAGTCGGTGTGGTAAAGTTGGATGAAGCGGACGCCGCGTTCGACCATCCGCCGCGCCATGAGGCAGTTCGCGGCGAAGCTCGGCTTGCCCGGCACCACTCCGTACAGGTCGAGCGTCTCCTTCTTCTCCTTGGAAAGATCCATGAGTTCTGGGGCGGCGGTCTGCATGCGGTAGGCCATTTCGTAGGCCGCGATCCGCGTCTCGATCTCGGGATCGCCGGTCGCTTCGAGCCGAAGTTTGTTCAAGTCCTTCACGGCATCGGTGAACTCGCCCTGCCGTTTGGCGTCGATGCCCGGCGGCGGAGCGAGGTCCAAAATCGGGCTGGCCCCCTTGAGGAACGGCACGCCCTGATAGACGCTCGGCAGGAACCCGGAGGCATACAGCGCGGCACCACCGCGCGGGCCGCGCGGGCCCGATTGCAGCACCACGAACCCCGGCAAACTCTCCGCCTCGCTACCCAGGCCGTACGTGGCCCACGCTCCCATGCTCGGCCGGCCGAACTGCGGCGAACCCGTGTTGATGAAGCACTTCGCCGGCCCGTGGTTGAACACGTCCGTCTTCATGCTCCTGATCCAGCAGACGTCGTCCACGATCTCGCGGTGGTGCGGCAGCAGTTCGCTGAGGTGCATCCCACATTGGCCGTATTGGCCGAACTTGCGGGCCGAACCGAGCAGCTTTGCATCGCCTTTGATGAAGGCGAACCGCTTGCCTTGCGTGAAGCTCTCGGGCACTTTCTGACCGGAGAGTTTGTTGAGTTCCGGTTTCGGTTCGAAGAGTTCGAGTTGGCTCGGCGCTCCGGCCATGAACAGATAGATGACGGCCTTGGCCTTCGCGGGGAAGTGCGGCTTCTTCGGAGCGAGCGGATCGCGGCGCTCGCCCTTGGCAAGCATCGCGGAGAGCGCCATCGAGCCGACCCCGACGGCGCATTCCTTGAAGAAGTGCCGGCGCGTCGCTTCTAACAGATGCCGACCGTTTAGCCGCGACGCGCAGTCTGCGGAGCGGAGCGCGCTCCGCT
>JAYTUG010000430.1:0-4993 GCA_043744695.1 Gemmataceae bacterium
TCGCCGTGGTGAACGAGCAGTACGAGACTTCGCGCGTTCTCGTTGCCGAGCGGGCCTTTCTCGGGCGGATGCAGCACCTCGATCGTCACGTCGCCGGCCGCGAATCGGTCGCCCACTGTTGCGATTCGTCGCGGCACGCCGTGCCGATCCAGCGCTTCCATCGCGGCCGCCACGCCGGGTGAAGGCTTCTCGGCGAACGAAGGCGTCAGCGTCACTTGGCCCACGGTGAATCGCTTCAAGAGTTCCGGCACGCCGTTGAAGTGATCGAGGTCTGCGTGCGAGAGGAAGAGTTCGTCGATGCGCGAGATGCCGCGGCTCCAGAGGTACGGCGCAATCGCGCGGCGAACCGCGTCCGGCCCGCTCGAGGTGCCGGTGTCGTAGAGCAGTACGCGGCCATCCGGCGTCTCGATCACCACGCAGCCACCGTGGCCGATGGAGAGGAACGCGACTCGCATCTCGTCGCGCTGGGGCCTCTCGATGTTCAACAGCAACCCGCAGACCACCCAGAGGAACAGCCCGGCCACGCTCTGCCAGCGCCGCCGGCCGGCGAGCAGCACGATTCCGGCCGTGAGAAGGTAGAAGCCGATGAGCCACCACGTTGCAGGGCCCGGTGCGTAAATCCACCCGGCGGGCACCCGTTCCGCCTGATGCACGAACCATTCGCACGCCGCGAGCGATTGGTGAACCACGAAGGCGAACGGCCACGCCAGCCACGAGCCGATCGGCGCGGTGAGCAACAACAGGAACCCCGCAATCAGCGCGATCGACGTGAGCAGCACGAGCGGCGGTCCGAGGACCACACCCGCTGGCGAGACGATGTTCTGCCAGGAGAGGATGAGCGGAGCGTTCGCGATGCCCAGCCCCAGGCTGATGGCGTATGCGAAGCCGAGCATCCGCAGCGTGCGGCGAACCAACTTCTCCCCCGAGATGCGGCTCTCTTCAATCAGCGCTTCGAGCGGCGTGAGTGGCCTTGGAGCCAGCCACTTTCCAATTCCCCAAATCAGCACGAAGACCGAGATGAAGGACAGCTGGCAACCGGCGGTGAACGGGTCGGTCGGGTTGAAAAAGACGACGACGAGCCAGGCGAAAGCGAACGCGTTGGCCGGGATCACGGGCCGTCGCAGGACGATGCCCCCGCACACGACGCAGACCATCACGACGGCTCGAACGGCGGAAGGCTTCCCGCCGGTGAGGAGTGCGTAGCCGATCATGACGGCCATCACGACCCAGGCCCCGTGCCGCCTTCGCATTCCGAACGCCCGCAACACCAGCCACACGAACGCCGCGAGCACGACGAGGTGCTGCCCCGAGATGGCGAGTACGTGAACGACGCCGGTGCGAACGAAGGCATCCCATTCGTCGCGGTCGAGGGCGGTGCCGTCGCCCAACAGCAGGGCCGCGGCGAGGCCGGCTTCATCGCTGGGCAGCATCTTTTGCAGGGAGCGCGTGCCCCAACTTCGCACGGCCGCCAGCCAACCGAACAGCGAGCCGCGCCAACCTTCCTCCAGCCTCGCGATGCCGTCCGCGCTGCGCTTCGTGCGAATCTCCGCCGTGATCCGCTGATCGAGTTGATGCGAACGGTAGTCCATCTCTCCGGGGTTGGACGGGCTGTGCGGCGCGGTCAATCGCCCAGTCACTTCCAGCGAGTCGCCGTGATGCAGATCGTCGAGTCGTCCTTCGACCGTCAATCGGGCCCGGCCACTCGCCGGCTTCCAACCGTCCGGCGTCTCGATGCTGGTGACCGCAAGAACCGTCAGTGTGCTTTCCACTTTCTGAACGGTGCGAAGCGGGTCGGGTTTCGGCGGCCGATACCGAGCGGGTTCTTCGTCGAGAGTCCCGCGAACGCGAACCACGGCGAGCCGTTCGCCCGCAAACGTGCCGATGTCGTCCGGCGCGAAGCCATTTCGATACACGTGATGGTGCGCCGCGGCCAGCGCTCCGGCGGCGATCCAAAGCCAAACCACCGCGGCACCGGACTTCTGCCATCGCGAAAGGAGCCATGCAAGAATTCCGACAGCGCAGACGACGAGTTCTGCCGCAAGTGGCACATCGAGGTAGCGGTCGGCGATCAGCCCCACACTCGCGGCCAGTGCCACCGGAACGAGCGGTGACCGCGCGAACTCCCGCCACGCGGGCTCGATGGGAGTAGGTACTGAGGGTGCTTCGACCATATCAGTGCCATGGTAATCGCACCTCGCATCGCTTGGAAGCTTTCCCTTTCCGACTGACCGCACTTGGCAAAGGGCAGCTCTCTCCCTGAAATGCTGGTATGCAACTCGTTCGCGTCGATCTCGGGCCGCGGTCCTACGACATCGCACTCACCGCGGCACAACCCGACGGAGTGGGACCGTTCGTGCGCGAACGGCTACCGCAATCGCGACTCGCACTCGTCGTTTGCGATCGGAACACGGAAGGACATGGCCGAAGCGTCGAGGCTTCACTTCGAGAAGTGGGGTTCCGCACCGGGCTCGCCGCAATCCCGGCCGGTGAAAGTTCGAAGACGATTGCCGAGGCGGCCAAACTTTACGATGCACTCTACGAACTCGCCGCCGATCGGAAGACGGCAGTCGTGGCGGTCGGCGGCGGAGTCGTCGGCGACCTCGCGGGCTTCGTGGCCGCGACCTACAACCGCGGCCTGCCGCTCGTCATGGTTCCCACCACGCTGCTGGCCATGGTCGATTCGTCCGTCGGCGGCAAGACCGGCGTGAACCACCCAAAGGGCAAGAACCTGATCGGTGCGTTCCACCAACCCGCCGGTGTCTGGATCGACACTGCGTTCCTCGACACTTTGCCCGAGCGCGAGTTCCTCAGCGGCCTCGCGGAGGTCGTGAAATACGGCGTCATCCTCGATGCGGAGTTCTTCGAGTATCTCGAAGCGAATGCGGCAGCGATCCGGACTCGCGATCCCGAGGCGATCCTGCACATCGTCGATCGCTCGTGCCGGCTCAAGGCCGATGTCGTGGAGAAGGACGAGCGCGAGGAGACCGGCCTGCGGGCGATGTTGAACTACGGGCACACCTTCGCGCATGCCTTCGAGACGGTCGGCGGATACGGCGGCTGGCTGCACGGCGAAGCCGTCGCTGCGGGCATGGTGTGTGCTTCGCGGCTGGCCGAGCGACGCGGGCTCATCGGCAGCGACCTCACGAAGAGGCAGCGAGAATTGCTGGCTGCGTTCTCGCTTCCGACTTCGCCCAAACGCGAGTGGCCGATCGACGAACAGATTGCCGTGATGCGCCGCGACAAGAAAGCGTCCTTCGGCGAGTTGCGATTCATTCTGCCGACGAAACTCGGCGAAGTCCGCCTCTTCGATGGCATCTCGGAACAGCAGGTCCGCGAAATCCTGGAAGCATCATGACCTACGCGGGAACGGCCGGGTGGCTCCGCGAACGGCTCTGGATCGGTGTGCCGGTCGGGGCCACGGCCTGGGTCGTGTGGCTCGGCAGCATCGCCTACGGTTGCTGGAGCGAGAATCGGCCGGTCGATGCGGAAGGCACGCCGGTGTGCGTCGATCACCTCACGTTTTACTCGGCGGCGAAACTCATTCGCGAAGGCCGTTCCGGCGAAATGTACGACTACGACTTCCTCGGCAAGTATCAGGGCGAGCAACTCGGCTGGGATTGGGGCATGCTCCTCGGCTACCGCAACCCGCCCTTCTACGCTCTGCTTTACTTGCCCACGACGGGCATGTCGTACGTCGCGAGTATGGTTATCTGGAACGCCGTCGGGCTCGGCGTGCTCGTACTCGCGGTCGGCTGGTTGAAACCGGAGCGACCGCTGCGAACGCTGCTCTGGTCGCTCTCGTTCTATCCCGTGTTCGCGGCCGTGAGCTTCGGACAGAACTCGCTGCTGAGCCTCGGCATCTTCGCGGCCGTCTATCGGTTGCTGCAAGATAAGAGGCTGTTCGCCGCCGGCCTCGTTGCGGGCCTGCTCTGGTTCAAACCGCAACTTCTGATCGGTCTCTTCATTTGGTGGGGGCTCGCTCCGCGAAAGTACGCCCGGTGCTGGGCCGGAGTCGGCATCACCGCGGCGATCCTCGCAGCCATCAGTTGGATCGTGCTTCCCGAGGCATCCTGGGAGTTCGTCCATTCCTTGAAGTCAAACCTGAGCTACGGCGGCGAGAAGGGTTGGAACAAGGAATCGCCGCGAGCCTTTTGGTCGTTGCTCCTTCCGGACGCCGATTCGCGTGTGATCTGGGCACTGACGCTCGCCTCGGTTCTGCCCGCGATCGGCGCGGCGGCATGGCTCGCGAAGCGAACCGGCGCGGCAGTTGCAGTCATGTTTCCCGTCGCCGTGTTTCTCTCGCTCTGGGCTTCGCCCCACACGCTCATTTACGAGTGGGCGATACTCATTCCCGCAGCCATCGTGCTCTGGGAACGCTTCCCAGAACGACGCGATGTGTGGCTCTGTTCGTTCGTACCGGCGTGGCTGGTCCTGGCTGCGAGTACGCCGTTGGCGAAGATTCAGATCGACAATTTGAAGCTGTCCAGCGTGGTGCAACTCGCAATCCCCGCGATGGGATTGATCGGCTTCATGGTTGTGAAAGAGCTTCAAAAAGAGTTCCCCACAAAGGCACCAAGTCCCACGAAGCTCACAGAGGACAAGATTGAGCCCAATCAAAACTGATCGCTTTGTGTTCTTTGTGTGATCTTCGTGCCTCGGTGGTGAATTCTTGCGCAGTCGAGGCTAAGTCTCAACCAGATGCCCCGCTCAACTTGACCAAACGGGAGCTGGCCGCGAGAATGAACTTATTCCCGCCTGCCTCGGCTCTCCTCCCGTTCTTCAGACGGACACCCTCGATATGGCCCGGCGAGTCGGAATCTGGTTGATCGGTGCCTGTGGCGGCGTCGGCAGCACCACGGCGTTCGGCCTCGCGGCCCTCACCCGCGGCCTCACCACCACCACGGGCCTCGTTACCGCCCTGCCACACTTCGCAGCCCTCGAACTGGACGAACCCGCCGCCTTCGTCGTCGGCGGACACGACGTTCGAAAAGCG
>JAYTUG010000431.1:0-19408 GCA_043744695.1 Gemmataceae bacterium
GCCGTCGGGCAGGGTCGCAACGGCCTTCACGGTGATGGCTCCGGTGAACGCGGCCGCGGCGGGTCCGATGTTCAGCACCAGCACGCCCCACTTCGTTCCCGGCCCGATCACGGTTGGCTTCGCCGTCACGCCGGCCGGCAGACCTTCCGCGGTAATTGTGACCGCGCCGGTGAAACCATCCATGCGGTGAACGTAGACGTCGTAGGCTTCGTTGCCGTCTTGGCGGCCCGCGGAACCTGTTTGGTAGCTGCGGGTGTGAGGCTTCACGATGGCGCGGAAGTCCGGCTTCGCCGGGCCGACGCGGAGCCGATATGCCGACTGCGGGCCGAACAGGAACGACGCCTCGCGGCAACCGAGCGCAATGAGGTACTTGCCATCCGCCGGGGCCGCGAACTTGAACGCGGGCGGATCGTTGGACCGCGTGAAAAAATCGGTCGGGTGCAGGTTCGCGTTCTGCTGGTCGGTTTCGTCGTCGATTTCGCCGCCGCCCACGTCGGCCATCTTCGCCATCGGCACCTTCGGGTCTGGCAGCGAGTAGAGGTTGAAGTAAAAGTCCGCGAAGCGCCCGTTGCGTTCCGCCGTCGCCTCGATGATGAACGCGTCGCCTTTCTTCGCCTCGAAACTGTACCAGTCGCGGTCGCCCTTCTTGTGGATCATGCCGACGACCTCGGCCGGGGTTGCGATCGCCTCCGCCGTCTCGGGCTTGGTACCGCCCTCGTTCTTTTTCAAGACGGCCTTCTCACGGGTGAAGTAGATGGGCACCGAGTTGGAAGTGCCGCCCGGCCCCTTCACGCTGTATTCGAAGCCGTCCTGAAGTGCCGCGTTGGGCTCGATGCGATCGCGGAGCGTGAGCCGCGTCGCCGCCAGCGGATCGGTGGGCGGCGCGATCGTCACCGTCGCTTTTTCGAGCGGTCGACCGTCGAGGAAGTAACCCGAGGGCGTGCCGCCGGGCAGGTTGCGGCCGTAGAGCGTCACCGGCGTCGGTTTGCCGAACTCGATAGCCGGCGGGTAGACCGCGTCGATCCACGGGGCCGTGCTGATCGTGAGCCGGTAACCGTGATCGGGGCTGCCCGTGAGGTAGGTGAACTCGAAGAGCCGCACGAGGTAGTCGCCGTCTTCAGGAATGATGAGATCGACGAGGGCATCGAAGTCGCGGTAGTTGCGGTTCAGGGCGAGCTTGCGGCCCGCGACGCTGAACACTTCGATCATCGGCTTCGCCTTACTATCGAGCGACGAAGCCAGGCACGAGATGATGACGCGCTGGCCTTTCTTCCCGACGAACTGCGTGTAGTCCACGTCCGTGCCCGCGGAGATGATGCCGTTGATGGTGGTGCCGATCTCGACCTTCTGGGCTTCCGGCACGTCGTTGTTCGGTTCCTTTTCGAGAACCTCGGGAAACTCGCCGACGGCAAACACGCGCGGGTTGCTCACGCCCCACTTGTTCACCACGCGGACATCGTAAAGCCCCGGCGGTACCGTGGCTTCAACCGCGATCTTGAACTTGAACGGACCGACCGGAGGAATGACCGCAGCCTTGGGTGGCACCGCGTCCTTCTTCTTGGGGTCGGGTTCGGGAGCCTTCGGCGCGAGGTACTCGCCCTTGATGCCGGCGTGCGAAAAGAGCAACCCGGTGGGCTCGTCCAGATCCGAGCCGGTGATGTTCACTTCGACGGACGTGCCGGACTTCGCCCCGCACGGGAAGACGTTACTCACGCGCGGCGTCGGCAGCCCCGGAGGAGGTGGCACCTGTTGAGCGGCGGATTCCGCGGCGAGCGAACACGCCACGACCGCGGCAAAGCCGAAGACGAGCCGGCGCATGGGGAGTTCTCCGGAGTTGCGGCAAGGCAGGACTGCGAGAAGCGGGCGCTCGCCCGCGGGTCGGCAGGATGAGCTTCATGGTAAGTCGCGGAAGAGAGCAGGTCAAGTGGGAGACGCAGCGATGAGCGCGCGAAAGCGCGCCCGTCAGAAACTTACGGGCATCCGTTCCAGCGGTAGTCTCTTGACAGTCGATTCACGGTGCGGATAATCCCATTTACGCGACCGAGGCGCTCGCACGCCCCGGACTCTCATTCTCTCGACTACTACAGACTGCGCAGGCCCGGCTCAAGCTGGCGGGCTTGGCGTTGGTTCGTCACGGGTGTTTTTCCACAGCCCGGGAACTCCGATGGCTCGCCCCTGTATTTCCCGCACGGAGTTGATAATCGCGACACTCGCAGTCGCGTTTGCCGTCGCGGTCTTGATCCCGACCGTCCACAAGCTCCGTGCCGCTTCGCAACGAACGCGGTGCATCGGCAACTTGCAGCGAATCGGCGCTGCGTTCCAATCGTATCACTCCGCGAAGTGCAAGTTCCCACCGGGCGGAAACCACGCTCCGAACGCCGCCTCGGCTTGCGTGTCGGGGCCGGGTTGTCGCGAACGCGAATGGAGTTGGGCATTCCACCTCTTGCCGCACCTCGGGCACGGGGACGTTCATCGGAACCCGGACGCCTCGGCCGTCCGCGCGATCCCCGTGCCGAGCTACTACTGCCCCTCACGGCGCCCGCCCGGCTGCTCCAACAATCGCGCCACGATCGATTACGCCGCCAACGCTGGGACCAGACCCGACGGATCGAACGGAGTCGTCAAGCGTTCCAGCTTGGAACCGATTTCCATTTGGGAGATCGCCGACGGGGCGGCCAGCACCGTACTCGTTGCCGAGAAACGGCTCAACGTCGGCGAACTCGGCACTGGCCCCGGCGATTCGGAAGGTTACGCCGCACCCGGATGGACCTCGGAAATTTACCGCCTCGGCACGATGCCTCCGGCCGCGGACGTCGATGCACCCGGCGATCTCAACGCCTTCTCCGAGTTCGGCTCCTCGCATCCCGGAACCCTCAATGCGCTCTTCGCTGACGGTTCTGTCCGGACCATCCGCTTCACGGTGAACCCCGCGATCTGGCGTCGGGCGTGCAGCCGCGACGACAACCAAGCGTTCAACCTCAACGATCTGTAAAATGCTCGCACGCGGTATGCCTAAAAAGGGTTTGGCACTGTGAAGTGTTGGCGTCCACCCGTTGACGATTCTCGAAAGCCACTCTCCCACCGGCCGATTCCCTGGTAAGATTGAGTTAACGCATTCAACTCGACCGGATGGGGCACGCGTATGGTGGTGGTGCGGTGTACGGGTTGCCGAGGCGCTTCGCAAGTGGAGCCGGAGGCGGTAGGCCTTACGGTCGTCTGCCCGCGCTGCCGCGAGCAGTTCCTGGCGATTGAAGAAGCCGCACTGGTGGTGAAACCATCCTCCGTTTCGCGCCGGGCCGAGCCCCTCGGGCCCACGAACCAGCCAGTTCGCCTCCCTCAACGAATTCGGAGAACTGCCGAGCCGGTCGGCGCACCCGGTTCCCCCGACCCTCACGATTCGCCCATCGCTCCTACCGGCGGGCTTCCCGTTTCGGTGCTCATCGGGTTCGCGTTGCTTCCCTTCGCCATCCCGTTGCTCTGGCTCATCGGTCCGCACCTTCTGACGCAACCGCCGGCGCTGTCGCTGGCCGCGCCCGCGGCGCTCGCGCTCTCGGCGAGCATACTCTGCCTGTCCGTCGTCTTCACCGTCGATTGGACGCCCTCGACGCGGATCAAGGGCGTGCTCATGCTCGTGGGGCTCTCGTACTTCGCGGGCCTCAGCCTTTATTTCTTGAAGAAGGAAATGGTCGACCGGACCAAGGATTTCTTGAACCGTCCCGAGAAGCAGCACGAGTTCAAGGCACCGAAGGGTCCCTATCGCGTACGGTTGCCGGTGAATCCGCAAGAAGTGAAGGAGGTGAACGTCCAGCCCCTCGCGGGTTGGAAGCTTTCGTGCTACCAGACGCATCACGAACCTTTGGTGGCCTCGCCGGTGAGCTATTTGTTCGGCTCGGGTCCCGATACGATGCCGAAAGCCGAGAAGTGGTTCGAAGAGATCGGCAAGGCCGTGGTGGCGGATGCGGGCGAAGCGCGGGTGCATCCTCCCTCCGGCGTGAAGTCGATCGAAGGGCACTCGGGCCAGCGCTGGTTCGTCGAGCTTCCCAACGCCGACCGCGTGGTCGAGGTTTATCGGGTGAACGGTACGGTCTACTACCTCTCGATCGAGGGCGATCGCCTCAGTCCGGACGAGCCCCCGGCCCGGACGTTCTTCAACTCGTTTCAAATCGGTCCGCGGGTCAAGGACGAGAAGTAAAGGCGCGTGTCATGGCGATGCCGGTCCGCTCGCTTCCGGTGGTTCAGAACTGGGACTGCAGCGGTTGCTCCGCGTGCTGCCGGACCTACCACGTGCCGGTGAGCGCGGAAGAACGCAAGCGCATCGAAGGCCAAGGCTGGGAACGCGACCCCGAGTTTGCGGGCACGCCTTACTTCGTCCAGGAAGGAAGCTGGTTCAGCGGCCGATCCTTTCGATTGAACCACCGAGCGGATGGTGCCTGCGTCTTCCTGGGTCCGGACAACCGCTGCCGCATCCACGCGAAGTTCGGCTCGGCAGCGAAGCCACTCGCCTGCCGCATCTATCCCTTCTTGCTCGTTCCCGCCGGCGACCACTGGCGGCTCGGTCTCCGCTTCGCCTGCCCGTCTTCGGTTGCGAGTCAGGGTCAACCCTTGACCGGCCACCTAGCGGAAGTCCGCGAGTACGCCGCGGCGTTGGAGAACGATTCGCCCGGCGCGGTGAACGCACCGCCGACGCTGCTCCGTAAGAGTCAACGCGTTCCCTGGGCCGACCTCGTTCGCATCGCCACCGCCGTTTCGAAGGTGTTGGAACTCGGCGAGGAGCCCCTCGAACGGCGCTGGCGCAACGTCCTCGGGTTCGTGGGGATGTGCCGCGACTTGAAGTTCGATGGCGGCGGAAACTCGAAGAAGGCGATCTCCGGTGCCCGGCTCAGCGAGATGCTCGCCGTCTTGGCCGAGGCCGTGGAGGAAGAGACTCCGGAGACCGCGGAGGAAGTGCCGCCGCCGGGCTGGGTGGGCCGCATGGTCTTTCGACAGGTCTCGGCCGTGTTCTCGCGGAAGGATCACGGCGCGGAGAAGGGGAGTGCCCAGCGCGGCCCCGTGGGCCGCATCCTGGCCGCGATGAGCTTCGCGCGCGGCGCGGGTCGCATCCCCAAGTTGAACTCGCTGATTCCCGAGGCGAGGTTCTCTCAGGCCGAGGAACCGGCCGGGCCGCTGAGCCCCAGGTCCGAGGCGCTGCTCGTGCGGTACTACCGGATGAAAGTGGAATCGCTCCAGTTTTGCGGCCCGACGAACTTCGACCTGCCGTTCTGGGATGGGCTCGAATCCCTGGCCATCACCTTCCCCGCGATCCTCTGGCTCAGCCGCGTTCTCGCCTGCGGCGGCTTGAACCGCGACGAGGCCATCGAGCGAAGCTTGCGATTGGTGGACGACAACTTCGGCTTCAACAAACTGCTCGGTCTGGGCCGCCAGAAGTTCGCGTTGAAGTTGCTGGCGAGTCGCGGCGAGTTGGCCCGGCTCATCGCGTGGTACGCGCGGTAACCCATCTCCCTCAGATTCACTGGGCGCGACTTCAACAATTCTTTCGGTTTCCACTGGAACGGCTCCCGAACCGCGGGTATGAGCCCGCACCAAGACATCGGATCCAACGGTAGATCGCAGCACCTCGATTGAGGGGCATTCGCCGCGCGGAGCGTGGGAATTGCGATCGATTCCAAGGAGGGGCCATGCGGCGAACATTCGTGCTGGGGCTAGGGCTGACGGGTTGGCTCGCGGGTTCGGCGGCCGGGCAGTTCGGCTCGCCCCCTTCGGCCGCGCCGCCCGCTCCGTTCGGTGGCGGCGTGCCCATTGGCTCGCCTTCCATTCCCGCGATTCCGAGCGCTCCGATGGCACCGCCCACGGGTAGCTACGTCGCGCCGGTCGGAGGTCTTCAGCCCGCGAATACGTTCCGCCCGGCCGGAACGCCCGCGGCCCGGCCCGTCGCACCCGTCGAGATTCCACTCGCTCTCGGGCCGAACCATTCAATGCTCGTGAAGCCGGAAGACGGCGCGTACTTCATCTGCGTCAAGAGTTACTCGCGGCCCCACAATCCGGACGAGAACGAGAAGGGGTATACGGTCAAGGAACTTGCCGAGGCGCTGGCCAACGACATTCAACAAACCCAGCGCGCCCGCGTGTTCCTTTACGAATTGGTCTCGGACGAGAAGAAGGCACAAGCGACGGCCCGCGCCGCGGCCCGCCAGCGCGCTAACGAGTTCGAAGCGGCCCTCGCCAGCTACAAGCAGAAGAGCGAACTCCAGGGCATGGAATTCTACCTCCCCGATCAGGCGGTCAAGTACCAGACGTTTCACTACCGCGATCAGGTGGCCGTGCTCGTGGGTGGGTACAAGACGGAGGACGATGCGGTGAAGGCGCTGGCCGCGATCAAGAAGTGGCCGATGCCCAAGGACACGCGGCTGATGGACGGCGGCTCCATCGCCACCCGCAAGCCGGACGGCAAAATCGAAATCGAGAAGTCGTACCTCAACCCCTACGCTCAGGCGATGGTGGTTCAGAACCCGGCTATCGCGAAGCAGATTTCCACTCAACCGGTGCCGCTCGATCCGCTGATTATCAAGTTGAACGAGGACCGCCCTTACAGCCTGTTGAAGACGACGAAGCGGTGGACGATCGCCGTGAAGTCCTTCTCCGCTCCGGTCCACTATCAGTCCAAGGACGACGACGGCTCGGTGATGAAACGGATCGGTCTCTCGAAAGGTGCGGACGTTCTGCGTGCGAGCGCGGAGCAAGCCGAGGCCTTGGCCAAGGCCCTACGGGAAATGAAGGGCCCCGGCCGCGAATCGCTCATGCTCGAAGCCTACGTGCTGCACACCCGCACCGCGAGCCTCGTAACGGTGGGGCAGTACGATTCGCCCAACGATCCGGAGTTGATTGAGAAGCAGCGGATTCTCACCAACCTCACTTTCAATACGAGCAAGGACGACAAGGGAAGTCAGATCATGGGCAGGGGGCAGAAGCTGTTCGGCGACGCGGCCAACACGATCATGCCCGTGCCGATCCCGCGACATTGATCTCGCGCCGTGAATGGCGTAGCATCATGGGAGTGGGGCGAACTGCCGTCCAATCTGAAGCTGGGGCAGACCAATGAGCACGACGTTTCCGATGCCAACCGCCTCGACCCCTGCGGCGAATGGTGCCGTGCGGTCGCTGGCGGAGTTCGTTCGAACGATGTCGCCGGAGGATAAGGAAGACGTGTTCGTGATTCTGATTCGCGAACTGATCGGCATGAACGGCGGCAAGGGCCTGATTCCCGTTCGCACCTCGGATGGCAAGTCGCTGGGGTATTTCGTGCCGCCGGAGGCTGCTCGCGTCCGATGGGAAAGTTTTCTCGCAGCGATGCCTGAAAGCGTTCGTGAACCGATGACCAAACCGATCGGTGATCTCGATTTCGATGATTGCCTGAGCGATGGAGAACTCGCCGCGATCATCCAGGGTGAGAAGTAGCGATCCCGAGGATGACGACCTTTCGTACGCGGCTTCCGAACCGGCCCGTCTCGTCCAGATTAATGAAGCGGACCCAAGTGTCGTTAGCGTAGCGCCACACGCGAATCGGCGGATTCTGCGACTCATCTTTCTCGGAATCGGGCGGCTCGCCCTGTGAATCGCTCAAGCGTCGAATCAGTTCCTCGGCATGCAATCGAGCGATCGCAGCGTTCCCCGTCGGGGGTTGCCGCAGACGCGCCTGCCACGCCCGGTAGTCGTTCTCGGCGGTTCGATGAACTTTGACGACGACGCGCCTGGAGTATCTCCACGAAGCCACTTCCTGCATTTGATAATCGTGATCCAAATCAGCGTCTCACTTTTCCTCAAAAAATCTCTCCTTTCGCGCGAACCACTCTGTACTGCTTTGCGTCCGAGAAGTGCACCGCCCCACGGGTTCGCCCGTAAGGCCGGTGTGAATCTCGGGTAAAATAGGCGGGAGACGGTTGATTCGCCGTCCGATCATCGGTACGATCACCGATTCGGATGCGGCCAACCGAAGTCCCGTCCTGCGTTGTTTCTTTCACCCCTTACTGTCGGTTTGAAACCCGGTTTCTGCTTTGGAAACCGGGTTTCTGGTGTCAAACTTCGGCGGCGGTTCAAACCCGAACCCCGCCCAAACGCCCGTCGGAGGTTGTGCGATGATCACGAACCTGAAGAACCTGGTGACGAAGACCGCGACGGTGGGCAGCGCGAAGCTGCTCACCCCGGCCGATCGCATCGGTCTGGGTCTCGCGGTTGCCACGTATCCGGCGAGCGTCCTGTCCCCCGAGCGTCTGGATTCCGAATCGAATCCCGGCGGGTTTCGGCAGGAGCAATCGTCGGAATCGATGCGCGAGCATCGACCCGCGATGGCGACCGCCAAGCCCCCGGCCGGTTCGGCCGGACGCGACTGTTCCGGTTCCTCGGCTCACCGCTGGCTACCGTCGTTATCTGCGACCAAACGCCAGCCCGCGACCGGCAGATTGCTGTCGGTCGTCGGGATGAGTCGGATGAGTTTCCCCGCGAGGATCGCGATGTCAGGGGAAACAAACCCGACTTCGGCCGCCGGAATCTGAGGTGACGCACGGAATCGAACGCAGGAACTGAACCGTAGGACTCACGCTCCGCGTGAAAAATCCTTCGACTCAGTTCCGCGTTTTGAGTCGTGAAGTTACAACCGGAAAATCAATCGCTTTTACGCTGGTCCCTGATGCGTTGACCGTTTGCGCTTAGGTCGCACGGTGCGCCGGTGCCCACGAACAGACGGGCGAAATCACGCCCAGTCGTTCCGGGACGATCACCGCCGCATGTGTCGTACCTCGCACTCGCGTCCACGCCGCTTCGGAAGCGCTGTTCCCCCCGCTCTGATCCAGGGTGGAGCAGCCTCCCGAACCGAACGGGCCAGCCTTCTTACAAGTTCCGAGTTCCTTGTTCCAAGCTCCAAGTTGTCAGTCTTCGACTGGGGATCTGGAACTTGGAACTTGGAACCTGGAACTTCAGAGGGATCGGGGCAGGACTTTCACCATGTGCTGGACGGAAATCATCCACCTGGTCGAGCAGGCACAGGTCGGCGACCGGGAGGCTTACGGCGAACTCGTCACGCGGTTCCAGGGTAGCGTCTATGCCATGGCGCTGACCCGCGTGAAGAACCCGCTCGAAGCGCAGGAACTCGCGCAGGACGTCTTCGTTCACGCGATGAAGAAGCTCCCGCAACTGCGCGACCCGCGGTGCTTCGCCGGCTGGTTGCGGCAGATCACGGCCCGCATGGCGATCAACCGCGTCACGCGGCGGGGCGTGCTCTTCGGCGCCAGCCCGGACCTGCTCGATGCCATCGCGGACAAGGTTCGCTCGGCTGAAGAGCACGTCGCGGTCGGCGAGGCGGTCGGGCAGTTGAAGGTCGGGCTCGCCCGGCTCAAGACGCTCGATCGGCTCACGCTCGAGGCGTTTTACCTCCACGGTCGAAGCCTCAAGCAGATGGCCCGCGAGTTCGAGGTGCCCACCGGCACCATCAAGCGGCGTCTGCACGTGGCCCGGCTGCGGTTGCGGGAAGTGTTGGAGGCGATCGACCCGAGCCTCGCGGACCGCTTCGCCGAGGCCGGCGTCGAACTCGCCGTATGAGCGAGCCGCCTGCGGCTTCGCGATTGCAACGCCGGAAGCTTTTGCTCCCGGCGTTTTTCCTTTAGTATGAGGTGAACTACAAGGGCTCACCATGCCGCTGCTCGATCACTTCCATCCGCCGCTTGCCACACGCAAATCGTGGGAAGCGATCCACGGTGGCTGGGCCTTCGTCATGGCTCAACACCTTAATGGGTTCGTGCTGCCTCAAGGCTTCGAGTCCGAACAGCAAGTCCACCGAGGTACGCGCGTCGAGATCGATGTGGCCACCTACGAGGATGCGCGCACGGACTTCGGCAGCGACGGTGCGAATGGTAGTATCGCAACCCTTCCGGAAGTCTACGCCCCACCGGCCCCTCCGATTCGCGGCGAGGTTTCGTTCACCGATCCCGATCTGTTCGAGGTGCAAATCTTTAAGGACGACGGCGGCTGGAAACTCGTTGCCGCCGTGGAACTCGTCAGCCCCTCGAACAAGGATCGTCAAACCCACCGCCGTTCGTTCGCGACCAAGATTGCTTCCTACCTTCAACAAGGCGTCTCGGTTGCGGTCATCGACGTCGTGACGAACCGACAAGCCAACCTGCATCAAGCGTTGGTCGATCTCCTGGAACTACCGGAAGACTTCGATTGGGAATCGCCCTCCGGTCTCGCAGCCATGGTGTATCGAGTCGTGAAGGTAGACGAGAAGATCGGGTTAGATGTGTGGCCGTTCGCGTTGGCTCTCGGGATCGAGTTGCCGACGATTCCACTTTGGATTGAGCCCAACCTTGCCGTGCCGCTCGAACTCGAGCAGACTTACACCACAACTTGCACTTCACTCATCAAGTCAGACTGATCGGGGTCGGCATACAATTCCGGTATCTCACAGGGAGCCGGTCATGCCGTTCGACGCCGCCAAACTCGCTGCCGATACCGAGGCCTTCTGCCAGGAACTGCGGCCGCACGAAGAACTCTGCTACGTCGAACATCGCTTCAACGATCAACTCGCTCCGCTCGCCAAGAAGTACGACCTACTCGGGATCAACGTGAAGCCGGAGTTCGGCGGCCGCGGGGCGGAAAACCTCTCTTACTTCAAAGCCCTGGCCCGCATCGGCCGCGAAGGCACCGGCGTCCGCACCTTCTTCTCCGGGCACCTCAGCATCGGCGCGTATCCAATTCAAACCTGGGGCAGCGACGCCCTCAAGAAGAAGTACCTGCCCGCGGCCGTGTCCGGTGAGAAGTTGCTCGCCTTCGGCCTCACCGAACCCGAGGCCGGCAGTAACCCCCGCGAGATGACCACCACGTTCGAACGAACGGGAAGCGGCTTCCTCCTCAACGGCGTGAAGTACCTCATCTCCAACGGCGGCATCGCCGACGCCATCATCGTGTTCGGCTACCCGGCCGGCTCGGTCGAGGGCGACCCGAAGCATCGCATTTCCGCGTTCGTCGTCGAGACCGAGAGCGAAGGCTTCTCCGCCGAGTCGTTTTCGCCCAACGCCAAGATGGGGATGCCGACTTCGAACACCGCCATGTTCTCGATGGAGAATGTACTCGTGCCGGCGGAGAACATGCTCGGTGCCGAGGGCGAGGGCTTCCGCATCGCGATGGGTTCGCTGGTGAGTGGGCGGCTGAGCGTCGCGGCCGGATGCCTCGGCGTCATCGAGGATTGCCTCGTGGAAGTGATCGAGTATGCGAAGAGCCGCAAGCAGCACGGCAAGGAGATCGCGAGGCACCAACTCGTGCAGGACCACATTGCGAACATCGAGATGGACCGCGTGGCGAGCGAGTCGCTGGTCTTTCGTGCGGCGGAGGCGAAGGACCGGGCCGAGGCGAACCGCGACGACAGGGAACTGGCTCGGCAGGCGGATCTGCTCGCGGCCCAGGCGAAATTCTTCTGTTCGAACGCGGCCTGGGACGCGGCGGATCGCGCCGTTCAGGTCTTCGGCGGCCGCGGCTGGAGCACGCTCTATCGCCCGGGCCGGCACCTCATGGATGTCCGCGTCTGCCGCATCTACGAAGGAACCGACGAGATCCTCAAGTTGAAGATCGCGTCGGCCGTGCTGGGCAAGGAATGGGAAGCGTTCAAGTGACTCGCCGCTTGCGGCTTCGCGCTTGCTTCGAGAGCGCAATCGCGAAGCCGCAAGCGGCAGGAGTTACTTTTTCGTTCCGTGCAACGTTCGCCAAACCCGCACTGCCAGCCACACCGTTGCGAGGATCAGCGTCACCGACTTCACGCCGAGGAGGAACACTCCGAATGTCGTCGGGCCGCGCCACGTTGCGGGGCCGTTGCTCACCACGTCGCCGATGAGGTCGGGCTTGTAGCGGCACGGGTAGATGAGCATCGTGGCGAGCATTGCGACGAGCAGAAGGATCGCCCAACCGCGTTCGGACCAAGTGCGCAACGGCAACAGGGGCACGAGTGGTGCGACCCAGATGAGGTACTGCGGCGACCCGACTTTGTTGAAGGCGATGAATGCGACCCAGATCAGCAGCGACGCCGCAACGACAAGTGGGATGAGTTGAACCATACCGTTTAGCCGCGACCCGGAGTCCGCGGAGGGGAGCGCGTAGCGCGACCGCCAGAAACCGCGCGCCGCGATGACCACGCCGATAAGCGAACTCAGCGGCATTAACAGGCTCATCACCACCGCCGTGCGGTCGGCGAGTTTTCCGCGAAGATTGAAGCTGCCGTAGTCGTGCCCGAGTTCGGCGGCGGGATCGCAGAGCAAGACGGGGAACGCGGCAGGCGCTTCCAACTGCAATCCGCGTTTCGAGTGAAAGGTGAGATAGTGGAAGCCGCGTTCGCCGCCGCCGATCGTGTAGGTCAGAATTGGCCATGCCGCGAGAATCAGGCCCGCGATGGCCGCCTCGATCACGACCTTTAACAGGAAGCGTTCTGGCGTCGCGCGCGGCCCGGATTTTACCGTGGCGGCGGCCATCACCCAAACTGGCAGCAGCAGCACGGGGACGAGCTTGTACGCGGTGCCGACCACGAGCAAGACATAACCCAACCGTGGATGGCCCGCCGCCAGCGACCAGAGTGCGAGCAACGCCAGCCAGCCGATGAGCAAGTCTTGGCGGTCGTAAAGGATGAGCCCGGTAAGCCCCGTAGTCAACAAGTAGCCGATCAAGCGACCGACTCGCGCGACCGCATCATCGTTCGGGTAGACGCGCCTAGCGATCGCGTAGACGAGCCACAGGCTCCAGGAGTCGATTGCAAAAAGGATCAGCGTGAGAGCGGCTTCGTAGCGGTCCCCCACGTCGCGTTCAGCCTGGGTCTCGTTCTCGTAAAGCTCTTCCCATTTGTTCGGCCGCAGCCGCACGATGTGCTTCGTGTCGTCCGGAAGTCGATCCGCCACGAATCCGGCAAGCGCGCCGAACGCCACGCTGAGTTGCGGGTACTCGATGTCGCGGGAGCGATAGAGTTCGTCGAGCGAGGTGCTCCGGGCCTCATCGCCGTAGTCCTTGTACAAGCGGTATTCGCCGGCCGTGGTGATCAGGATGAAGAGAAAGCGGACGAGGACGAACGCGACGACGAGCGCGAGATACAAGTTGAAGGGGTGCTGTCGCCTCAGCCAGTTCATCGGGAAAGTGTAGCGATGAAGGGCGGTTGCGGCTCAGGCCGCGTTCGGATCGATGCCGTGTTCGCGAAGGAGAGCCGCCAATTTCTCGGCGCGGGTGCGTTCGGCTTCTGTTTTCTTACGCTCCACTTCCGCTGCTTTGCGCTCCGAGTTCGCTCGCCGGGTCTCTTCCATGAGTCGCTCTTGCTGCTCGCTCGATTCGTTCACAAGCTCGAGGTAACTGCGGAACGGCTTCCCGTCGGGGCCGACTAATCTCATCGGTTCCGATCCGGGCACCTCGAACCGCACCCCCATTCGGGGGCTCACATATCGATCGCTTTTCGCGACGGCCTTAAGTTTTTCGCCGTTCCGCATCCACACCTGGAGTTTCATCTCGTCGGGATCGTACTCGTAGTATTCCTCGACTCCGAAGCGCTCGTAAAAGATGAACTTCCTGGCGAGTTCGTTCACCCTGTTTCCGGGCGAGAGAATTTCGAGCACGACGTGCGGGGGCACGTTGCCCTCTTCCCATTGCTTGTAACTGCGTCGTTCGCCCTTGGGTCTCCCGAAAGCGACCATGATATCGGGGGCAAGGACCCGCTTCGCATCGCCTCGAATGGGATACCAGAAGAGATCGGCCGCAATGAAAACGTCGTCACGCTCGCGAAAAACGGCCTCCAGACCATTGTAGACCGAGATGATCCACTTGATCTGAAGGGTATTCTCGCCCATCGGTTGTCCGTCCGAGTCCGGGTAGAAGACTTCCTTCGCGTTCTCAATTTGCTGAATCATGCCAGTCTCCGCCAAGAGCAATTGCCTCTCCCGACAGTTTACACGATTTCCTTGACTTCGAAGCCCTTGCGGTACTCGCGGAATAGCATCGGGTTAGCCTTGGAAGCGACGCTGCCGGTGAAGGTCTCGGTCTTCGTATCGATCGTGAGCTTCGGCCCGACGCGGCCGACGGCCGTCGACAAATCGACGCCGTTCGCCTTGAGATGGGCCTTCATCCGATCGGTAGCGTCGGCGGCTTCTTTACAGTCCGCGAATGCCGACACGTCCTTGTCGAACGTGGTTTCGGAGCCGAGGCGATAGCTGATGTTGGCGAGGTGGCACAGTGCCGCGGAGAGGTGCCCCTCGGCGATGTCGCAGTTCTGCTCCTCGCGCTTGCGGCTGCGCACGACCTTGACGAAGTTGTCGAAGTGGTGCTGATCGTTGCCGCCACTGAACTTCGTGACCTCCTTGCCGTCCTTGTCGTAGAGGATGCCGGTGTTGTAGCTGGGACAAACGAGCATGCCTTCGGTGCCGACCCAGATGTTGCCGACGCCAACTCCCTTGTAACCGTCGCTCTTGAGGCCGCGCACTTCGAAGATCATCTTCTTGGTCCCGTAGTCGAAGAGCGCGACCTGAGTGTTGGCGGTTTCGCCGTCGTCGGTGTAGCCGAAGCGTCCTCCGATACTGACGGCGGAGTTGGGCATTCCTTTCACCTGGAGGCCCCAACGCGCCTTGTCCATTTCGTGGACGCCCTGGTTGCCCAGATCGCCGTTGCCGTACTCCCAGATCCAGTGCCAGTCGTAGTGAACAGTGCCGTTCTTGGTCTTGCGGTGCGGAGCCTTGAGCGGGCCCGGGCCGCACCACAGGTTGTAGTCCATCGTTTCCGGCGGCGCTTGGTCGGCATCGACCCTCCCAATGCTCGGGCGGTTCTTATAGCAGAGCCCGATGGCCAGATCGACAGTGCCGATCTTGCCGCCTTGCACCGCGGCTATCGCCTCCCGCATGCCGGGGTTGCTGCGGCTCTGCGTGCCCACCTGACAAATGCGATTGTACTTGCGGGACGCGGCGAGCATGATCGCGCCTTCCCTCACGTTGTGCGTTGCCGGCTTCTCCACGTACACGTCCTTGCCGTTCTGCATGGCCCAGATCGCCATCAGCGCGTGCCAGTGGTTCGGCGTGGCGATCGACACGATGTCGATGTTCTTGTCTTCGACGACCTTGCGCACGTCTTGGATGAAGGCCGGAGCTTTGCCTTGAACCTTCTCGATGGCCTTCATCGCGCTGCCGATCACGGCTTCGTCGCAATCGCAGACGGTGGTGATCTCGCAGTTATTCTTGCCGAGGAATCCGCTGACGTGGCTCATGCCGCGGCCGCGCACGCCGACGACGGCGACGCGCAGCTTCTCGCTGGCAGCGGCTCGGCTCGCCAACGCAGCGGGCTTGTCGGCCGCGAAGCTCGCCGTGCCGCCCGCAGCGGCCGCGGTCAGGATCGCGGCACGGTCCAGAAATTCCCGGCGATTGAAAACGTCCATCGGCAGCACCTCGAAAGTGGGGAGAGAAGACGCGAGTCGGGCAGCAATTCCACCCAGTGTAATGGAACGCTACGTGTGAATGCAATCAAGAGCCTGGAAAAGTGTGTGGCGAGTCGGGCACTATAATGTCCCTCAGCCGGCGAATCACTTGCTGGCGAGGAGCCCACCCATGCCTGCCGCCGAAGCCACGTCGGACGAATTGAGCGAACCTCCGAGTAGTCCTTCACCCGCAACGCCGAGCTATCAGGCCGCGTGGCCTTGGGTGCTGTGCGTGATCGGGCTCGATTACCTGAGCACGCTGGCGTATCAGCCGTCGATTGCATTCGGTGCCGCGGGGCGGCTCGCGCCGCTCGCCACGGTGCTGGTCGCTGCTGTTACGCTCCTGCTGGCGCTGCCGGTGTACTGGTACATCGCCGGTCGATCACCGCACGGCGGCGGTTCCACCGCTCTACTCGAACGCGTGATCCCCGGCTGGTTCGGCAAACTGCTCATCCTCGTGCTGCTCTCGTTCGGTGCGGTCGACCTCGTGTTCACCCGCACCTTCTCCGCCGCGGATGCCGCCGAGCACCTCATTCACAACCCGAACCCGGCTTGGCAGCACGCGCTGAACAATGCCACGCTCGAAGGCGAACGCATCCGCCTCTCACTTCCGCCGGAGGTGCAAACGCACACTTCGGAACTCTGGAATCGGCAGATGGTCGTCACGCTCATCGTGCTCATCATCTCGACGATTGGCGGGTTAGCCTTCTTCCGAGGCTACACGAAGAATTTCGTTCGGCTCGCGGTGTTGACCGTGCTCGTTTACCTGTCGCTGACGCTCACGGTCGTGGGTAGCGCGGGGATGTATCTCAGTGGGAACCCACAGCTGTTGGAGAATTGGTGGTCCGACGTTTGGAACGGGAACTGGCACGAGACCGAGACACCGCGCGCGGTCGGCGGGTGGGGCGGCCTTCTTGCCGCGTGCGTGCCGCTGTTCCCTTACCTCGCGCTGGGCTTGAGCGGCTTCGAACTCACGCTGATGGCGATGCCGTTGGTACGCGGGAAGCCGAACGATGACCCCGCACAACCGCGCGGCCGCATCCGCCGCACGCGGTTCCTCCTCGTCGTCGCGGCCCTCACGATGACGACGTACCTGCTCGCGTCCACGCTCATGACGACGGTCTTGATTCCCGCGAAGGCACTGACCACGAACGGGCAAGCCAAGTATCGGGCACTCGCCTACCTCGCCCACGGCGGCACGCTCTCGGACGGCACCCCCGCCGCGGACATCAACCCGCTCTTCGGCCTCGCCTTCGGCACCGCTTACGACATCAGCACGGTTGCCATCCTGGCGCTGGCCGGGCTCAGCTTCGCCATGACGCTCTCGAAGTGGATTCCACCCTACCTGCACCGCCTCGGCATGGAGTTCAATTGGTCCATGCGGATGGGTTTGCTCGTGTACCTGTTCATCGCCGTGAAGATCGGCGTGACCATCTACTACGCTGCGGACCTGGAAGCGCACCGGGCCGCGTACCTCACGGCGGTGCTCGCCGTGTTCGGGTTCGCGTCGGTCGCGGCCGCCGTGGATGTGTGGAAGCGACGGGGCGAACGCGGCCGGCGGAAACTGTTCCGCACGCCGCCGCTGTTCATCTTGGCGGTACTGGTCTTCGCGGCGAGTGGTGCCTTGATCGCCTATGAGCACATGCTCGGGGCACTTATGGCGAGCGGGTTCATCGCCATCGTACTGACCGTGTCGATTGTGAGCCGGGCCTGGCGATCGACCGAATTTCGCTTCGATGGTTTCGACTTCGCGGACAAGTTCAGCCAGCACGAATGGGAACGCGTGAAGGCGGCCGACTTCCCGGTGCTGGTGCCCATTCGCTCCGGCCTCGGCGACTTGAAAGACAAGGAGATCGACGTGCGCTTGCGCTACCGCATTCCGGGTGCCGTGCCCATCGTGTTCATTCAGGCGGAACTCGGCGACCCGAGCGACTTCGCCCACCGCCCGCTGATCCGAATCGCGCGCGAAAATGGCCGCGTGGTGGTGTACATCACGCGGTGCGCCTCGCTGGCCCATGCCATCGCGGCAGCGGCGCTGGAAGTCTCCGCAGATGGCGGCGTGCCCGAGGTCCTCTTCGGTTGGTCCATCGAAAACCCCGTGACGGCGAACATCCACTTCGTGCTATTCGGTCACGGCAACGTACCTTGGATGGTCCACACGCTGATCCAGCGAGCACCCGTTGCACTCGATAAGAAGCCTCGCGTAATTGTGGGGTGAAGTCGACTGAGCACTACAGCAACTTGCGAAATGCCTCAGCCGTCAGTCCGGCGTCCTGTACGATTCCGCCTAAGGTAAATGCCTTGATGGGATTGTGCCGCGGGATGGTCACCTGTCGGATGCCGTCGATGCAGCAAGGTAGTCGCGAATCGCATCTTGGATGTTGGCCAGAGCCTCTTCCTCGGTGTCACCTTCGGACCAGCAACCGGGCAACGCCGGCACGGAGACGCTGATCCCCTCTTCGTTGCGGTGAATCGCGATCTTGTAGTTCATGGGATGCTCCTCCCGTGGAGTATAACCGCTTGGACCCTGAGGGGTACTCGCGCGTAAACCATTCCTGGGCTTGAGCTCGGTGAGGCGATAGCGCGGTTCGGCCCATTTCACGCGACACTCACCTTGATCCGGCCGGGAAGCGTGAACCGAAAAGTCGAGCCAGCGCCCTCTTGGCTTTCGACGGTTACGTGCCCGCCGTGTGCCTCCACGAAAGTCTTCACGATAGCAAGACCCAACCCGAGCCCACCTTCTCGATTGGGATCGGATTCGAATTTGTCGAATATTTTCTCCAGCCATTCCTTCGAGATTCCACTGCCATTGTCGGTGACCCAGCACTCGATGGCCCCCTCCGCTTCGCCTTCTCGTGCCCCGATGCCAACCTTCCCACGGGGGGTGTATTTGATCGCATTCGCGACCAAGTTTTGGAAGACGCGCCTCAGCACACTGGCATCTGCGTAGGCGGTCATTTCTTCGGGAATGTCGTTGATGAGTTCGGTGCTGCCCGTGCCGGCCACCGGATGCAGATCGTGAATGAGGCCCTGGACGAGGGGCCACAAATCGAGTACTCGTCGTTCCAATTTCACACCGCATTCCGTCTGGATGTGAGAGTTCTCCTTCAAAACGTTGTCGACCAATGATTTCAGATGTTGGATGTTGCGTTGTAGTGTTCTGAGCATTTTGTCAGTTCCCGCACTGTTATTCTCCTGGGGGAACTTCAATTCGAGAACTCCGGTGGCCAGAGAAATGGCATTCAAGGGCGTGCGAAGATCGTGGGCCACGAGGGCCAGATACTCTTCCCGACGCCTCTGGACTTCGAGTGCCCGCTCAGTGGCGAACGTTTGGACGGCGACTCCGATTGCTCCGTCGAGGACGCGATTCAAGATGTGGAAGGCTTTGCCGCTCAGGGCGATGCCGTAGCGTTCGGCGAGATCGTGGATACAGCCCCGCAGAATGTTGTATTCCGCGACGACTTCGACGATGTCGAAGCCGTCGTGGTGCCGTTGCCGACCGTGGGCCGGCGGACTTCCTTCGAGAAGTGCCTCGGGTATCGTTTCGTCGGACACCAATCGAAATGCGACGACTAATTCCTCGAGGAGATCGGGAACGTGGTCGTTGAGAGTCGGGGTGTCCAAGTGCTTCGCCGAGGAGAGTTGGCAGACCTGTGCCCTCCACTGCGAGAGTACCGCATCGCGCTCGCGGGCTATCAGCGCGGCCAAGTTATTGAGATTCTGAATGCCCATTCCTTCGAGCCCTCGCTGAACCGGTCGAGGCGGCTGTCGCCTCCGCTCCACGATATCGCCATTCTCACGATCCCTCTCATCCTTAACAAGGGCACTGCGCTGATTTGCTGGAGAAGGGGTGCAGTACATGGTTTGCAGAATCGAGCACAGCCTTGAGCGGAATCTTGCCGCAACTCGCGGTGGCGAAGGCTGATGAGGCGAGGGGAATCA
>JAYTUG010000432.1:0-19373 GCA_043744695.1 Gemmataceae bacterium
CAGCAGGCGGGCGACCGGGCGGCGGCGGCGGTGGGTTCAACCCGATCAACCTGATCGGTGGGCTGCTCGGCGGCGGTGCCCCCTCGGGGCCGCCCGAGAAGGGCCGCGTTCGCGTCGTCGCCGAGAAGAGCAGCAACTCGCTCGTCGTCGTGAAGGCATCGCCGCTCGACTTGCTCGCGATGCGGAAGTTGCTCGCGAACGTGATCGACAGCGGCGAGACGGATTCGGACGCGATTCAAAAGACCTACGTGATCAAGCTCAAGAACACGCACGCCTCGGAAATGGCCGCGACGGTGAAGGAACTCTACAAGCCGCTCACGACGGCCACGGGCGGCGGAGGCGGCGGTCCGGCCAATCCGTTCGCATTCATCGCCGGCGGGCAGCAGCAAGGCGCCAACCAACAGCGGCCCCCGGCGCTCTCCGTCTCCACGGACGACCGGACGAACAGCTTGGCCCTGCTCTGCACGAAGACGCTCTTTGAGGAGATCAAGCAGTTCGTGGAGAGCACCGATAACGCGGCGGCATCGGATAGCACGGAAGTGGTTCGCGTGGTGCCGATCAAGGGGATCGACCCGACGCTCGTTCAGCAACTCGTGGATGCGATGCAGGGTAAGGATCCAAACCTGCAACAGCGCGGGCTCGGCGGCCTCGGCGGCAACAACCGCGGCGGGCAGCAAGGTGGTGGCGGCCTCGGTGGTTTGGGCGGCGGCGGTTTCCCTGGCCTCGGCGGCGGTGGATTTCCCGGATTCGGCGGTGGCCTCGGCGGAGGCGGACTCGGCGGAGGCGGAGGTAACCGCGGCGGAGGTGGAGGCGGGAATCGAGGCGGGGGGGCCAGACCCGGCGGAGGCGGCCGAAAGGCCGACTTCAATACGGAGGACCCCGCAAATTTTGACCACCGGGACATGGATGTCCCTTCGGCCAAAATCAGCACGATCTTCGACCCGGAAAACGATACCGACAACAACGGCTCGCTCGGCGCGAATCGGATCGCGATCCCTTCTGCACGGCGCCCGCTGAGCAGCGTTCTCCAGGTCGGTTGGCAGCAGCCGGGCGGTCCCCCGCCCATGCTTCCGCCCAAGGCAGTACCCGACGGCCGACCCGGCGTCGGCGTCGCGGCACCGACCGGTACCGTCACGGCCATCCCGCTCTCCGAAGCCGGCGTCGTCGTCATTCGCACGACCAACCCGCGCGACATGGAAATCGTGCTCGAACTCATCGCGTTCATCCGCAAGCAAGCGGAAGGCACCGAACCGGAACTGCGACTCGTGCCGCTCAAGTATCAGGACAGCAGCACGGTCGCGGGCACGCTGAACTCGATCTTCGCTCGGGTGCAGGTCGGGCAGGGCGGCAACGTCGTGCCGCAGGCGGCCCGGCAGGTGAACGTGGGGGCACTTCTCACGGCGGGTTCGGGCGCACCCTCGTCCACGCAGAACGTCTACTGCGTCGCGATGCCGCGCTTCAACGCGCTGCTCATCGCGGGGCCGAAGGGTCGCTTCGCGGACATCATCAAGGAAGTCGAACGCATCGACCAGCCGAACGATCCCGCGGTGCAGGTGAAGTCGTTCCAGTTGAAGAAGGCGTCGTCGCAGGTGATCGCCCTGCAACTGCGGCAACTTTACAGCCAGCGATACCCGGCCGAAGGGCCGCCCAACAATCAGTTCCGCATCAACTTCGACCTGTCGAGCAACAGCGTGCTGGTGGCGGCCGCCCCGGCGGACATGAAGGACATCGCCGAGTTGATCGAGAAGCTCGACACGATGACTTCGAAGGCGCTCAACGACCTCCGCATCTTCGCGTTGAAGAATGCGTATGCGGATGAACTGGCGTCGGTGCTGATTCAGACGCTGACGGCGAACGTGCTGAGCCCGCTGGCGCAGAGCACGCAGCCGTGGTACACGCAGACCGTGACCGGCACGAACATCGGCGGGCTGGGCGGCATCCAGGCCCTCCTCGGAGGAGGCCAGCAACCCGGCGGCGGTCAACTCGGTGGCGGTCAGTTGGGCGGCGGTCAGCTGGGTCAACAACTCGGGCAATTCGGAGGGGGCGGTGGAGGCGGCACGAACCTCCTCGGTACCGGTGGCGTGAACCTCACGCCCACGATCGCCAACCTCGGCTCGGCCTCCGGCGGCGGACTCGCCACCAAGACGAGCGCTCTCCGTTTCTATTCCGCACGCGATGGCCAGGTCGTCGAGACCGGCTTTCTCGAAGACGTTCACATCATTCCGAACACGCGGACGAACGCCCTGCTCGTCGCTGCCAAGCCGGAAACGATGAAGCTCGTCGAAAAGCTGATCGAGAATCTGGACACGGTCGCGGCGGCCCGCTCCTACATCAACATTTTCCAGTTGAAGACGGCGGACGCGACGCTGACGAGCCTGCTGCTGCAGCAACTCTTCACCGGTCAGAACCGGACGACGCTGACGCCGGGTGCGGGTGGTGGCGGCGCCGGAGGACAGGCGACGGCGGGAACGGCACAAGGTTCGGCCCGGCCGCTGCTCACCGTCTTCGGGGACGTTTCCCCGGGTGCCCAGTTGATCGACCTCCGCATCACGGTGGACGATCGCACCAACAGCCTCATCGTGGCCGGGTCGCTCAACGATCTGGAAACGATTCGCTCGGTGATCGCCCGGCTGGAATCCGCGGATACGCAGGCGCGGCACTCGGACGTGTACAAACTGCGGAACGCCGCCGCGGCGGACGTAGCCACGGCACTGACCACGTTCATCACGCAATCGCTCGCCGTCTATACGGGTGCGGCATTCAACAGCGCTTACCTGCAGCTTCAACGCAACGTCGTGATCGTGGCCGAGCCGGTGAGCAACACGATCATGATCAGCGCCACGCCGCAGTACTTCAACGAGATGAGGCGGATCATCGAGCGGATCGACGCGCAGCCGCCTCAGGTCGTGATCCAGGTGCTGATCGCGGACGTGCAGTTGACGAATAACGAGGAGATGGGAGTCGAGTTCGGCGTGCAGAGTCCGTTGATATTCCAGCGCGGTGCGAGTTTGAATTTCAACACGACGGCGGCACTGCCCACGGGTGCCGTGGGCACGGGTATCGTCGGGTTTCAGGGGCTCGGGAACTTGGGGGTCGGCCGGGCCAGCAGTACCGGCCAGTCGGGGGGGGGGCTCGTTTTCTCGGCCCAGAGCGAGTCGTTCAACTTGCTCGTGCGTGCGCTCAAGGCCCAGGGCCGGATCACCATTCTCAGCCGGCCCCAGCTCCACGTGACCGACAACCAAACCGGGTACATCAACGTCGGCCAGAACTTCCCGACTCCGACCAATAGCACGTTGACGGCGACCGGAGCCACGCAAACCGGCGTGCAGTACGTTCCGGTCGGTATCACGATGCGAGTCACGCCGCGGATCAATCCGGATGGGAAGGTGTTGATGCGCGTCGAGCCGCAGGTGTCCAGCGTGGCCCCCTCCACGATTTCCGTCGGGCCCGGCGTGAACGCTCCGATCTTCAACCAGCAAACGGTGGAAACGACGGTGCTGGCGGCCGACGGCGAAACGATCGTCATCGGCGGGCTCATCAGCAAGCAGGACACGCGCAGCGAACTCGGAATTCCTTTCTTCAAGGACATCCCGTACGTGGGCGCGCTGTTCCGGTACCGGACGGAGATTCAGCAGCGTCGCGAGGTGATCTTCATTATGACTCCGCACATCGTGCGGACGGAGTACGACGCGGCTCGGATTCTGGCGGAGGAATCGCGACGGATCAATTGGTGCCTCCCGGACGTGGAGAAGATACACGGCCACGGGTTGGAAGTGATGGGGCCGGCCTCGCAGGGGGCGAACCCGGTGCCGTTCGGCGGCACGATGCCCGGAGCGATTCCGCCGGGGCAGCTGCCTGCGGGCTTCGGTCCGGGGTTCGTGCCGCCGCCGACGTTGCCGGGGCCGGGTATCGATGTGGGTCCTGGGTACGCGTATCCGCAGGGTGCGACTTCGCCGGGCTTGCCGGGCGGTCCGGTTCCCGTGAACCCGCCGCTGCCGGGCCAGCCGATCGTCTCGATCCCCGGACTACCGCCTGGCGTCTACCTGCCGGAAACTCCGATGAGCAGCGCGAAGCCAGCAGGGTCGTTCCAGCCGATCCTGCCGACGAGCGGCGTGCCGATTCTGATGCCCAACGGCACGATTACGCAAGCGTCGGCGATGGTGCATCCCGGTGCCACGCCATACGTGATGCTGCCGGCGGGAGGCCCGCCGATCGTCGCGATCCCGGCGGGAGTCGGTCCGCTTCAGCCGACCAAGAACGGATTCATGATGGCCCATCCGGTGCAGGAAGTGCCGGCCGGCGAATCGAAAGCCCCGCGGGGCAAGGAGGAGCGGCCATGGGGCGTCTTCAACAAGTAGCGGCTTTCGGGCTCGCGGCCTGCGTTGCCCTCGGTGGCGGTTGCATTCACGTTCACCGCGATGCCGAAGGCCAGTTAAAAGCCGTCGACCTGAAAGCGCCTGCCGGGTCGATGGTGCCCAAGGCACTCGACGCGGGGACCGACCCGGCCGTGAAGCAGGCTTCTGCTACCATCCCGGCGCAAACCACGGCCTCGGTCGCGGCGCTGTCCAAACTCGTCAAGACCGACCTGCCGAAGGGCGCGGCCACGGAGATCGCACTGACCTGGCTGCCCAAAGTGGGGTACCTTCCCGATCCGACGCACAACGGCGACATGATCGCCGGGCTCGTCGGCCAAATGTTCCTGTTCGGGCCGGGGTATCAGGCGGCCGTGGCCAACGGCAATCTCGTGGTCGAGATGTTCGACGAAACCGGTCGACCCGGTTCGAACGGCACCCGACTCGGCACCTGGACCTTCGATAAAGACGCGCTCCGCAAACTCGTGACCATGGACGAGCGGTTCGGGAAGAGTTATGCCCTGTTCCTACCGTGGCCGGAGTACAAGGCCGACATCGGTCGGGTGAAGGTGACGGCGAAGTTTGAACCGGACCGAGGCTACCCGCTGTATGCGCCGGCCGCCACGGTCACACTCGACAACGGCACCAACAAATCGGTGGCCCGAAGTTCGCAGACCGTCGGTGCTCCAGCGGGCGATCCGAATTTTGGTGGTGGGTTCATGGGCTTGCCGGCGAGTGCCCCGACTTCATCGCGGGTGGTGCCTCCGCTCGATCCGCTGCCCGTCGGCGCTCGCAGTGCCACGGTGTCGCCTCCATCGAACCTACCGCCGTTCGTCATTACGGCAGGCTCTCGTTAGTCTCGGGGTGGCACGGGCATTCGTGCCCGTGCTTCCTTTTCCTCACGCGTCGGGATTCACCATCAACTTGAAGCCCGGCAGCAGTCGCGGCGTCTCGTAGATTTCGCCGTAGGCTATGCGAATCGGTTTCTGCCAAGACTTCCCGCGGCGGCGGTACGCGATCAGCGAAGGCCGATCCGGATCCGGCCGCGGGTCCACGATCCAATATTCCTTGATCGAAGGCACCTCGACGTATAGCGCCACGTTCCGAACCAGATCCTTCTCGGGCTTCGCCTCCGAGAGCACTTCGACAACCAGCACCGGCGAGATGTCTTGCCAGCGACGCTCCCGCCGCGGGAGGTGGTGGGGATACTCATCGTAGACCGCGATGTCCGGTTCGGGGCAGGTGGCCTTCGGCCTGTCGTGAATGAAGACCCGAGTTTTGGACGAAAGATACTGGATCGCGTCGGGATGATTCTTGCTGTACTCGAACAGCTTGATGAAGAGCCAGCGTTCCAGACTTTCCGCAGGATGATCCGGTAGCGGCGTCACGTAAACCCTCCCGTCGATGATTTCGTACTGATACCCCTCCGCACCGGTCGAGTGTTCGAACTCCTCCGGATCGACTTCACGGCCGTGGTCCTTCGGAGTCAGTCGCACTCGGTTCGCCGTCAGCATGTTGCACCTCGGTTCGCGTGAAGTCATTGTTGCAGGCTCCCGATCCTTCGGAAACTCCATTTCCGGGCTGCACTCGTCGCCACTCTCGGGTAAACTTTCCTTACTCGGAGAACCTGCCCATGCTCGGACTTCAAACAGGCCCCGGCTTCTCGAACTGCCAGGGCTACACGCGCCGGGCCGCGGTGAAGGCCGGGTTCCTCGGTCTCACCGGACTCAGCCTGCCCCAGTATTTGCGCGCGAAAGAGAAGCAGCCCTTCACCACGAACGAAAAGTCCGTCATCCTCATCTGGTTGGACGGCGGCCCGAGCCAACTCGAAACCTACGACCCGAAGCCGGACGCGCCCGTCGAGTTTCGCGGCCCCTTCGGCATCGCCAAGACCCGCACCCCCGGCGTGAACTTCAGTGCCCTCATGCCCGAGACCGCCAAGCGCTTCGACAAGCTCTCCGTGATTCGTTCGCTGCACCACGATAACGGCGACCACTTCGCTGCCGGCCACTGGATGACCACGGGCCGCTTCGGTTCCACCTCGATCAAGCTTCCCCAACAGTATCCCTCGGTCGGCTCGTACGTCTCGCGCGTGAAGGGTCCTAACAATCCGTACCTACCCGCGTACGTCGGCCTCCCCTCCGCCCAGACTATCTACCTCTTCCCCGGCTACATGGGCTCCGCCTACCTCGGCGGCCAGTACAACCCCTTCGACGTGGACCGCGAGCACAAGTACCTCGGCTGGAACGACACCACGCGAATCCGTTCGCCGAAGTGGCTGTCGAGCCTCGGTGCCGTCGGGTCTCCCGCTTCGGACCGCGTGCCACTCCTTAAGCAGTTCGACACCGTTCGTCGCGACCTCGACAAGTCCGGCGTCATGGACACGATGGACCGCTTCCAACAGCAAGCCATGGACCTGGTCCTCGGCAGCGCCGCCCGCGAAGCCTTCGACATCGACAAGGAAGACCCCCGCGCCGCGGATCGTTACGGCCCCGGACCCTGGGGCCAGTACACCATGATGGCCCGGCGACTCGTCGAAGCCGGCGTCACGTTCGTGACGGTGGACATGCCCCACTGGGACGATCACTCGAGCATCGAGAAGGCGCACGGCGCGAAGGTGCCGGTGGTCGATCGCGCCGTTTCCGCCCTGATCGACGACCTGCACGAACGCGGCTTGTTGGATCGGGTGATGGTGGTCGTGATGGGGGAATTCGGCCGCACGCCGAAGATCAACACGGGCCAACCGGGCATCCCGGTGCCGGGCCGCGACCACTGGGGGAACGCGATCTCGGCGATGATCGCCGGTGGCGGCCTAAAGTCCGGCGTCGTGGTGGGCGAGACCAACGCCAAGGCCGAACGCCCGAAGGATCGCCCGCTCAAACCCGCGGACCTGCTCGCCACGATCTACCACCAACTCGGAATCGACCCCTCGCAAACGTTCCTGGATCACAGCGGCCGGCCCTTCCCCATCTTGGATGAAGGCAAGCCGATCCACGAGTTGGTGTGAAGCGGGCCTCACCGCTTCCGCCAAACCTGATCTTCGCTCAATCCGAGCTTCGCCATCGCGGGTTTGATCTGCTCGTAGAAGCGCTTGGCGTCGAGCGGATAGCCTGCCGTTGGGGCGATGCCGGGCACGTGCTTCGCCCAGAAGCGATTGAACTGCCTCATGCACACTTCGCGCAGGTACTTGCACACCATCGAAGCGAGCGCGACCGAGATGCTATCGCCATCGGCGCGCGGCCGAAACGCGACGGTGATCGGTCGGTCCAAGTGTTCGACGCGGTAGCGGCTCTCGGCTGCGGATTCGCGCTCGACGACAACCCAGCCTTCCGGGAATGCGGCCTGCAACATCGCAGCGTAGAAGTTGCGCCCGCCGTGCTTGTCGCAAAGGAAGAGGATGGGCTCCGCACTGCTACCGATGCTTCGCGTTGCAACGAGTAGTGCCGAGAGCCCGCACGCCAGTACGGTGCCCTTCGAACCCGAGCCATCGACAACTCGATTGAAGAGCGTTGTCGGAACGAGATTGGAAACCGCCAAACAAGATGCGAACTCCGGCAGAATGGGACGGGATTCGTCGGTGCCGATCGGCAGCAGTTCCTCTCCGTCGAACCAAATCTCTCCCTTCAAATCGGCCAGGCTGTCCGGAAGAAGCAGGCGGCTCAGTTGCGCTTCAAAGGTGCCCGACTCCCAACTCAACGCGTGCCCGACACCTCGTTCCAGCGCTCTCAACCCGCCACGAGTGTAGACCTTCTTCGAGTCGTCGATCAGCAATCGGCCGTCGGCCTTCTCGTGCGATCGCCGCACGATGGCCTTCATCGTTTCCCAGCCAGCGGGGTCGTCGTTGGGCAGGTCCAGCCCCACGGCGGCTTGCACCAGCGGCCCCAGGTTCGGCCCGTAACCGGCTTCGTCGATTCCCACGACCCACATGACGCGCTACTCGGGGTGAGCCGGACTCGCTATCGTGACTTCATATCGCCAGCCCGAGGTTGCGACATGCTCGCGGACAACATCTTCCTCAAGATCATCGACAAAAGCATCCCCGCGAAGATCGCCTACGAAGACGACCGGTGCCTCGCGTTCCACGACATCGGCCCGAAGGCTCCGGTCCATCTGTTGATCATTCCCAAAAAGGTGATCCGCACGCACGACGACATCGCGGAAGAAGATGCCGCACTGATCGGCCATTTGCACGTCGTGGCCGCGAAGTTGGCCAAGGAACTCGGGCTGAGCGCCGGCTACCGCATCGTCATCAACTGCAAGGAAGGCGCGGGGCAAACCGTGCCGCACTTGCACCTGCACCTCCTGGGCGGTCGCGACTTCACCTGGCCCCCAGGCTGATCGGCACTCATGGACGACGTTCATTCGATCCTTTCGGAACGCATTTCCGCCGTGCGGGCGCGCATCGCGATGGCTTGCACGAAGGCCGGTCGCCAACCAACCGAGGTCGCGCTCATCGGCGTGACGAAAACCGTTTCGCCCGAGGTCGCGAAGGTCGCGTACGAACTGGGCCTAACCGATCTCGGCGAGAGCAAACCGCAGGAAGTCTGGAAGAAAGCCGCCGCGATTCCCGAAGCCCGCTGGCACCTCATCGGCCACTTGCAGCGCAACAAGATCGACCGCGCGGTTCCGCTCGCCGCACTCGTTCACTCCGTCGATAGCCTACGTTTGTTGGAAGCGCTCGATGCCTTCGGAAGGAAGCGGGGAGTGCCGGTGCCGGTACTCCTGGAAGTGAACTGTAGCCGCGAGGAAAGCAAAGGCGGCTTCCAGCCCGAAGATGTGCCCGCACTCAGTGACAAGCTGGTGTCACTCGCCGGGGTCGGCCTGCAGGGTTTCATGACGATGGCCTCGTTCTTCGACGATCCGGAACGGTGCAGGCCCGCGTTCGCCGAGTTGTTGGAACTTCGAGAAAGAATGCGTTCTGCAACGGGATTGCCTCTGCCGTGCCTCTCGATGGGCATGAGCAATGATTTCGAAGCCGCGATTGAAGAAGGTTCCACGCACGTGCGGATCGGCACCACGCTGTTCGAGGGAGTTCGCTGATGGTCGGAAAACGCGCGAAGTTCAGCTACGAGTATCCGCGACCCGCAGTCACGGTGGATGTGGTGCTGGCCACCCGCGAGATGCGGCCGCGCGTGCTGTTGATTCAGCGCAAGAAAGACCCGTTCGCCGGAACGTGGGCCTTGCCGGGCGGCTTCGTCGAGGAGAACGAGAAACTCGCGGACGCGGCTCGCCGCGAATTGAAGGAAGAAACGAGCCTGGACGTTGCGGATCTCGAGCAACTTCACACGGCGGGCGATCAGGGTCGCGACCCGCGCGGCTGGACCATCAGCGTGGTGTATCTGGCGCGTGTGAATGCGAACGAATTGAAGCCGATCGCGGCCGACGATGCCAAGGCAGTCGCGTGGTATCCGCTGGACAAGTTGCCGAAGTTGGCGTTCGACCACGCGATGATCTTGGCCCGCGCCCGCGCCCGAATCGCGGATCGGGAAGCGTGAGATCGCGCCATGCGGATTGACTACACTTATTGCCACATCTTCTATCAGGTTCAGACTGTCAGCGTGAGCAGCGTGAGTTCCGGGTGGCTGTTGTAGCGCATCGGCGGCGTGACGGTACCGAGGCCCCGGGAGACATAGACCTTCGTGACAGGAGCTTGGACGAGGCCGTGGAGGTACTTCTGCCCGTAGCGGCTGGGCACGATTGGCGCACCGTAACCGGGCACGTAGATTTGTCCGCCGTGAGTGTGGCCGCTGAGTACGAGGCCGACGCGGGAATCCCACATCTTTTCCACGTAGTCCGGATTGTGGCTCACGAGCAGGCACGCGTCGCTCGTGGTCGCCTCGGCGAGAACGGGCCGAACGTCCGGCTTGCCGTACCAGAGATCGTCGACGCCGCCGAGTCGCAGGCGACTGGTGCCGCGACGGAGCCAGACGCCGCAATTCGTGAGTTCTTCGATTCTCGCCGCGGCGAACGCGGCCTTCGTTTCCGCCAACCCATGGCGATAGTCGTGATTGCCGAGGACTCCGAACACGCCGAGCGGTGCCTTCAACCCCGCGAGCACTTCGAAGCACGGAGCGATGAACTTGGCCTCTTTGCTCACGTAGTCGCCGCCGAGGAGAATCAGGTCCGGCCCGAGTGCCAGGGTCGTGCGAACGATCGAGGCGACGTAATCGAGCCCGACGTAGGGCCCGTGATGAATGTCCGTGAGGAACGCGATCCGCAATTTGTCGAACGAGGCAGGAAGTTGCGGCATCGCAACCGTCGGCCGCTCGATGCGCGCCGATCCGGCTTCGTACAGCCCGTAGGAAGCCGCCGTAATGGGTGCCACGGGAATCGCGGCTGCGAGAGCGGACTTGAGAAAGGTGCGACGATGCATGTCGACGACTCGGGAGGGGCCGAGGGGTACCATCTGTTGAGAGAATAGTCGCCGTTGGGGGGCACACGCTAGTGCAGAAACGGCGGGTTCGCAAGTAATTCCGGGAAGTTTCCGTTGGATTACACTTGCGCTAACTGGTACCGCGCTCACAAGCGTTAACACCGGACCGCTACTTGAGCTTTACGCAAACCAAGTGCTTACCGTCGCGTGCATAGAATCGGCCATCGGCCAGGGCCGGTGCTGCACGCGTTGGGCTACCCAGGATCGAAGCCCGTGCCTTCTCTTTGAAGGCCTCCGGCGAGGCTTCAAACCGCACGACGTCGCCTGTTTCCGTCATGCCGATCAGACCGCCATCGACCGCGATCAGGGTCGTCGAACCGAACTTCGGCTGCGACCACTTCACCGCGCCCGTCTTCCACTCCACGCAGCGCAGGTCCACGTTCCGCGCATCGACGCGACCGTGCGCCCCATAGAGGTAATCGCCGACGCGCACCGGCGTATTGAACTGGCAGGACATGGACTTGTCGCTCGCCCAGACTTCCTCCAGTTCCGTACCCTTGGGCCGAAGCAGCACCGCGCCCGTGCCGTAGGAGACCGTGATGAAGATGTCGTTCTTCCAGACCAGCGGCGTGGCGGCGTTCACGCTCTCGTTGAGCCGCGGCCGCCAGGGATACGTATAGCTCACCTTCCCGGTGCCGGGGTCGAGCGCGACGAGCCCTTCTCGCGTCAGGAAGAGTGCGAGCGTCTTGCCATCGATCTCGGCGACGGTCGGCGAGGAGTAGCTCGCGGCATCGTTGTTGGCCTTCCAGAGTTCCTTGCCGGTGGCGGGGTCGAAGGCGACGATGCCGGCCCCGCGACCGCCGACGTTCACGAGCAGTTTGCCGCCGACCACGATGGGTGAACAGGCGATGCCGAAGAAGCCTTTGCTCGCGTCGTAGTCCGCGAGCAGACTCCGCGACCAGAGTTTCTTGCCGGTGGCGAGTTCGAGGCCGTGCAGGTCGCCGTTGGCCCCGAGGGTGAAGAGTTTGTCGCCGGCGATCGCGGGAGTGGAACGCGGGCCGGCATCGAAGCCGAACTCGTCGCGATAGCGGGTGCGGTAGGCGAACTTCCACTTCTCCTTGCCCGTGGCCGGATCGAGGCACGCGATCACTTCGTCGTTCTCGACTCGATGGAAGAGGATCACGCGTTCCCCGGCGACCACCGGCCCCGCCCAACCTTGACCGACTTCAATTTTCCACGCGATCGGCGGGCCGTCCTTCGGCCAGTTCCAGTTCAGGCCCGTCTCGGTGGATTGATTGTCGCGGCCTAGCCCGTGAAACTGCGGCCAGTCGGCGGCGGACAGAGGTGTTGCCAAAACGAGCCAAGCGAGCGAGAAGAATCGGGGCATCGGGTTCTCCGGGGAAGCGACGATCCTCTGCTTAACACTATCCACGATCCGCCGTGCGTTATATTATGGGTTTGAACCGGGCTCACCGCGGCGCGGAGGTTCTACCTCTCTTCACCCCGGCGGTCGATCGAGAGTTGTTGTGACCATTTATCGCCGCTTTCGCAATACGGACCCGCCGGCGCTCGCCGACGTTTGGAACGAATCCCATACTGCGCGCGGAGCGTACCCGCTCCGCACGCCGGGGTTGCTCGAACGCTGGGTCTTCAGCAAATCCTACTTCGACCACGATGGCCTGATCGTGGCGATCGACGAAGACTCGGGCCGCATTCAGGGCTACGGCCTCGCGGGCTTCGCTTCCAACGAACAGATGACCGAACTGTCGTTCGCCGAGGGCGTGATTTGTTCGGTGGCGGTGCGTCCGACCGATCGGCGAAAAGGCGTGGGCCGCGGGCTCGTGCAAAAGTGCGAAGAATATCTGGCTCAGCGCGGAGCCAGGACGTTTCGCGCCGGTCCGGTCTGGCCGCAGTGCCCGTTCGGTTTCGGGCTCTACGGCGGAACCAACTGCCCCGGGTTCCTGGCTTCGGACCCGGATGCCGATCCCTTCTTCCGCTCGCTCGGCTATTCCTCCGATTCGCAAACGCTCGTCTTTCAGCGGAAGCTCGATCAGCCGCTCACCGTGGCGGATGCGCGGTTCGGCATGCTGCGCCGTCGCTACGAGGTTCAAGTTCTACGGGCTGCCGCGGTCGGTTCCTGGTGGCACGACAACGTGTGGGGAACGCTCGAGCCCGTCGAGTTCCGCATGATCGATAAGCTGGCGAATAATATGCCCTGCGCGCGGGCCGTGGTCTGGGAGCTCGAAGGCTACAGCTGGCGTTGGGGATTCCCTTCGGCCGGCATTCTCGACATCCAAGTTCGGGCGGACCTGCGCCGCCAGGGGCTCGCCAAGTTGCTGGTCTCCCAGATTCTCCGGTTCTTGCAGGACCAGTTCTTCGGAATCTGCGAACTGCAAGCGGATGCGAACCGGCCGGAGATCGTGGCGCTTTGCAAGTCCGGCGGGCTGGAGCAGGTCGATGTGGGAACGAGTTATTTGAAGCCGGTGCCCGAGTCGATGCAGGTTCCACTGGTGGCCGCAACCGGCCTCACGCCCGCTATTGCGAAGGCGAACATGGTATGATCGAGACTGGCTCGTGGACCTGTCGGCCAAAAAGCTCATCGGCAACCCGGCCCACGGCGGCGAACAAATCCTCGAAGTCCTTTGAATCCCTTCCATGAAATACGCGATCGTGATCCCCGATGGATGTGCCGATGAGCCGCTCGAAGCTCTCGGTGGGCGAACGCCGCTTCAAGCGGCCCACCTGCCGAACATGGACCGCATCGCGCGACTCGGCGTCGTCGGCCGCGCGAACAACGTCCCCGACTCGCTCACGCCGGCGTCCGACGTCGCCACACTTTCATTGTTCGGCTACGACCCGCTGAAGGTTTACACCGGCCGGGCTCCGCTCGAAACCGCCGCGATGGGCATCCACCTCGGCCCCAACGATTACGCCATTCGCTGCAATTTGATCCACGCGCCCGACGGCACGATGAAGGACTTCACCGCCGGCCACATTTCCAGCGAAGACGGCGCGCCGCTGATCCAGGCGCTTCAACGCGAACTCGGCGGCAAGGAACTGGCCGGCGGCACCATCGAATTCTATCCCGGCGTGCAGTATCGGAACATCCTCGTTTGGCGCGCGGGTCGTCCGCACTCTCCGAGTGCGGTCGGGCCATTTGAGGGCTTGCAGACGCAACCGCCGCACGACATCCCCGATAAACCCGTCGCGGATTATCTTCCGCACCTGGGTGCGCGGCCGTCTCGGCCGCTTGGCTCAGCCGAAGCGGGCGAGACGCCCGCGCACCCAGGAGCCGAGTTCCTCCGCGAACTCATGGAAGCCAGCAAGCCGATCCTCGCCGATCATCCGATCAACAAGAAGCGAATCGCGAACGGCGAGAAGCCCGCGACGCAGATCTGGCTCTGGGGCCAAGGCAAGGCTCCGCGAATCCAGTCGTTCACTGAGACCTACGGCCCGAGCGGAGCCATCATTTCCGCAGTCGATCTCGTTCGCGGAGTCGGCGTCCTCCTCGGCTGGCACCGCATCGACGTGCCCGGTGCCACCGGCTACCTCGACACCGACTACGCCGCCAAGGGCCGCTTCGCCGTCGAAGCACTCGGCGCCTTCGACCTCGTCTGCGTTCACGTCGAAGCCCCGGATGAGGCTTCGCACGAAGGCCGCGCCGACGAAAAGGTGAAGGCGCTCGAACGCATCGACGAGCACATCGTCGGCCCGTTGCTCGCGGCGTTGCCTCGCTACCACGACTGGCGCATTCTCGTGTCGCCGGACCATCGCACGACGATCCGCACGCGGGCTCACGCCTACGGTGCGGTCCCGTTTGCCGTGGCCGGTACGGGCGTCGCACCGCGCGGCCAATCGAGCTACGATGAACCCACTGCCGCCGCCAGCGAACTGAGCTTCGACCCCGGTTGGGGCTTGATGAAGTGGTTCTTGCAACTCTAGGTTCTGTTTGAGAACCGTTAACCTGGGAAAGGCCCTCACGCCCTCTCGCACATTTCACCACAGAGGCACGAAGACCACACAAAGAAACACAAAGGATCGTGATGAACCTGGCTTTACTTTGTGGCCCTTTGTGTGGTCTTCGTGCCTTCGTGGTGAACTAGCGTTCAAGGATTTTCACTTATTAACAGAGCCTAATGCACCCGCGATGGCTGGAAGCATTTCACCGTTGCGGTACAATTCGCCCACCTCCTCAAACTTGTCTTCCTTCGCGAGTCGCACCGTGAACCGTACTGCCCTTCGGGTTCGCGGGCCGTTTTTCGGCCTGCTTGCCGTCGCTCTGTTCGCACTGCCTACTTGGTCCGCCGATCCACCGGTCATCGCGCCGGCACCGCGGCCCGTGCCGGAGTTCGTGAGTACCATCCCGGAGAGTTACGTCAAGAAGATGACGTGGCGATCGGTCGGGCCCGCGAACATGGGCGGCCGCATCACGGCACTCGCCGTCGTGGAATCGGATCCGAGTACGTACTACGTCGCCACCGCGTCCGGCGGCCTCATCAAAACCACCAACAACGGCACCACCTTCGAGATCCTCTTCGACAAGGAATCGACCGTCTCCATCGGCGATGTCGCGGTCGCGCCGAGCGATCCGAAAATCGTCTGGGTCGGCACCGGCGAGAACAACCCCCGCAACTCCGTGAGCTACGGCGACGGCGTTTACAAGAGCACCGATGCCGGCAAAACCTGGACGAACATGGGGTTGAAACAGTCCTTCCAGATCGGCAAGGTCGTCGTTCACCCGAAGGATGCAAACACCGTTTACGTCGGGGCGCTGGGCCGGCTTTACGGGCCGAACGAGGAACGCGGGCTCTTCAAGACCACCGACGGCGGCAAGACCTGGAAGAAAATTCTCTACGTGGACGACAAGACCGGTGCCATCGACTTCCGCCTCGATCCGTTCAACCCCGAGACGCTGCTCGTCGGCATGTGGGAACGCAAGCGCGACGAGTTCGACGGCTTCTTCGGTGCCGCGGATGGCTGGGGCCAAACCGATCAGTACGGCCCGTTCACGGGCCACGGCCCCGGCGGCGGGCTCTTCAAATCCGTCGATGGCGGAACCACCTGGAAGAAGCTGACCGACGCTGCTCTCAAGAACGGCCTGCCCACCGTGAAGACCGGCCGCATCGGGCTCGGTTACTCGCACAAAACCCCGGGGCTCGTGTACGCGATCGTGGACACCGAACGCATCGGCATGGGCCGGCCGGCGCTCGCCGTCTACCTTGGCTTGACGACAGAAGACGAAAAAGCCGGGCTCACGGTCAAGCTCGCACCGGACGATGCTCCGGCAGGTAAGGCCGGCATCAAGGAAGGCGACGTAATCGCGCAGGTCGACGAGAAGAAGATCGAGAAGTACGACGAGTTCATCGGCTACCTCGCGACGAAGAAGCCGGGCGAAATCGCGAAGTTCACCCTGAAGCGAGGCGACAAGAACGTCGTCATCGAGGTGAAGTTGGAGCCGCGCGAGACGCCGGCCCCGAAGAAGGATCCGACGCCCAAGAATGCGCCGCCCGTGCTCGGCATCCAGATCGCGCCGGCCGAAGGAGGCGTGGAAATCGGGGCCCTCACGACCAACGGACCGGCCGAGAAAGCCGGCCTCGAAAAGGGCGAAATCGTGACGGCCATCAACGGCAAGAAGGTCACCGATCAGGCCACGCTCCGCACCGCACTCTCGACCTTCAAGGCCGGGGACAAGGTGAAGGTCACGGTACTCAAGGACAAGAAAAGCCGCGAAGTGGAAGTGACGCTCGCGGCTAGCCAAGGCGGACAGCAGCCAACCGACCCGCAGCGTCCATATCTGTTCAGCACGCAGGTCGGCGGTCAGAAGGCCAACGTCCAAGACGATCAAGGCAAGGACGGCTACCAGACCGGAGGTGTCTACGTTTCCAAGGACGACGGCGACACCTGGACCCGCGCGAACAGCCTAAACCCGAGGCCCTTCTACTTCAGCCAGCTTCGCGTCGATCCCAACGACGACAACCTCGTCTACGCGGCTGGCGATACGTCGCTTTGGAAGAGCACCAACGGCGGCAAGAAGTTCGATCCCTTACGCCTCCGCGAAGTTCACCCGGACATCCACGCCCTCTGGATCAACCCGAAAGATAGCCGACACATGCTGCTCGGTAGCGACGGCGGCTTCTACAGCACTTACGATCGCGGCACCACCTGGGACCACATGAACGTGCTCGCCCTCGGACAGTTCTATCACGTCGCGGTGGACAATCGCAAACCGTACCGCATCTTCGGCGGACTTCAAGACAACGGAAGCTGGGTTGGGCCGTCGCACGTGCTCCGCAACGTCGGCCCCGTGAACGACGACTGGGGCACCATCCACGGCGGCGACGGATTCGTCTGCCGCATCGATCCCAACGATTCGGACCTCGTCTATTCCGAGAGCCAGAACGGGAACATCCTCCGCCACAACCTCCGCACCGGCGAACGCGGCGGCTTCGGACCCGGCACCCCGAAGCAGGGCGAAGAAGCCCGCAAGAACTGGAACACGCCGTTCATCCTGTCGAGCCACAACCCCGGCATCGTGTACGCCGCGTCGCAGTACGTCACGCGGTCCGTGAAGCAAGGCGCGGGTATGAAAGTGATTTCGCCGGAAATCACCCGCACGAAGAAAGGCAGCGGCACGGCCCTGTGCGAGAGCCCGCGCAACTCCGACGTACTCTGGGCCGGAACCGACGACGGCAACCTCTGGATCACCAAGGATGCCGGGCTGAACTGGACCAACGTTTACGAGAAGTTGAAGGCCGCGGGGCTACCCGGCCCGCGCTGGGTCTCGACCATCGAGGCGAGCAAAGCGAAGGAAAGCCGCTGCTACGTGGCGCTGGACGCCCACCGTTCCAACGACGACAAGCCGTACATTTTCGTCACCGAGGACTTCGGCGAAACGTGGAAGCCGATCGCTTCCAACCTCCCGGCGTTCGGTTCCACCCGCGTGCTCCGCGAAGACATCACGAACCCCGACCTCCTCTACGTCGGCACCGAGTTCGGCATCTGGGTTTCCGTGAACCGAGGCACGACGTGGACCAAACTCAACGGGAACCTGCCCACGGTTGCCATTCATGAAGTCGCTCAGCCCACGACCGCGAGCGAGATCGTGGTCGCGACCCACGGCCGCAGCATCTGGATTCTCGATGTCGCCAGCCTCCGGCAAATGACCGCCAAGCCCGACGGCGACAAGACCATCGACCCGTTGAAGGAAGCGGTCACGCTCTTCGCCCCGGCCGCCGCCGTTCGTTGGATGCTGCGTGCCGACCTGGAAGAGTCGCCATATTCCAAGAACCTCCGCAAGTTCTACGGTACGAACCCGGATCGCCGGGCGTTCATCGACTACTCCCTGACGAAGCCCGCCAAGGAACTCACGCTTAAGATTCTCGATGCCTCGGGCAAGCTGGTCTGGGATTTCCGCAACGCTTCGAAGGAGGTCGGCTTCCACCGTCAACCTTGGAGCCTCAACCGCAGTGGCGGCGGCACGACTGCTGTGCCCGCCGGTTCTTATCGCGTGGTTCTGATCGTGGATGGGGAGGAATTCAACCAGGGAATCGCCGTGGAGAACGACCCGCACGCGGACCCGAAGGCCGTGATCTCGCTGGAGTCCGAGCGCCGCAGCGAGGAGGAAGAACGGGAAGAAGAGGAAGAGTGATTCCTCGCATCGGGCTCGATCAATACGGCACGAGTACGGTGTATGCGTACTTGAGCTTCCGCTCCTCGCCCGCCTTCAGCGGGAGCGTCCAGAGCAGTTCGTTGCGCTTGTTCACCGAATAGACGCCCTCCTCGCGCAGCGAAGCCTTGGGCATTCCTTCCGCCGTCACGAGTTCGCCCGAGAAGCGGCGACGCAGCACCAGCGAAATCGCTTCCTTGCGGTGGTTGCTCACCGCGAGTTCGCCCTCCACCGTGCTCTTGCGGAACTGCCGGCCACCGACCCAGACCACATCGCGGGCCACGGCCAGTTCCTTCCCCTGGGATTCGTGCTCGATCGCCCGCGTGCGAACGCTCAGGGCTTTGTTCACGCGGAGTACCATCTCCTCGCCCGCGTTCACCCAGTAGCTGGTGCGCTGGCCGTTGAACTCGCCGCCGGACGTGACCATGGCGGGGCCGGTGGTCATGGGGAAGGCGAGCGGGTTCTTGAACTTGATCGCGTCCCAGGCCGATTCGTCGTCCGCGTCCGTTCGGTCTTTCTGCTGCCCAAACTCGTTCCGGTTGTCCGGCTCCAGCCACTCGACGATGCGTTCGTAGTCCGCCTTGCCCGAGGCCACGGAGAGGGAAAGCGTTTCGCCCTCGGCGAGTGTTCGCTTACCGATCGGTTGATAGTGCAGGTCCACGCCTTCACCAGTGGGAATCGCACCGAGACCAGGGAACTCGTTGCCTGTCGGGTTGTAGTTGATCCGCGCGTTGTTCTGCGAGGCGACGCTGTTGCCGAAGGCGTCGTTGTTGTCCCGACCGCCGGAGCCGGCGAGTTCCTGCAAGAAGGCGGCCCAACTCGTGCGCGGCGCAAGCGGCGAACGCACGTGGGCGAACTGCACGCTCGGGTAGCCGGAGATCAGCCGCACCTCGGCGTCCTTCAGGTCCGCGAGTTCGTTCCGCACCACGGCGTTCTGTTCGAGCGAAAGCGTCTTCGGGTTCGAGATGTCGATCTTGTAACT
>JAYTUG010000433.1:0-4934 GCA_043744695.1 Gemmataceae bacterium
GCCGGACGGGCGGCGGATTTTTCCAAGCTGCATGAGAGAGGCTCCGGGTTCAATCGCGTTGGCATTGTTCTATGAACGCCATCGCTTCCTCGCGAGTGGCGGCGCGATGGGCGCGCTCGACCAGATCGGCCAGTTCTGGCGTGTACGGGACGGCGGCTCCGGGCAGTGGTGCATGTGGAACGAGGCGTCGTGCGATACTTGCGGCGAGGCCAGCGATGCCTTCTCCCGTGTGGGCGGAGACGCGAAGTGCATCGGGAAACTGCGACACATCCCAGGCCGGCAGTGAATCGATCTTATTGATCACGCCGAGCCCGACGCGCAAGCAAGGGTCGCATTCCGTTGGAGTGCCCGACGCATCCATCACCCAGATCACAAGATTGGCTGCGCTGATGAAGCGCTCGGCTCGTTCGATACCTTCCGCTTCGAGGCCCGAGGCTTCGCGCAATCCCGCGGTGTCGGCCAGTTCCACGGGCCAGCCGTCGAAAGCGACTTGGACCGTGACCACATCGCGAGTCGTGCCGGCAAATTCGGACACGACCGACCGCTGATAACCGGCCAGCGCATTGACGAGCGAACTCTTCCCGACGTTCGGCGGCCCCGCAATGGCAACTTTCCACGGTTCGACGAGATGCCGACCGAGCGGGGCGAACGACGCGAGTTCTGCGAGGTTGAGTGGGTCGCGAATGGCTCGCTCGAAGGCGCCGTGGTACTGATCGAGCAGGATCGACGCGGTGCGGAGAGTCGGGGCGTGGATGAGTTTTGCCGCTTGCGGCTTCGCGATAGCGCCCGCGGGCACAATCGCGAAGCCGCAAGCGGCAAACAAATCTAGCACCCAGCGCACGACCCGGCGTCCGCCGTGACAGTGAACTTCGATTCGCGTCTCGGGTTCGACCTGCTTCACGGCGAGCACGACCTCGTCGCCGTCGGCGAGTTTGCCGAACCAGAAGCGATGCAGTTCGGGGAACTCGGGAAGCGGTTTCTTGCCGGCGGGTTTGAAGAGTTGCCGCACTATCGGCCAGGCTTGCGGGCCGGCCACTTCCACCGTCGCGATGGCTCCCGCGCCGGAGGGCGTGAGCAGTGACACTCGGGTGTCAATCACGGATCACTTGCAGTTTCAGCGACTCCGCCGCGATGCGGATCCCTTCGAGAACGAGGGTTGGAACGATGTGCGTTTCCGGAAGCGAGGGCATGCGGGCGCTCAGCAGGTGCTCCGCGCCGCCGGTGAGGAAGAGCCACGGCGTCGTTTCGCACTGGTCCGCGAAGAGGCCGAGCAGCGCCATGACGCCGCCGTTGAGCATGGCATCGAGGCCGAGGCGGATCGCGTCGGTCGTGTTCTTCGCGGGTTGGAAGTCTTCGATGATTTCGGCTTCAACAAGAGGCAGTTTCGCGGTGAAGCGATGGAGTGAAAGTGCCATGAGTCTTGGGCCGGGCATGATCGCGCCGCCGCAGAACACGCCCTCGGCATCGATGAAGTTCACGGTGACGGCGGTGCCCACATCCACGGTGATGGCCGGCGTACCGGCTGGCACCATCGCCTTCGCCGCGACGGCACCGAAGAGCCGGTCGAGGCCGACCTTGTCCGGTTCATCCACGTTGAGTTCGATGGGGAGGAAGTGCCGATCTTCGAAGGGTGCCGAGCCGCCGTGGTGGTAGGACCAGCCGAGGAAGTCGAGCAGCGCCTGCGGGTTGACACTGCCGAGTGCCCACTGGCGGGCGTAGTTCGTCGGAGGCAACTTGACGAGGGCCGCGTCCCACGCCGCCGGATCGTTCAGCGGCAAACGCAGCACGTCGGTCACGCGGCCTTCGCTGCAAACGCCCCACTTGATTCGGCTGTTGCCGATGTCCACGACCACGTCCGGAGTCATGACGTGATCTCCGAGACCGCACCCGTCTTAAAATCCTCCGTGCGAACCGCAGCCTCAAGTGGAAACTCGGTCGGCTTCTTCCGCTTCTCGGCCAGTGCTTCTTCGCGTTTAATCTCTTCGAGCAACAGTGCGATCTGGCTCACGAGCTTCGAGAGCCCCTGGCCGGTCACCGCGGACATCAGCAGCACCGGAACGCCGAGGTCCGCTTCGAGCCGTTGTTGCACTTCTTCGGAGCCGGTGAGTTCGGCTTTGCTCACGCAGACGATCTCGGGCTTCTTGTGAAGTGGGATCGCGTAGTCGGTGAGTTCCTTGCGGATCGTGCGATAGTTCTTCACGGGGTCGGACTCGTCTGAAGGGAACGGTTCGACGAGGTGGACGAGGACGCGGGTGCGTTCGACGTGGCGGAGGAATTCGTGGCCGAGGCCGACGCCCTGGGCGGCCCCTTCGATGAGCCCGGGCAGGTCGGCGAGCACGAACCCGGCGTCGCCGCCGAGCGTGACGATGCCGAGGTGCGGGTGCTTCGTGGTGAACGGATACGGGGCGATTTCCGGCGTGGCCCGCGAGAGGCGGCTGAGCAGCGTGGACTTCCCGACATTGGGGAAACCGACGAGCCCAGCGTCGGCAATCACCTTGAGTTCGAGGCTAATCCATCGCTCCTCGCCTTCGACGCCGGGTTCGAATTGGCGGGGCGCGCGGTTGGTCGAACTCTTGAAGTGGACGTTGCCTTTGCCGCCGCGACCGCCCTTGGCGACGATCAGTTCGTCGCCAAGGTGGACGAGGTCGCGGAGGATGTTGCCGCGTTCGCGGTCGCGGATTTGGGTGCCGGGCGGGACGAGCAGCACGATGTCTTCGGCATCGGACCCGGCGCATTTCGTGCCCATGCCAGCTTCGCCGTTCTTGGCGTGCCAATGCTTCTTCATGGTGAGGCCGGCGAGGTTGTCGGCATTAGAGTCGGCGCGAATGATGACGGAGCCGCCATCGCCTCCATCGCCGCCGTCGGGGCCGCCCTTGGGGACGTACTTTTCGCGGCGGAACGAGACCATGCCTCGGCCGCCATCCCCACCTTTGACGAACAGTTCTACGCGATCGACGAACATGGTCTTTCCGCCATATAGCGGCCGGTTTACCGGCCGAGTGGATCCCGAAACACGGCGGGCAAGCCCGCCGCTAAATGGTGCTACATCCGCTCCACGGTGCGGATGCCGAGAAGCTTGAGTGCCGATTGAATCACGCGGCCAACCAGATCGACGAGCAGCAGTCGGCTCTCGCGCAGCTCGGGAGTCGCCGCTTGGAGTACGTGGCACTTCTCGTAGAAGACGCTTGCGGCCTTCGCCAGATCCCAGAGGTAGCTCGTGATCGCGTGCGGCAGGTACTCCGCAGCCGCGGACTCGACCGCCTCCGGGAAACGCAGCAGTTGCAGGGCGAGGTTCCGTTCCGCGGGTTCGGCGAGAATCACCATCGGCGGGTTGGCGCGGAAGCGGGCCTCGTTCACTTCGCCTTCCCGGAAGATGCTTCGGCAGCGGGCGTAGGCATACTGCATGTAGGCCGCCGTGTTGCCCACCGTCGCGGTCATTTTATCGAGGTCGAAGACGTAATCCGAGGTGCGGCTTTGGCAGAGGTCCGCGTACTTCACGGCCCCGACCCCGACGACCTCGGCGATTTCCCACTTCTCCGCGTCCGTGGGTTTGAAGACTTTGTGGCCGCTGGTGAGGCGTTCCGCCACGCTCGCCTCGTACTTTTCCAGGCTGATCCGCGAGGCGTCGTCGAGCAAGTCCATCAGTTCGATGGTGCCGCCTTTTCGCATGCCGAACGGCTTCCGATCCGAACCCAGCATCGATCCGAATTGAACGTGCTGAAACTCGACCTGCTCGTAACTCCAACGGCGAGACTGGGCGAACAGCGTCTTGAAGTGCAGGGCCTGCGGCGCACCGACGACGTAGAGCATCGCGTCCGGCTTCCACGTGTCGAGGCGATACTTGATCGTTGCGAGGTCCGTCGTCGTGTAGGTGAAGGCACCGTCGCGCTTGCGAATGATGGCGGGCGGGTCTTCCTTCCGCTGCTCCTCGTCGGATTGCGGCACGTTCCCCTTCGCATTCGGGATCACGACCGCGCCCTGGCTCGCGAAAGCGATTCCCTTTGCGAGCATATCTTCCACCACGTCGGGGAGCATGGGGTTGTAGAAGCTCTCGCCGAGCGTCGAGTCGATTCGGATGTCGAGGCGTTCGTAGATGGGGCGGAGCATCTCGAGGCACGACGGCATGAACTGATTCCAGAGCGCGACGTTCTCGGGGTCGCCGGCGTGCAGCTTCGCGATCTCTTCCTGGCAGGCTTTCTTCAACGGATCGTCCGCGGCACCGTCGTCGTCGTCCGGCTTCTTGAACAGCTTGTTGATGTGAACGTAGAGCCGGGCCAGTTCCCGGACCGGATCGTTCTCGAAAGACGGTTTGTCGAGGAAATTCTTGTACCCGTAGATGAGGATTCCGAACTGGAGGCCCCAGTCGCCGAGGTGGTTGTCGGTGATGACGGTGTGGCCGAGCGAGCGGAGGATGCGGGCGAGGGCGTCGCCGATGATGGTACTGCGGAGGTGCCCGACGTGCAGCGGCTTGGCGACGTTCGGGCCGCTCATGTCGATGACGAAGGTCTTGTGCTTGGCGGCGGGTTCGAGCCCGAGCTTCGGGTCGGTCGCGATCTGATGAACGGCCTTGGCGAGGAAGCCGGATTGAATGCGGAGGTTGATGAACCCCGGCCCGGCGACCGTCGGCGGTTCAACCAGTTCGTTGGCCGGCAACGCGGCGATGAAGTCCTTCGCCACATCCTGCGGCTTCTTGCCGAGTGCCTTGCCGAGCGACATGGCGAAGTTCGCCTGGTAGTCGCCGTTCTCGGCGTTGGCGGCGGCCTTGATCATGCCGAGATAATCGGGCAGCTTCGCGGGGTCCGGCGCGAAGGTGCTCAGCACGGGCTCGAAGAACGAACGGAGTTGGTGAAGCAGATTCATGATGAAACGATATGGAAGGCAAACGGGCGAGCCGAGCGGCGTGAGCCGCCGGGTGAATGATTAGGCACTCACCC
>JAYTUG010000434.1:0-4924 GCA_043744695.1 Gemmataceae bacterium
GGCGTTGTTCAAGAGCGAGAAGGGACAATGGGAAGCCTGTTGGGCCAATGCGATGTGACCAAACGGGCCGGTTGTCACCAACTTAAAAGACGCTCACCCCGTCTGGGACGAGAACGGACTCGTCGACGGCATTCAACGACACCTGCGTGAAGTTGTCGCCGAACGGCCGGACGACGGTTTGGGAACGGTGGCGGTCTTCGACGAAACCAGCGCCGCGAAACAAGGGAAAAAGACGCCGGGGGTGCAACGGCAGTACCTCGGCTGCCTGGGCAAGATCGACAACGGCATCGTCACGGTCCATCTGGCGGCGGTGACGGGCGGCTTCAAGGCGCTGCTCGACGGCGAACTGTTCCTGCCCGAGTCGTGGGCCGACGACCGTGATCGTTGCGATGCGGCGGACATTCCCAAGGGAATGTTCCACCGGCCCAAGTGGCGCATCGCCTTTGAACTGTTCGCCCGGGCGTACGGGAACGGCTGGCGGTTCGACTGGATGACCTTCGACGAGGGCTATGGCGGCAAGCCGAATTTCCTGACCCTGCTCGATCTGAGCGGGCAACAGTACGTCGGCGAGGTTCCGAAGAACTTCTCATGCCGGACCGCCGGGGAATCCGCCAATTCCGGCGCCGAAGCCTTGTTTTCCCGGCCCGGCGTGAGGGCGAGGACGGCAAAGGCGTTCGCGATGTCGCGACAAACCGGCCCGGCGACGGTGTGGCAGGCGAAAAGCATCGAGGTGTGCCTCGGCGACGACGTCCGGGCGAGACACCTGCTAATCAAGGCCCGGAACCGCGAGACCGGCGAGGTGACGTATTTCATCGCCCGGTCGCCCCGGCGCACCGGCCTGCGACTGTTGCTTCGCGTGGGTTTCACGCGCTGGAACGTCGGGCATTTGTTCCGGGTGGCCAAGGACGAAATCGGGCTGACGCACTTCGAGGGCCGCAGCTACGTGTCGCTGAAAAGACACCTGGCGCTGTGTCTGACGGTGATGGCCTTTGTCTCGCTGCACACGATGCGGCTTCGGGGAAAAAAATCCGGCGGTGACGTTGGAGCAGGTCTGCCGGGCGTTGAGGCTGCTCTGCCGGAAGTCTCTGGACCGCCAGCGCGGAACCACGGAAACCCAATGCCTGCTTGACCTCCTGCAGTACCACCAACGACGCAACGAGGCCGCGGCCAAAGCGCACCGGAAAAGAAAACGGAAACTCAAAAGATTCGCTGCGCTGTAGTGTTAGAGCGTGGGTACGAAAGCTTCCGGTGGACGACGGGGCTTCGGCGGACGCCATCGCGTCGAGGCGCGGAGCGCCCCACGCGGTCGTTGCGCAACAACTCCTCGACGCGCTCCTACTCCCACGGTTCGAGATCCCCGCGCCGAAAGAAGTTGAGAATAAGCCGCTCAAGCCAGACCAGGAAGCGGCCGCAACGCACGAGGGTTCTCCGTACCTACTTGAAGCCGGGCCGGGGGCGGGAAAAACGCAGACACTAGCCGGCCGAGTCGATTTCCTGCTTGCCAAAGGGGTTGAGCCGGGGAAAATCCTCATTCTGACCTTCTCGAACAAGGCCGCGGGCGAACTCGCCGAGCGGGTCGGGTCCAAACACCAAACGGCCGCGGCGAGCATTTGGATCGGCACTTTCCACGGCTTCGGCCTCGACATCATTCGGCGTTTTCACGACCGCTTGAATCTACCCCCCAACCCCAAGCTTCTTGAGCGGACAGACGCTATCGCGTTCTTGGAGGACGAATACCCGAGATTTGACCTTCGGCACTTCAAAGACCTCAGAGACCCATCGGGGTCGATCAAGAGCATCCTTGATGCAATCTCGCGAGCGCGGGACGAAGTCTTCGACTCCGTCGGATACCGGGCGCTGGCGGAGTCGATGCTCGCGGCCGCCACCACCCCGAAAGAGCGAGAAGACGCCGAGCGCAGCCTCGAAGTGGCGACCGTGTTTGCGGCCTACGAGAAGATGAAGGTGGCCAAAAATGATATCGACTTCGGCGACCTTGTGGCACTGCCGGTGTGCCTGTGCAAGGAGCACGCGGACGTCCGGGCGCACCTGGCCGCGCGCTATGAGCACATCCTTGTTGATGAGTATCAGGACGTAAACCGGAGCAGCGTGCGACTCCTGAAGGCTATTGTCGGCGACGGTCGAAATCTGTGGGCGGTCGGGGATGTGAAGCAGTCCGTCTATCGGTTCCGCGGCGCCTCCGCATTCAACATGTTTCGGTTTGACCTTGAGGACTTTAAGGGGGTGATTCGCGGGCGGCTGACGACGAATTACCGACGTGTCGAGGAAGTGGTCGATACGGACCTCACTTTCGCTGCGGAGATTCCGAGTGTCCGCGGCGCCGAGATCGGCCTGCGAGCCGCCCGTGGTGCGGCTGGGCGGAAGCCCGAATACCGGGCGGTGGAGAACGCCGACCAAGAAATCGCAGCAGTTGCGGAGGCGATCAAGGAACGGCACAAGGAGGGGTACGCGTACCGCGACCAAGCGATCTTGAGCGCGGGGAACGAACGGCTGGGGCGATTGACGGAAGGGCTTGAGAGCCTCGGCATCCCGGTTCTCTACCTCGGGGGCTTGTTCGAGCGGGAAGAGATAAAGGACCTCCTCTCGCTCCTGTCGATCCTCGTCGATCGCAGAGCGATGGGGCTGCTGCGCGTCGCGACGCAGAAGGCCCACGTCGTGCCGCTTGCCGACATCGCCGAACTGCTCTCACATCTCAGGACGGACGACCACGAGCCGATGGAGTGGGTGGGGGCCCTTGACACCGTCACGGCCCTTTCCCCCGCACGGCTTGAGGGGCTTCGAGGCATTGCCGGACTATTGGTCGGATTTGCCGCAGACTCTAACCCGTGGGCCATCCTTTGCACGGTGCTGCTCGACCGCACGCGGGCCGCCGCCGAGATTGCTACGGCCGAAGACCTTCGGACGCGGTCGCGCGGCATTGCGATCTGGCAATTCATGAACTTCCTTCGCAGCCAACCCCACGGTCAGGGGCTCCCGCGGTCCCGCCTGCTCACGAGGGTTCGTCGGCTGGTTCTTTTCTCCGATGAGCGAGCCCTGCGTCAGCTCCCCGCGGCAGCGCAAGGAATTGATGCCGTTCGGCTGATGACGATGCACGGAAGCAAGGGACTTGAGTTCCGGGCTGTCCACATCCCCGGGCTGACCAACGCGAGCCTTCCCCGCTCGCCGAATGCCCTCGTCGCCGGCATGATTGTCCCCCTGACGGGCTCATCGACGGGGCCGTCGGCAAGGCGATCGATGCCATCAAGGAAGCGCTCAGTGAAGAACAGGAGTGCCTGTTCTTTGTCGCGCTATCGAGAGCCCGCGACCGCCTCGTCCTGTACTCTCCGACGAAAACGTCAACCGGTAGGAACCACCCGCGGTCGCCGTTCATTGACCGGTTGGGCGCCCGGATCACACTCCGCCAAATCAAGCCGACAAAGGCGCTACCTCAGAGCCCGGAAGAGTTGCCGGCGCCGCTGACGATCACCGGGCCGTTCGCGTTCACCGACCACCAACTTGCGCTATTCGAGCGCTGCCCGCGCCGCTTTCTCTACACGCACATCCTTCATGTGGGCGGCCGTCGGACGGAGACCGCGTTCATGCAGTTGCATGTCGCGGTCCAGAAGGTTCTGGACGGAATCGGGGGCAAGGAAGCCTCGCTCATTGAGCTTGAGGCAGTGCTTAACGCCGTTTGGGACGAACATGGGCCGTCGGACGACGGTTACAGCGATGAGTATAAGGAGATCGCCGTAGGGCTTCTGAACTTCCACACGGGAATCGCGGTCGGCGCTGAGTTCCAGTCGCTCCCACGCCTCCACCTCCCGGTTCCGGGAGGGGTGATCGTGATTCGGCCCAGCCAACATCTAAATGTCGGCGAGCAGATCACGATGCGTAGGGTGGACACTGGGCACAAGGGCTCGAAGGACCACGAGAGCCTCGCGACCGCGGCGTTCCTCCTTGCGGCGCGCGCCCATTCCTCGGACTGCTCGGTCGAGCGAATTCATTTAAGCGACGGCGAAATAACGCCCATCACGATGACGCCCGCCGTCCTACGGAACCGACGCGCTTCGATTGACGGGATGGGGAACGACGTTCAGGCCGGTCGGTTCCCGCTCAAACAGAGCAGGACCTGCCCCCGCTGCCCGGCGTTTTTTATCTGCGGTCCGCTCCCCGAGGGGCCGCGGACAAAAAATCTCGGCTGACGTTACCGGTTGCTTACCGGTCGAGCGATTAATTCTTCAGACCCACGGCGAGGTGCCTGGGATTTACTGAAAGGACAATCCTCGTGAACGAAAAATCATCCACTCCAACAGACACCGAAGACATCGGTTCTGCGGCCAGGGAAGGCCGCCCCATCCGCGCCGCGGCCTCGTACCGAATCGCCGTCGGCGACGAGAGCCTCAACTTTCGCCCGGTGATCGTCATGGATCCGGGTCCTTTGGGCCGCCAGATTCTCAGCGCGGCCGGCCTCGCGCAAATCGACGAGTTCAGCCTCTTCGCCATTCTTCCCACTGGGGACTTCGAAGACATCCGCCTGGACGAGACGTTTGACCTGCGAGCAAAGGGGGCCGAGCGGTTTGTGGCGTTCCGCTCCGACCGCGACTTCCGCCTGACCTTGAACGACCACGAGTTGCGGTGGGGCAAGCCCGCGATCAGCGGCGCGGCCCTCCGCACCTTGGCGAAGCCCGCGGACGACCAGGTCGTGTACCTAGATGTGCCCGACCGAAACGGGGTTCCCCTGACGGTCTGAATTGTGTATTCCTCCTCCGGTCCGCCCAGACAGCCAGGAGAATGCGATGGGACGCCGGGGAACCAAACTGGTGATCACAGAACGCCAGCAGGAGATGTTGCGGGAGATGACCGTCTCCCGGGTCTGCTCGCAAGGTCTGGCCCAACGGGCCGGGATGATCCTCGGCGTGTTCGAGGG
>JAYTUG010000435.1:0-4911 GCA_043744695.1 Gemmataceae bacterium
TCGGGCATGGCCGGGAACATGCTGGGCCCGGGGTAGTTGTGCATGTCCTTCATGTCGCCGAAGCCGCGATCGGCCCAGCCGCTCGGACCGTCCACGAGCCGCGTCGGGTCGTACTCCTTCACCCACTTCAAGATGTCGTTAGTATCGTGCTGGCCCCACCCCTCGTTGAACGGCACCCACACCACGATGCACGGGAAGAAGCGGAGGTGGTCGATCATCGCTTTCAGTTCGGTGCGGAACTGTTTCTTCTCGGCATCGGTGAACGAGGCGTCCTCTTTCGCATTCGGCGGAATCAATTGCCCGCGACTCGGCACGCCGCCGCTGGGCATGTCTTGCCAGACGAGCAGACCGAGCTTGTCGCAGTGGTGGTAGAGCCGGGCCGGTTCGACCTTGATGTGCTTGCGGAGCATGTTGAAGCCGAGCTTCTTGAGGACTTCGAGGTCGTATTTCATGGCCTCGTCCGACGGCGGCGTGAGCAGTCCGTCCGGCCACCATCCCTGATCGAGCGGCCCGATCTGGAAGACGGGCTTGCCGTTGAGCATCAGCCGCGGGATGCCCTTGTCGTCCTTGCCGACGGCGATCTTGCGCATGGCGAAATACGTGTCGACGGATTCGCCACCGGTGATGCGGGCTCCTCCGACGAGGTCCTTGCTCAGCTTCACGTTCACGGGATACAGGTGTGGATCGTCCGGACTCCAGAGCCGCGGCTTGGGCACCTTGAAGCGGTACTTCGCCCCAGTTTGAATCGTCTGGGTCTCGCCGCCGGCGATCGCGACCGTGGCCCACACAGCCGGGGTCGGATCGGCGATCTCGACAATCACCTCCACTTCTTCCTTGTCGATGTCCGGGGTGAAGCGCACGACCGTGACATGCATGTGCTCGAACACCGGCTCCAGCCACACGGTCTGCCAGATGCCGGTGACCGGTGTGTACCAGATGCTTTCCGGCTTCATCTGCTGCTTGCCGCGAGGCTGTGAACCGGTGTCCGTCGGATCCCACACTCTCACGACCACCTCGTTCGGCCCTTCCTTTAGCGCATCGGTGATGTCGAACGAGAACGGATCGGAGCCACCGCGATGGGTGGCGAATTCCTTGCCGTTCACGGACACCGTCGCTTCCCAATCCACCGCTCCGAAGTGAAGCAGAACGCGCTTCCCCTTCCACCCGGCCGGAACTTCGACCGTCCGCCGATACCAGAGGTTCTGGTCCTTGGTGACCGTCTTGCCAACGCCCGAAAGCGCCGATTCGGGGCAGAACGGAACCAGGATCTGGCCGTCCCACTTCTCGGGTTTGGGGGCGTCCTTCGCCGTGATCGCGTAGTCCCACAAGCCATTGAGATTGAGCCAGTCCTTGCGGACGAGTTGCGGTCGCGGGTACTCCCGCCAGGCGTTCGCCGGGGTGACCTGCTTGCCCCACTTGGTCATGAGTGGAGTGGACGCGGGCTTCCAGTCCGCGGCAAACGCCGAGGTGGAAACTGCGAATAGAAACGAGATAACGAGTAGCCGAAACATGGGAAACTCCAGTTCATAGAGCCCGGCGTTTACGCCGGTTGGCGACGAACCCGGCGTGAACGCCGGGCTCTATTTCAATCCGCCACCCTCTTCGTGATGCCAGCATATGCATCGATGCGGCGATCGCGGAAGAACGGCCAGTTCCGCCGAACGTCTTCCATCAGCTTGCGGTCGCAGTTCACGACGATCACTTCTTCCTGGTCGTGGCTGGCCCGCTTCAGCAATCGCCCGAACGGATCGAAGGCGAACGACTGCCCCCAGAACTCCAGGCCACCTTGCTGGTCGCCATCGGGAGGCATTTCGTGGCCGACGCGGTTCGCGGCGGCGATGTAGGTTCCGTTGGCAATGGCGTGCGCCCTCATGCTGGTTTCCCAGGCGCCGTGTTGGGCCTCGCCGTACTCGGCCTTTTCCTTCGGATGCCAGCCGATGGCCGTCGGGTAGAAGATCATTTCGGCCCCGGCGAGCGCCGTGAGCCGCGCCGCTTCCGGGTACCACTGATCCCAGCACACGAGCGTTCCGACCTTACCGCGGCTGGTATCGAAGACCTTGAAGCCGAGGTCGCCTGGTGTGAAGTAGTATTTTTCGAAGTAGAGCGGATCGTCCGGGATGTGCATCTTGCGGTAGATGCCGAGGAACTGGCCGTTGGCGTCGTGGACAGTAGCGGTGTTGTGGTAAACGCCGGGCATCCGCTTCTCGAAGAGCGAACCGATCACGACGACGTTGTTCGCCTTTGCCGCCGCGGCGAGGCGATCGGACGATGGCCCGGGAATCGGCTCGGCGAGATCGAAGAGTGCGGCGTCTTCTTTCTGGCAGAAATACGGCCCGAGGAACAGTTCCGGCAGGCAGACAATCTGCGCCCCGCGTTTGGCGGCCTCGGCAATCGCGGCCTCGGCCTTGGCCATGTTCGCGGCCTTGTCCGCCGAACACGACATCTGCACGAGGCCGATGGTGAATTGGTTCATGCGCTCACTCGAATCCTTCTTGAGATTCTTCGGTTGGCTCATCCAGGCTGATCCCGCAGAAAGGACAGAACTTCACGGCCTCGCTGACCTTCGTCCACGAAAACTGCTGCATGATGACGGGGCCGCAATTGCCAAAACAAGCCGTGCAGCGCAACGCGAACAATTGCAGCCACACGCTCGCGCCAAGGAATAAAGCGAAACCGGGAAGCACGACCATCGGCTCCGGCCCTCCGCCAGGAGCGGCGGCGACGAATCCCACCGCTAAAAGTGCGAGCCCAACGAGCATCAGCACGAAAGGAACTCGCATCCTCCTGGAGAACTTCTGGCGCATCGTCATTTCGCCCCTCGCTACCGTTACCCCATATCCTATATCCAACTCTTAATTCCGCATTCCGAGTTCCGCATTCCGAGATTCAAACGATGGCCTCTCCCCAAGTGAATATCAGCAGCCTGCTCAAGGAAACCCGCCTCTTTCCGCCGAGCGAGGCGTTCGTCAAGAGCGCGCACATCGACGCCGCAGAGCGGGACCGGCTCGCGGCGTGGGCCGACAAAGATCCCGAAGGCTTCTGGGCCGAACAGGCCAAGACACTCGACTGGTTCGCGCCCTTCACAAAGGTGCTCGACTGGTCGAACGCGCCGCACGCCCAGTGGTTCCTCGGCGGCAAGCTGAACGCCGCCTACAACTGCGTCGATCGGCACCTCACGAGTTGGCGGAAGAACAAGGCCGCCATCATCTGGGAAGGCGAGCCCGGCGATTCGCGCACGCTCACTTACCAGCAACTTCACCGCGAGGTCTGCAAGTTCTCGAACGCACTCAAAACGCTGGGCGTCGGCAAGGGCGACCGGGTCACGATTTACATGCCGATGGTGCCAGAGGCCGCGATCGCGATGCTGGCGTGCGCCCGCATCGGGGCCATGCACTCGGTCGTGTTCGGCGGGTTCTCCGCGGAGGCTGTCGCGGACCGCAACAACGACGCGAAGAGCAAGTGCATCATCACCGCGGATGGCGGCTGGCGTCGCGGCAAGGTCATTCCCCTGAAGGCGAACGTGGATGCGGCACTGGAGAAGTCGCCGACCGTCGAGACGTGCATCGTGTTCAACCGCTGCAACACGGCGGTCGAAATGAAGACCGGCCGCGACGTCTGGTGGCACGATGCGATGGCGGCGGCTTCCGCCGAGTGCCCCGCCGAACCGCTGGACAGCGAACACCCGCTCTTCATCCTGTACACCTCCGGCAGCACCGGCAAACCCAAGGGCGTGCTCCACACCACCGCCGGCTACATGCTCGGCGTCTCGCTCACGCACAAGTGGGTCTTCGACATCAAGGAAGACGACGTTTACTGGTGTACCGCGGACGTGGGCTGGGTGACCGGGCACAGCTACATCGTGTACGGGCCGCTCGCCAACGGCAGCACCGTCGTGATGTACGAGGGCGCTCCGAACCAGCCGCGCGAAGACCGCTTCTGGGAGATCATCGCGAAGTACCGTGTGACCGTGTTCTACACGGCCCCGACTGCGATTCGCGCCTTCATCAAGTGGGGCGATCAGCATCCGAAGGGGCACGATCTTTCGAGCCTGCGGCTGCTCGGCAGCGTCGGCGAGCCGATTAACCCCGAAGCGTGGATGTGGTATCACGAGCACATCGGTGGCGGCCGCTGCCCGATCGTCGATACCTGGTGGCAAACCGAGACCGGCGCGATCATGATTTCGCCTCTGCCCGGTGCCGTTCCCACGAAGCCCGGCAGCGCCACGAAGCCGCTCCCCGGCATCGCCGCCGAAGTCGTCGATAAGGAAGGCAAGCCGGTGCCCGCGAACATGGGCGGCTTCCTCGTGATCAAGCGCCCGTGGCCGAGCATGATGCGCACGATTTACGGCGACGACGAACGCTTCAAGGCCACCTACTGGAGCAACTATCCCGGCATCTACTTCACGGCGGACGGCGCTCGCCAGGACGACGACGGTTACATCTGGGTGATGGGCCGCGTCGACGACGTGCTCAACGTCAGCGGCCACCGCCTGAGCACGATGGAAGTGGAGAGCGCCCTTGTGAATCATCCGAAGGTCGCCGAAGCCGCCGTCGTCGGCCGGCCCGACGACCTCAAGGGCGAAGGCATCGTCTGCTTTGTGACGCTGAAACAGGGCATCGCGCCGGTGGACGAATTGAAGGTCGAGTTGAAGGCCCACGTGACGAAGGAAATCGGGGCGCTGGCCAGACCGGACGAGATTCGATTTACCGATTCGCTGCCGAAAACGCGCAGCGGCAAAATCATGCGGCGGCTGCTTCGCGACATCGCCTCTGGCCGTACCGGCGCTCAGGATACGACGACGCTCGAAGATTTCAGCATCCTCGCAAAGCTGCGCGAACAGGACGAGTGATAAAGTTTAGCCGCGACGCGAAGTCCTCGGAGCGGAGCGCGGCATCACGATTGGCACGCTCC